>DAOTXE010000042.1:0-45755 GCA_034435355.1 Chloroflexota bacterium
CCTAGCCGGCAGCCGACACGACGCGGGCCGCGGCCACGCGCCCGACGATCGCCTGCGTGAGCGCCCAGGCGCGCGCCGCGTCGCGCGGCGCGCGGATCCGGACCTGGCTTGCCCCGAACGTGACGTCTCCGGGCCGGACACCGGGGAGGGGCGCGCCCGCGACCAGGCGCATCGCCTCGCCACGCGAGAGCCCCGAACCGAAGCGGACCACGAGCTGGCCTTCCTCGCGGGCAAGCGAGGTGATGCCCGCGGCCTCGGCCGCGAGACGCAGCTCGGCCACCTCGACGAGCCGGACCACCGCCGCGGGCGGTGGCCCGAACCGGTCGGCGACGTCCTGGCGGAAGGCGGCCAGGTCGCCCGGCGTGCGCGCCCGCGCCAGGCGGCGGTAGAGCTCGAGCTTGGCCGCCTCGTCGGGCACGTAGCTGTCCGGAAGGTGGGCGTCGACGGGAAGGTCCACCGTCGCCCCGGCCGGGGCGACGGCCACCGGCCGGCCTTCCCAGCTCGCCTTGCGTTCCTCGACCGCTTCTGCGAGCAGCGTGGTGTAGAGGTCGAAGCCGACGGCGGCCATGTGCCCGGACTGCTCGCCGCCCAGGATGTTGCCCGCGCCGCGGATCTCGAGATCGGACAGCGCGATCTGGAAGCCTGCGCCGAGCTCGGATGCGTTGAAGATCGCCTGGAGCCGCTTGCGAGCCTCGTCGGAGAGATGGTCGCGACGCCGGTACATCAGGTACGCATAGGCTCGCCGCGAGCTTCTCCCCACCCGCCCGCGGAGCTGGTAGAGCTGGGCGAGGCCGAGCGTGTCGGCTCGGTCGATGACGATCGTGTTCGCGTTCGGGATGTCGAGCCCCGACTCGATGATCGTGGTGCAGACCAGGACGTCGGCCTCGCCGCCCGCAAACGTGCGCATGACGTCCTCCATGCGCCCCTCGTCCATCTGCCCGTGGCCCACCACGATCCGCGCGCCGGGAAGGAGCCTGCGGAGCTGGTCGGCCTGCGCCTCGATCGTCTCGACCCGGTTGTGGACGTAGAAGACCTGCCCACCGCGGTCCAGCTCGCGCAGGATCGCGTCCTTGACGAGCCCGGCGGAGGCCTCGGCCACTCGCGTCTGGATCGGCAGGCGGTCCTCGGGGGGCGTCTCGATCACGGAGAGGTCGCGCACGCCCACGAGGGCGAGGTTCAGGGTGCGCGGGATCGGGGTCGCCGAGAGCGTCAGCACGTCGATCTCCCGGCGCAGCTGCTTGAGGCGCTCCTTGGCGGCGACGCCGAAGCGCTGCTCCTCGTCCACCACGAGCAGGCCAAGGTCACGGAACCGCACGTCCCTCGAGAGGAGCCGGTGGGTCCCGACGACCAGGTCGACCGACCCGGCGGCCAGCCCGGCGAGCGTCGCCTGCTGCTCGCGTGGCGCGACGGAACGCGAAAGCAGCCGGACCGTGGCCGGGAAGGCGGCGAACCGCTCCGTGAACGTCCGCAGGTGCTGGTCGGCGAGGACCGTCGTCGGGACGAGGACCGCCACCTGGCGGCCGTCCTGGATCGCCTTGAAAGCCGCCCGGAGGGCGATCTCCGTCTTGCCGTAGCCGACGTCGCCGACGACGACCCGGTCCATCGGCCGGCCGGCTTCCATGTCCGCCTTCACCTCGTCGATGGCGCGTCCCTGGTCCGGCGTCTCCTCGTAGGGGAACGACGCCTCGAGCTCCTGCTGCCAGGGCGTATCGGGCGAGAAGGCGTGACCCTCCGCAGCGGCCCGCGCCGCGTACAGCTCCAGGAGATCGCCGGCGAGGTCCGTGACGGCCCTGCGCACGCGGGCCTTCGTCCGGGCCCACTCACCGCCCCCGAGCCTGGAGAGGCCCGGCCGTTCCGCCCCCGCGTAGCGGCTGATCCGGGTGATCTGCTCGACCGGCACGAAGATCACGTCGCTGCCGGCGAAGCCGATCTCCAGATAGTCGCGCTCCCCGCCGTCGCTGCCACGGCGGAGCATCCGGGCATAGCGGCCGATCCCGTGGTCCACGTGGACGACGAGATCGCCCGGCGTGAGGCGCTCCAGGATGTCGCGCGGGACCACGCGGCGCAGCGCCTTCGGCCGGCGGACGCGCACGGTCCCGAAGAGCTCGCGGTCCGTGACCAGGACGAGCCCGTCCGGGCCGCCCGCGAAGCCGGCGTTCAGGCTCCGCCCAACGAGCGTCACCGCCCCCGGCGGCGGTGCCCCCAGCGGGCGCAGCGTGACCCCGGCCGGGATCCCGGCCTCGCCCAGGACCTCCGAGAGGCGGGGCGCCTGGTCCGAGGTGATCACGATCCGTGGAACCGGCGAACGCGCGGCCGCCGGGGCCAGCCGCGACTCCGCGAACCCCGCCTGGACCGACGGCCGGCGGCTCGTGCCATCCTCCTCGTCCGCCAGCGGGACGGTGGCTGGCGCGCCCGCGCGCCAGCGCTCGATCGCGCGCGCGAGGCTCACGCTCCGGCCGGGCGGCAGCACCGGCTCGCGCCAGCCGAACGCGTCCTCCGTGGCGGCCGTGCCGCCGATCGCCACGAGCGGACCAGATTCCCATGTCAGCTCCAGCGTTCGGCCGCGGGCGAGGCGGTCATCCCAGTCTCGGCGCGCGACGTACGCGCTGGGCCACTCCGCGGGGAGATCGCCCGCGGCAACCAGGTCGCGCCGTCGCTCGGCAGCCTGCTCCCAGAGGAACTCGGCCGCCGAGGCCACGTCCCCGGGCTCGTCGACGACGAGGAGCGTCTCGGGCATGAGATGATCGAGGCCGGACGCCGGGCACAGGATCGCCGCCCAGACCTCGGCGGCGTCCCCCGCCTCCAGGGCGCGCGTGGCGCCAAATGCCGGCGGCCCGCCGGCATCCGCCCCCTCGAAGCGGGCGAGATCGGCGGCCAGCCGCTCCGGGAGCCGGCCGGCCAGATCCCCGAGCCGCGCGCCGATCCCCACGGGACCGTCGACGGGGAGCAGGAACTCGCTGGCGGGCAACAGGTCGACGGCCTCGGCCGGCCCGACGCTGCGCTGGTCCGTGGGGTCGAAACGGCGGAGGCTCTCGATCTCGTCACCGAAGAACTCGATCCGCACCGGCAGGTCGGCACCCGCGGCGAAGATGTCCACGAGGCCACCCCGACGCGCGAACTCGCCGCGCCCGGCAACCTCGAGGACCGGCTCGTAGCCCAGCCGGAGCAGGTCGGCAAGGAGCGCGCCCTGCGCCTGCCGGTCCCCCCGGCGGACGGCGCGGGGCACGGCCGGCAGGTCGTCCAGGCCGAGGGTCGGCTGGAGGAGCGCCTGGACCGAGGCGACGAGGACCCGGGCGCGCCCGGCCCGCCACGCTGCCAGCGCAGCGACACGCGCCGCGGACTCGTCCCGGACCAGTTCGCTCCGTTCGTACGCGAGGGCCGTCCGCGGCTCCAGGACCGCCACCGCGCCGGGATCCCCGAGCCACGCGACGAGCTCGTCAGCGACACGGTCGCCGATCTCCGCGTCCCGCGCGATCCAGCAGACCCGCTCTCCTCCGGCGAGGGCGAGCGCCGCCGCGAGGTACGTCTTGGCGCCGTGGGGGACCGTCGTCACGGCAGCGTGCCGGCCCCGTCTGCCCGGAGCAGCGCCGCCCGGGCCGAGCGCGGCGCTCAGCGCCCGGAACGGCGGCGTGGGGTGGAGCAGGGGCGGCAGGACCGCGAGGTCCGGGATTCGGTGCCGGGATGTTCGGTCGTCGAGTGCCGGGCCGGCTCCGGCCGGCCAGGATCGGGCTGCCCGGTGGGCAGGATCACCGGGCCTGCGTCCGCTCACGGGCGCGGCTCGTCCGGGCCGTCCGGCCGCGTCCTCCGCCAGCCGGTCCTCGTCCGGCGAACTCCATCCGCGCCAGGCGGCCCATCGACCTCGCCGGGAGGGGCGGTCCGGGCCTCGTCGGCCGGCCGGAGCTGAAATGCGTTGAAGCGGTTCGAGGCCTTGCTGAGACCGTCGCGCGCCCACGCCTCCACCGCGTCCGCGGCGGCGTCCAGGAGCTCGTCGAGACGATGCCGCTCCGCCGGCTGGAAGACCGAGAGGACATGATCGACGGCATCCCGGCCCGGCTCGCCGATCCCGATCCGGAGCCGGGGGAACGCCTCCGTGTTGAGCTCCTCGATGATCGAACGGAGGCCGTTGTGGCCGCCGTGGCTGCCGCCCTCGCGGAAGCGCATCTTCCCGAAGGGCAGGCTGAAGTCGTCGGTCACCACCAGGATCTCGTGAAGCGGCGCGCGCTCGCGGGCGACCAGCCGGCGCACGGCGAGGCCAGAATCGTTCATGAAGGTGAGCGGCTTTGCGAGCACGAGGTCGAGGCCGCGGAAGCGGCCCTGCACCACTGCGCTCGCGTCGCGGGTCCGCCCGCGACCGCTCCAGCCGGCCCGGTCGGCGAGCCGATCGACCACCATCCAGCCGACGTTGTGGCGCGTCTTCGCGTACTGCTCGCCCGGATTCCCGAGCCCGACGACGACCTTCACACGTCCTCCGACGCCCACGACGAACGGCCCGGATCCGCCTGGTCCGGGCCTCGACGGGATGGTATCGCGCCCCGGTCGCGGCGGGTCATGCGCGGGTGAGGATCGCCCGCTCCAGCGACCGCATCTCCGCCTCCTCCCCGGGCTCGGCGTGGTCCCAGCCGCACAGGTGGAGCGCGCCGTGGACCACGAGCAGGCGAAGCTCGTCGGCCGGTGCCCAGCCGACGTCGCCGGTCTGACCGCCACGGCCCTCCGTCGCCTGGCGGATCGCGCGCTCGACCGAGATCACGATGTCGCCGAGGTGGAGCCGTGCGCCGGGCGGCAGGAGGAAGGCGGGCTCGGACGGTCGCGGGACCGGGACCGGCGGCAGCTGCGGAGCGCGCCGGTGGGGCGGGTACGCCTCGGGCGGCAGGAGCGGGAACGAGAGGACGTCGGTGGCTCCCAGCGCGCCGAGGAACGTGCGGTTGAGACGCGCGAGCTCACGATCGCCCGCGAGCACGAGTCCGACCGAGGCGGGTTCCGGCGCCCCGCCCTCGATCAGCGCCGAGCGCAGGACGCGCGCCAGGGCAGAGGCCGGCAGGAGGCACGGCTGACCTGCCCGGAGCTCGAGGTCGATGCGAAAGGGGGGACGGTAGAGGCGACGAACCGGGCTCGACGGCAGTGGGGTCATGCGTCCCGGCCGCCGGCACCCGCCTCGCGTCGGGCCTCAAGCTCCACGATCTTGTTCTGTGGATAGGCGATCCGCTGGTGGTACATCCCGAGCAGCTGGGCCACGAACGCCTCGCGGACCTGCTCGATGTCGCGGAGCGTCAGCGGGCACTCATCGAACTGGCCGTCCTCGAGGCGGTCGGTGATGATCCGGCTGACCATCGCGCGAATGGAGGGCTCGTCGTGGCTGGCGAGGGACCGGACCGACGCCTCGACGCCGTCGGCGAGCATGAGGATCGCCGCCTCCTTCGTCTGGGGCTTGGGGCCGGTGTGGCGGAACGGTCGCTCGTCGAGCGCGTTCGCCGCGGCAAGTCCGGCAGCCGACCCAAGGCCCCCGAGCGGCGCCGCCGCCTCCTCGCGCGCCTTGGCCCAGAAGTAGCTCATCCGGGTCGTCCCGTGGTGTTGCGGGATGAAGGCGATCAGCGGCTTCGGGAGCTTCGCCCGGTAGGCGATGTCGATCCCACCGGAGACATGCGACTTGAGCAGCTGGGCGCTGGCCTGGGGGGACAGGTGATCGTGGATGTTGTCCCCGCCGGCCTGGTTCTCGATGAAGCCGGACGGGTTCTCGAGCTTGCCGACGTCGTGGTAGTAGGCCGCGACGCGCGCGAGCAGCGGATCCGCAGCGATCGCTTCGGCCGCGCGCTCGGCGAGGTTGCCGACCATCAGCGCGTGGTGGTAGGTGCCCGGGGTCTCGAGCAGGAGCCGCCGGAGCAGCGGCTGTGACGGGTTGGCCAGCTCCAGCAGCTGGAAGACGGTCAGGATCCCGAACAGGTTGCCGACCGCCTGGAACGTGCCGACCGTGGCCACGGCCGCCGCAGCGGCAGAGGCGGCGGAGGCTGCGAAGAGCTGGAGGACGCCGGTGATGTCGCGCGTGCCGAGCAACGAGAAGATCGAGACGACGGCGATGTTGACGACTGCGATCGCGAGGCCGGCCTGCAGGAAGACGGCCACCCGGTCGCCGCGACGGACGGCCAGGATGCCGGTCAGCGAGCCGATGAAAACGTAGGTCGCCAGCTCGAGGGACAGATCGTTGGAGGCGCCGGCGATGATCGCCAGGAAGAACGACAGGATCGTCGCCGGCCCCGCGCCCAGCAGGATCGCGACGAGCATCCCCGCCCCCGCACCGGGCACGAAGAACGGCAGGACGGAGCGCCCGGCGGTCATCCGGTAGACGAGCGCGGTCACGAGCAGGATCGCCCCGAGAAGGGCGAGGGTCCGGGCCCGGTGCCAGACCTCCTGCCGATAGCGCCACAGCCAGGCAAGGTAGAGGATCACCACGAGCGCGGCGAGCAGGAGCCAGCCGACGATCCGGGCGATGTCGAGATGGGCCTCGGTCAGGCCGAGCGCCTGGAGCGTCTCGATCTCGGCGGCGGTGACGACGACCCCGGCATCGACGAGGATCTGGCCCTTGGCGATCTGGACCTGGACCGGTGCCACGGCATCGGCGGCGGCCTGGCGTGCCTCGGTGGTGAGGATGTCGCTGTAGGTGGAATTCGGGACCAGGAGCGGGCTGACGATCTCCGTTGCGAGGCCGCGTTCGTCATCGGTGAGCTGGGACGAGAAGAGCCCGCCCAGGTCGCCCCGTGTGGCCTCCATCTCGGAGTCGCGCAGCTCGGAGCGCTGGAGCGTGCCGAGCACACGCGTCGCCTCGGCCGCGACGAGCGACCAGCGGTCGACCGACATCGCCTCGAGCGTCTTGCGGGCCGCGGCGGAGATGCCGCTCAGGGTGGCATCGAGCGCCGTGACCCGTTGGTCCGGGGTCAGCGACCCAGCGAAGGCGGCGTCGACCGGCGCCAGCTCCATGGTGAGCGTGTCAAGCTGGCGGCGGGCGAGCGACGAGGCGGTGTCTGCGCGGAAGTCGTACTGCGGCTGAACCGCCGCGCTGGCCGCCTGGCGGGCGTCGGCCGTCTGGACCGCCGACTCGAACTGGATCGCCCGGGGGGCCCGGATCTGCTGGGGAGCCATGCTGCCCGCCTGCACGTTGTAGGCCTGCGGAAGGTCGCCGATGGACAGGATCGCGGTCAGGCCGCCGACCAGCAGGATCGTGGCGACCGCGAGCCGAACGGCATCGTTCCGGGTGAAGCGTGTCACGCGGTCGAAGCGCCGGGAGAGCATCGGCTCAGCCTCCGCCGGCGCGCGCCGCCCCGGCGAGCGCCTCGCCGACGAGCGCACTGACGTGCTTGCCGTCTGCGCGACCGCGAATGGTCGCCGCAAGGTGACCCATCACCCGGCCGAGATCGCGGGGAGACGTCGCGCCGGTCGCGGCGATCGCGTCCGCAACGAGCCCGCGCAACGCTTCCTCGGTGAGCGGCTGGGGGAGGTAGACGGAGAGGATCGCGATCTCCGCCTCCTCCTTCGCGGCAAGGTCCTCCCGACGCCCGTTCCGGTAGGCCTCGACCGATTCGCGGCGGGTCTTCACCTCTCGCGCGAGGACCGCGACGACGGCCTCGTCGGAGAGGTTCGCGTGCTCGCGTTTCTCCACCCCGTAGATGCTGCTCAGCGCCATCCGGAGCGTGTCGCGGCGTAGCACGTCACCCGACCGCATGGCGGCCGTCATCTCGTCGTGCAGGCGATCTCGAAGGGACACCGGCGGTGGCTCCTCCCGCACCGGCGCCGGCCCGCTCACACTCCGTGTGTGGGACGGCGCCGCGTCGTGCGCTGGGGGCCTCCGGGGCCCGGGTCTCGGGCCGGGGAAGCAGGTGGAACCGGCGTCCGTGCGGGAGAGTCGATCGGCCACGTCGGGCCGATGGACCATCGCGCCGCCGGTCCCGGCGGCTAACCCTGCTGGCGGGCGGCCTTCTTGCGCTTTGCTTCCTTCCGCTTCCGCTTCACGCTGGGCTTCTCGTAGTGCTCGCGACGGCGAGCCTCGGCGAGAATGCCCGATTGCTGGATCTTCTTGTTGAAACGGCGAAGCGCGCTCTCGAAGGTCTCGTTCTCACCAACGCGGATCTCTGCCAATGCCGGGATCACCTCCTCCGCCCAGGGATCGACGGTCTCGTGGCGCCGCCGGGCGAGTGTCGGCGCGCACGTGCTCGAGGGCGCGCGCGAGCGCGGCCTCCGGGCCCGCCGGAGTGTAGCCCGGGTGCGGCGGGGTTGCAAACCCGCCTGCGGGTGCGCGCGAGCCCGCCGAGACCGGTCCCCCGTTGCGCAGCGGGTGACGTTCCTCCACGATGGGCCGATGACGCCGACCCGCCGGACTCTCGTCGACCTCCTCGACGGAGCGGCGCTTCGCTACGGCGAGCGGCCCGCGCTCGCGCTCCGGCGCGAAGACGGCGAGACGGAGGCGTGGAGCTACCGCGAGCTCGACCGTCGGAGCCGGCTCGCAGCGTGGCGGCTCCGCTCGCGCGGGTTGCGGCCGGGCGATCGGCTGCTGACGTGGTCGGCGTCCGGCCCGGAGCTTGCCGCCGCCTACTTCGGGGCGATGCGGGCGGGCCTGATCCTCGTGCCGCTCGACCTGCGAATGGCTCCGGCCACGATCGCCCGGATCGCGGAACGTTCGGGGGCGGTGCAGCTCGCGATCGGGTCCGGGCGCGACGCCCCGGACCCCGCCGAGGCGGACCTGGAGGGGATGCCCTCCGTCACGCTCGAGGAGCTGTGCGCGGAGCCCGAAGCCGCGTTTCCGGCCGACTGGGAGGCGACGCTGGGGACATGGGCACGCCCGGAGCCCGGCGACCCCTACCTGCTCGTCTTCACCTCCGGCACGACGGGCGCGCCGAAGGGCGTGGTGCTGGCGCACGAGAACACGATGGCGGGCATCGACGGGTTCCACCGGCTGGTCCCCGACATGGACTACCGCGTGACGTCCGTCCTTCCGCTCGCCCACTTGTTCGAGCAGGCGATCGGGCTCTACCTGGTCCTCGACCTCGGCGCCGACATCGTGTACGTCCGGACCCGCAACCCACGGGTCATCCTCGAGTCGATCCGCGACCACCGGACGACGGCGATGATCCTGGTTCCGCAGCTGCTCGAGCTGTTCTGGGCGGCCGTCGAGCGCGAGGTCGAGCGACAGGGCCGGGCGGCCCAGTTCCGACGCGCCCGGATGGTCGCCCGTCACCTGCCGATGGCGGCCCGGCGTCTGCTCTTCCGCGGGATCCATCGGCGGCTGGGCGGGCACCTGCGGCTGCTCGTGTCGGCGGGAGCCTTCCTCCCGCCGGCCGTCCAGCAGGGCTGGGAGGAGATCGGGATCGTCGTCATGCAGGGCTACGGTTCCACGGAGACCGGATCGGGCACGTGCACGACCTGGCGGGACCACCCGCGTGGCACGGTCGGCCGGCCGGTGCCCGGCATGCAGCTGCGCATCGCCGAGGATGGCGAGATCCTGTTCCGGGGTCCGAGCGTCGCGCGCGGCTACTGGCAGGATCCGGCGGCGACCGCCGCCGCGTTCACGGAGGACGGCTTCTACCGCTCCGGCGACCTGGGAAGGCTCGATGGGCGCGGGCGGCTCGTCCTCCACGGCCGGAAGCGGGACATCATCGTCCTGCCGAACGGCCTCAACGTCTTCCCCGAGGACGTCGAGAACGCGCTTCACGTCGCCGGGGTCCGCGACTCGATCGTGCTCGAGACCGCGCCCGGTCGGATCGAGGCGATCATCCTGGCCCCGCTGGCCGGGCAGGGCAGTGCCGTTGGAACCATCGATGGGCGACCGGCCGGGGCGTTCGAGGACGAGGGCACGGCCACCCGTGTCCGGGCGGAGATGGACGCCGCGGTGAAGGCCGCGAATGCGACCCTCGCCGTGCACGCCAGGGTCGCCGCGTGGCGGTTCTGGCCCGACGTCGACTTCCCGCGCACGCTGACGCTCAAGGTCAGGCGCGACCAGGTCCGCGCCTGGGCGGCAGTCTCGGCGCCCCTCCCGGTGATCGAGGGCTCGTAGCCGCACACGCCGAACGTCGAGGCGGGCGGCCGTCCCGGCCTCAGCCGGGCGGGATCGGCACCTCCGCGCCCACCGAGGCGATCGCGGCCGCCAGGCCGCCCGTCTTCGGGTCGGGTGACGACGCGGGCGACCAGGGGTAGAAGACGAGCGTCGAATCCAACTGGCGCAGCACGAAGCGGACGTCCGGCGGGAACTGGACCCTCCCCGGCCCGCTCGTGATGTAGGCGGCGAGGTCGCGGGCCCCGTTCGCCGCGAGGGCGGCGGTCGAGAACCCGTAGATCACGAAGAAGCCGCCGGCCGGGTCGTCCGGGAGGAGCGCATGGAACGGCCACCGGGCGACCGCGGCGAACGACGGTGGCTCGGCGGGGCGGACCTCGGTCAGGGTGGGCTCGATCGCTATCCCGGTGGCGCGGGCGGCGCGTTTGAGCTGCCCGAGCGTCGCCTCGACGGAGGCGGGGGCGGTCGGCTGCGCGGTTGCGAGCGCCTGGGGCGTGGTCTGGGCGCTCGCAGCGCCGCCACACCCGGCGAGCAGGGAACCCGCTCCGATGAGAACGGCGGCGAGCGTCCGGTGGTCGATCGAACGGACCCTGCCGGACCACCGGCGACTCGTCATCCGGGCGGCCACTGCATGGCCCGGCCACCGAGCAGGTGCAGGTGGAGGTGATTGACGGTCTGGCCGCCGTCGACGCCCGCGTTGACGACGAGCCGGTATCCGCCGTCGGCGATCCCCGTGGAACGCGCGAGGCTTGCCGCGGCCGCGACGAGCCGGCCGACCAGGCGCGCGTCGAGATCGGTGAGATCGAGCGCGGATTCAACGTGCTCCCGCGGTATGAGCAGCAGGTGGACGGGCGCCGCGGGATGGATGTCGCGGATCGCGACGGTCAGCTCATCCTCGTGCACCTTCGTCGCCGGAACCTCCCCGGCGACGATCCGGCAGAACAGGCATTCGGTGCTCACGCAGGACCTCCGCTGGAACGGATGCTGGTCGCCGGACCACCGGCCCCAGCGCGGAAGCGTACGACGGCTTCCGCACCGGCGTTCCCGGCCGGCCGCGCGAGCGACGGCGGAAGACGCTCGAGCAGGCGGCCGATCACGCGCCCCGGGTCGGACGGATCGACCCGCTCGATCGCCACGCGCGCAAGCTCCCCGGCCAGGGTCCCCGCATCGCCGGGTGGCACGGCGCGCACGAGGATGTTGTCGTCGGCATGCCCGGTCCAGCCGCCGGCCGGGTCACGCCGCTCGAAGAGCACGCGTCGCTCCCCGCCGATCGCACGCACGGCGAACGTCCGCCGCGCCGCCGCGCCGAGCTCCAGGAGCTCGGCGGCCCGAGCCCGACGCACGGGCTCGGGCACCTGGCCGGCCATCCGGCTGGCGGGCGTGCCGGGCCGCTCCGAAAAGCGGAAGACGTGGATCCCGGCGAGGTCGAGCGAGCGCACGAACGCGAGCGACCGGTTCCAGGCCGCGTCGTCCTCGGTCGGAAAGCCGACGATCGCGTCGGCGTGGACGGCGGCCGCGGGGAAGACGGCGCGGATCCGCGCCACGATCGCCGCATACCGGGCCGTGTCGTAGCGACGGCCCATCCGTCGCAGCACCCCGTCGTCGCCCGACTGGAGCGGCAGGTGGAAGTGCGGCAGGCAGCGTCCGGCACCCTCCGATCCCCAGGCGTCGAGCAGATCGTCATCGACGTGCTGCGGCTCGATCGAGGAGAGCCGGATGCGCTCCACGTCGGTCTCGGCAAGGATCCGCCGGACCAGGTCGGCCAGCGTGGCCACGCCGCGAACGTGCGCTCCGCGGGCCCCCGGTTCGGACCAGCCGCCGTCGTACGTGCCGATGTTGATCCCGGTCAGGACGATCTCGCGATGGCCGGCGGCGAGCGCCCGGCGGACCTCGGCGAGCACGGCATCGGGGGCGCTCGACCGCTCCGGGCCGCGTGCCCGCGGGATGATGCAGTAGGTGCAGTGGAACGAGCAGCCGTCCTGCACCTTGACGAACGCGCGCGTCCTGTCGACGCGGGCCGGGGACGCGGCGCCGGATCCGTCCGCCGGGGCGGGCGGGAGCCCGAGCAGCCGCTCGATCTCGGCGCCGAATCCGCCGGCGGCACGATTCGGCGCGAGGAGCGCGCGAGGATCCTGGCGCGCGAACCCGGCCGGGTCCACCGCGACGGCGCAGCCGCTCACGAGGATCGTCGCATCCGGGCTCGTGCGCCGGGCTCGCCGGAGCGCCTTGCGCGACTTGTCGTCCGCCACGGCGGTGACGCTGCACGTGTTCACGACGTGAAGATCGACGGGGGTGCCCTCCGCCACGAGATCGATCCCGCGACCCTGCAGGAACCGAACGACGCCCTCCATCTCGGCCTGGTTCACCCTGCACCCGAGGTTCGTGATGGAGGCCCGCCGGACGGGTCGAGGGCTGCTGGAGACGCGCTGCGCGACCATGGCGCTAGTGTGCCCGGCACGGGGCGCGCGGTGCGGTCGCGGGCGCAACGCGGCGCCGGCGTCTGACGTGACGGACGCGCGGCCGGGGTCAGCCTCCCGGCCGCTCGGCGTCGAGGGCAACCCAGTCGCCGTCTGCCTCGCGGTACAGAATCGCGAGGCCGGCAGCCGCGAAGGCCGAGCGGACGTCCGGCTCGCGATCGACGAAGATGCCGGACGCGAGCAGCCGGCCGCCCGGCCGGAGCTCGGCGCGGAGCGCCGGCGCGAGGGCGACGAGCACGGACGCGATGAGGTTCGCGGCGACCAGGTCGAACGGGCCCGCGCCCGACGGCAGCGAGCCCTGCCACGCGCGGATGCGCCCGGCGAGCCGGTTGCGCCGGGCGTTCGCGAGCGTTGCCTCGATCGCGAGCGGGTCCGTGTCCACGCCCACGAGCTGACCGGCGCCGAGGAGTCCCGCCGCCAGCGCGAGCACCCCGGACCCGCAGCCCACGTCGAGGAATCGGGCGCTTCCGCCCGGGGCGGCCCCGCGGGCAAGCAGGCTTTCGTCCGCCCAGCGCTCGATCCCGGCGAGACAGAGCCGTGTCGTCGGGTGGAGGCCGGTGCCGAACGCCAACCCGGGGTCCATCGCGATCACGACATCCCCGGGCCGCCTGCGGTGGCACCGCCAGGTCGGCCGGATGACGATCCGGCGCCCGATCCGCAGCACGTGGACGTGTCGCTTCCAGGCGCTCGCCCAGTCGGACTCGTGGACCACGCCCGTTTCGAGCTGACCGATCTCGCGCAGGCCGAAGGCGGTGAGGTGCTCGAGCGCGCGCTCCGCCGTCGCGATGGCATCCCGGACCGCCGCGGGGTCGCGCGCGGGCAGGTAGGCCCGCACGGTCGCGGCCCGGGATGGGTCGGCAACTGCGCCCAGGCCGTCGTCGGTCAGTCTGAACCCGGGCTCGACGCTCACGCCTCCCGGCGCGACGCGGGAGAGGATCTCGCTCACCGCCTCGACGGCCTCCGGATCACAGGTGACCGCCAGCTCGAGCCAGGTGTCGTCCCCGACGAGCCCATCGGCCGCCGGGTCGGCGGCCGATGCCCCGGTCACCCCAGCGCCTCCTTGAGACGGTCGAGGACGCCGGTCCTGCCGGTTCCGAGCCCGGTCTCTCCCGAGGCGGAAGCGAACGCCTCGAGGGCCTCACGCTGCTCCTTCGTCAGCTTGGTCGGGATCCTGACGTCGACGAGGACGTGGAGGTCGCCGCGCGCACCGGCACGGCGCAGGTGGGGCGCGCCGCGGCCACGAAGGCGGATCTCGGTCCCCGGCTGGGTGCCCGGCTTGATCTCGACGTCCTCTTCGCCGTCCGCCGTCGGCACCCGCACCGTCGTCCCGAGCGTCGCCTGGGCGATCGACAGGGAGAGCTCATGGAAGAGCTCCGTGCCCTCGCGCCTGAGCGACGGATGGGGCGTCACGTGGATCGCGACGTACAGGCTTCCCGGCGGGCCGCCACGCGGCCCGACCTCACCCTCCGCCGCGAGGCGGATCTGGTGGCCGTCGTCGATCCCGGCCGGGACGCTGACGCGGAGCCGTTTCGTCCGCTCGCGCCGCCCGTCGCCGCCGCACGTCTCGCAGGGCGCCTCGACGACCTTGCCCTCGCCGCGGCAACGCGGGCAGGCGACCACGTTCACCATCTGGCCCAGCATGGTCTGGCGCACGTGCCGGATCTCGCCTCGCCCCTGGCATTGGGGACACGCAGTGGCGGTCGAACCGGGCTTCGCCCCGCTCCCGGAGCATGTTGCGCAGCGGTCGAGGACGACGAACTCGATCTCCTTCTCCGTGCCGCGGATGGATTCCTCGAAGCTGACCCGCAGGTCATAGCGGAGATCCGAACCGGCCGCGGCGCGGCCGCGTCGCGCGCCGCCTGCGCCCGCCGCCGTCCCGCCGAAGAAGGCATCGAAGATGTCCGAGAAGCCGCCGAACCCCTGCTGCCCGCCGAACGAGCCGGACCCGTCCACGCCGGCCGTCCCGAACATGTCGTAGGCCCGACGGCGCTGCGGGTCGGACAGCACCTGGTACGCCTCGTTGATCTCCTTGAAGCGCTCGTCCGCCTCGGGGTCGCGATTCACGTCCGGGTGCCACTGCTGGGCGAGCTTCCGGAAGGCCCGCTTGATCTCCGCGTCCGTGGCCGTGCGGGGAACGCCAAGGATCGAGTAATAGTCGCGTTCGGTCGCCATGCGCCCGCCAGTCTACGGGAGGTTCGCGATCGGGCGCCTGCGCGCCCGTGGAGGCCGGGCCGACCGGCGCCCGCCCGGATCAGCGCGAGGGCTGGTCCTCGATGACCAGCGACGCGGCGCCGTCCGCGTCCCGCGCCTTCGACCCGGGTGCGCCGGGCGCGCCAGCACCGGGAGCTCCGGTCCTGGACGTGGAGGCATCCTCCCGGGCGATCACCGCCGCGGCGAGCCCGACTCCGGCCCCGGCGAGCGCCGCCCCGACGATGCCGGACGTGTTGAGATACTGGGCGGTGACGATCGGGGCGCGTGCCGTGAGGTACTTGCCGTACTTCGCGTACTCCTTGCTGACGCCACCGCCGAGGATGATGAGGTCGGGCCAGAACCAGCGCTCCAGGAGCGCCATGTACTCGCTGAACTCCCGGGCCCACTTCCGCCAGCCGATCCCACGCCGCTCGCGGGCGGCTCCAGAGACCAGGGTCTCGGCGTCCTTCCCCCGGTACGTCACGTGCCCGAACTCGGTCGAGTCCAGGAGCCGGCCGTCGATGAAGAGTGCGCTCCCGATGCCGGTCCCGATGGTGAGCAGGAGGACCGTGCCCGGCACGCCCCGCGCCGCGCCGAACGTGGCCTCCGCGAGGCCTGCCGCGTCGGCGTCGTTGACGAGGCGCACGGGCCGGTCGAGGCGCGCCGTGAGCATCGCCTCGGCGGGCGCGTCGATCCATGACTTGTCGATGTTGGCCGCCGTCATCAGGCGCCCTGCCTTCACCACGCCCGGCAGACCCGCCCCGGCCGGCATGCCCGGCCCGACATGTCCGTCGGCCACGAGCTGGTCCACGATCCCGCCGACCGCCGCGACGACGGCCTCCGGGGTTGCCGGCTGGGGCGTCTTGACCCGCAATCGGGGAGATGCGAGCTCCCCGCTGACCAGGTCGACGACGGCGGCCTTCACGCCGGTTCCGCCGACATCGATACCGATCGCGGTTCGGGCGGCGGCTGGTTCGGGGCGCTTGGCTCGAGGGCTCATGGCGTCGCAGGATACGCTGGGGACCGGCGGTCCGCTCGCCCGTGCCGGAGCCGTCGGCCGCACGTCAGCCCCGGTCGCCCCGCGCGGAAACGGCGACCCAGTGGAGCCCGCCTCCGCCCAGCGCCGCGAGCACGAGGATGATCGGGACGGCGCCCGGCCGGGCTGCCTCCCGGCGCCGCCGGCGTGGGCGAGCCGGCGGGAGCGGCACTCCCGCCGGACAGGCTGCCGACACAGCCCCGGGCATCGACGCCGCGGACCGTGTACCACCAGGTTGCGGCCGAGGGCGGGCGGTCGGCGACGCGCGTCACGGCTGGGGCCCGGGCTATCTGAGGAGCATCCGGTCGAGCCGCCGTGCAGTGACCGCGAGGCCGAGCGTGCCCATCGCCGCGAGGTACGCCACGTGGATGAGGAGGCCGGGCCCCACGAACCCCGTCGTCAGGCTCCTGATCAGGTCCACTCCGTGGTAGAGCGGCGTCAGCTCGACGAGCAGGCGCAGCGCGTCGGGGTAGGTGGCGAGCGGATAGAAGGTCGCCGAGAACAGGAAGAGCGGCAGGATGACGAGCTGGACCATGTCCATGTCCTGCCATGTCCGCATGAACGTGGTGGCGGCCATCCCGACCCCGGCGAACGCGAAGCCGATGAGGATCGCGGCCGGGACCGCCAGGATTGCGAGGGGGCTCCGGACGAATCCCAGCCCGACCATCACGAGCAGGAACGTCGTCGCGTAGATCGCTCCGCGGATCAGGGCCCAGCCGATCTCGCCCAACGCCACGTCGCCCGGGCCGATCGGGGTGGCGAGGATCGCGTCGTAGGTCCGCGCCTCGCGCAGCTTGTAGAAAACGTTCATCGTCGAGTCGTAGATCGCCCCGTTCATCGCCGACGAGGCCATCAGGGCGGGGGCGACGAACACCGTGTAGGGCACGTCGTGGCCACCGAACGGAACGGCGCCGATGAGCGCGCCGAGACCGAGGCCGATCGAGAGCAGGTAGAGCAGCGGCTCGAAGAAGCCCGATACGATGACCATCCAGGTGCGCCGGTAGACGAGGACGTTGCGTTCGATGAGGCGGCCCGCGTGGCGGCTACCGAACCGGACCGCACTCCGGGGCCGGACCAGGACGCTCACGATCGCAACCGGCGACGCAGCGCGACGGACGCGAGCAGGAGTCCCAGGCCCGCGACTCCGACGAGGTACGCGACGTGGATCAGCACGCCGCCCGGGGTCGCCGTCCCGAGTGCGAGCGTCCGGCACAGGTCGACGCCGTGCCAGAGCGGCGTGGCGAACGCCACGGGCTGCAGGAGACCGGGCAGCTGGCTGACGGGGAAGAACGTCCCCGAGAACAGGAAGAGCGGGATCACCCCGAAGCGGAAGAGGCTGTTGAAACCACCGGGGTCCTTCTGGCTCGCCGAGTAGGCGATGATCGGGGTCACGAAGGCAAGGCCGGTGAGCATCGCCGCCGGGATGGCGAGGATCGCCTGAGGACCCCCGGCCGCCCCGAAGACGGTCATCACCCCGAAGAACACGCTGGTCGCGAGCGCCAGGCGGAGCGAGATGTAAAGCAGCTTGCCGGTGAGGATGTCGATCACGCGGATCGGCGTCGCGAGCATGCCCAGGAAGGCCCGGTCCCACAGGATCCCGCCCATGATGGGAAACGTCGACTCGCCGGCGGCGATCTGCATCGCGGTCGACGCGAGCAGCCCGGGCGCCAGGAACGCGAGGTAGCTCACCCCGCCGAGAACGGCCGCGGACCCGGCGGCGCCGGCCCGGCTGGACGCGACGTAGCCTCCCAGCCCGACACCCATCGCGGCCAGGTAGAGGACCGGGTTCAGGAACGAGCTCACGAGCGTGCCCCGGAACGCGCGCCGGTACTTCAGCAGCTCGTGCTCGAGCACGCGGACCGCGGGCGGCGTGTTCACGCAGCCTTCAGTCGACCAGGCTCCGGCCGGTCAGCCGCAGGAAGACATCCTCCAGCGAAGACCGCCGGACAAGGCTCATCTCCGGCCGCAGGCCGCGTTCGTGGGCGACGGCGGCCGCGGCGTCGCCGTCGTCCGTGTAGACCAGGACGCGATCCGGCAGCCGGTCGACCCGGTCCCCCAGGCCATCGAGCGCACCGTCGAGCGTTTCCTGGACGCCCACCGGGAAGCGCATCTCGAGGACCTCCCGGCTGCTGTGCTGGGCGATGAGCTGGCGCGGCGAGCCCTGGGCCACGATCCTCGCCTTGTCCATCACCACGAGCCGATCGCAGAGCTGCTCGGCCTCGTCCATGTAGTGGGTCGTGAGGACGAGCGTCACACCCTTCTGCTTGAGCCGGTAGAGCCGGTCCCAGAGGAGATGCCTGGCCTGTGGGTCCAGGCCGGTGGTCGGCTCGTCGAGGAGGAGCAGGTCCGGCTCGTTGATCAGGCTCCGGGCGATCGTCAGGCGTCGCTTCATCCCCCCGGAGAGCGGCTCGACCTGGTCGCGCGCCCGCTCGGTGAGCTGGACGAAGTCGAGGAGCTCGGCGACACGCCTCCGGATGACGTCCCGGGGGAGGTCGAAGTATCGGCCGTAGATGGCGAGGTTGTCCGCTACCGTCAGCTCCCCGTCGAGCGTGTCCTGCTGGGGCACGACCCCCAGGCGGGCCCGGATCCGGGGGCCTTCGGTTCGCGGGTCCATCCCCAGGACGGACAGCTCTCCGTCCGAGACCGGCGAGACGCACCCGATCATCCGCATCGCAGACGTCTTCCCGGCGCCGTTGGGTCCCAGGAAGCCGAACGATTCGCCGGGCGCCACGTCGAAGTCGATCGCGTCGACTGCGGTGAGCGCGCCGAAGCGCTTGGTCAGCGCACGGGCACGGATGAGTTGTGGCGTCGACGCAGCGGCCATGGGCGCCGAGTGTACCGGCTGCCATCGGGCGAACGCGGCCGGATGCGCACGCCGGCGCCCGCCGGGGCTAGACCTCCTTGAACTCGCCCTCGACCGTCTCGTCGTCCGCAGCGGGCGTCGGGCCGGGTGCGCCGCCCGTGTCGCCGTCCGATGAGCCGCCCGTCGTTCCGCCCGCGGCTTCGCCGGCCGCGTACGCGGCCGTGCCGACCTTCTGGAGCAGCTCGGCGAGCTCGGTCGCACGCGCCTGGACGACGCTGGCCGACTCGGTCTTGAGGGCGTTGCGAACGTCGGAGACCTTGCCTTCGACCGCGGACCGGTCCTCGGGCGAGACCTTCTCGCCGAGGTCCTTGAGCGTGCGCTCGGCCTGGAACGTCAGCGCCTCGGCCTGGTTCCGGGTCTCAACCTCCTCGCGACGCTTCTTGTCCTCGGCCGCGTGCTCGGTGGCCTCGTGGACCATTCGATCGACGTCCTTCTTGTCCAGCATGGACGACGCCGTGATCTGGACCTTCTGCTCCTTGCCGGTGGCCCGGTCCTTCGCGCGCACCTCGACGATCCCGTTCGCGTCGATGTCGAAGGTGACCTCGATCTGGGGCACACCGCGGGGGGCGGAGGGGATCCCGTCCAGGATGAAGCGACCCAGCGTCTTGTTGTCGGTGGCGAAGTCCCGCTCGCCCTGGAGGACGTGGATCTCCACCTGGGGCTGGTTGTCGGAGGCGGTCGAGAAGACCTGGCTCTTCGACGTCGGGATCGTGGTGTTGCGCTCGATGAGCTTGGTCATGACGCCGCCGAGCGTCTCGATGCCGAGCGAGAGCGGCGTGACGTCGAGCAGGAGGACGTCCTTGACGTCTCCGGCCAGGACGCCGGCCTGGATCGCCGCGCCGACCGCGACGACCTCATCGGGGTTCACGCCCCGGTTCGGCTCCTTGCCGCCGAACATCGCCTTGACCGCCTCGATGACCGCGGGCATGCGGGTCATGCCGCCCACCAGGACGACCTCGTCGATCTCGGCGGCGCTGAGCCCGGCATCCTTGATCGCCTGGATGACGGGGCCTTTCGTCTTCTCGACCAGGTCGCCGACAAGATCCTCCAGCTTGGCCCGGGTGAGCGTCACGACGAGATGCTTCGGGCCGCCGGCGTCCGCCGTGACGTAGGGCAGGTTGATCTCGGTGGAGATCGACGACGACAGCTCGATCTTCGCCTTCTCGGCCGCCTCCTTGAGTCGCTGGAGCGCCTGCGGATCGGAGCGCAGGTCGATCCCCTGGTCCTTCTTGAACTCCGCGAGGAGCCAGTCCATGACCCGGATGTCGAAGTCGTCGCCGCCGAGATGCGTGTCGCCGTTCGTCGACTTGACCTCGAAGACGCCCTCGCCGAGCTCCAGGATGGAGATGTCGAAGGTGCCACCGCCCAGGTCGTAGACGGCGATCTTCTCGTCCTTCTGCTTGTCCAGGCCGTAGGCGAGCGACGAGGCGGTTGGCTCGTTGATGATCCGCTTCACGTCGAGGCCGGCGATTCGGCCCGCGTCCTTGGTCGCCTGGCGCTGAGTGTCGTCGAAGTAGGCCGGCACGGTGATGACCGCCTCGGTCACCTTCTCGCCCAGGTATGCCTCTGCGTCTGCCTTGAGCTTCTGGAGGATCATCGCCGAGATCTCGGGTGGCGTGTACGTCCGCCCATCGGCGAGCGCCACCCGGACGCCGTCGGATGCCGGATCCTTCTCCACGGTATATGGGACGAGGGCCCGAGAGTGCTTCACCTCGGGGTCGTCCCAGCGGCGGCCCATGAACCGCTTGATCGAGTAGACGGTGTTGGCAGGGTTCGTGACCGCCTGGCGCTTCGCGAGCTGGCCGACGAGGCGCTCGCCGGTCTTGGTGAACGCGACGACCGACGGGACGGTTCGCCCGCCCTCGGCGGACGCGATGACGGTCGGCTCGCCGCCCTCCATGACCGCGACGACCGAGTTCGTGGTGCCGAGGTCGATGCCGATGATCTTGCCCATGGTGTGCTGTTCTCCTGGTGCCGAGGGATTAGGGGTGGTTCGGTGATCAGTTCAGCCGCGGGCTTCCGTCGCTGACCGCGACGAGAGCCGGCCGGAGCACGCGGTCCCGGAGGCGGTAGCCGCGCCGGATCTCCAGCACGACCTCGCCCTCCGCCGCGCCGCTTCCGGCGACGTGGCTCAGCGCTTCGTGCTCGCTCGGGTCGAACGGCTGCCCGAGCGCGTCGATCGGCGTGACTCCCTCGCGTTCGAGCAGGCCGCGCAGCTTCCGATCGATCGCCACGATCCCCTCCAGCCACGGGTTGTCGCGAGCTTCGGGCGGGAGATGCTCGAGGGCCAGGTCGAAGTCATCGGCAAGCTCCACGACTCTGCTGAGCAGCGCCTCGCGGGCGCGGTCGAGGTCGCGCTCACGGTCGGCCTCCGAGCGGCGCTTGAGGTTCGCGTAGTCGGCGGCGGCGCGCTGTGCGGTCACCAGGTTCTCGTCGGCCTTCGCGAGTGCCGCGTCGCGCTCGGCCGTCAGCGCGGCGATCTCGGCAAGGAGCACGGTCGGGCTCGTCTCGAGCTCAGCGATCCGCTCGTCCGCGCGCGTCCGGCGACGCGGCGTGGGCTGGTCAGGGTGATTCGGCATGCGGCTACCCCGGACTCGTGGCATAGAGGTGATCCACCAGGTCGTTCATGATTCCCGAGACGAAGCGCACGGTCCCGATCGCCTCCGGGTACCGGAGGCGGGTCGGCCCGAGCACCCCCACGAAACCGACCGCGGCGCCGGGTCGCCCGTACGGCGCCAGCACCAGGCTCACGTCGGCCATCTCATCGGGCCGGTTCTCGCGGCCGATGAAGACCTGCAGGTCGCCCTGGCTCGTCACGGCCTCGAACAGCTCCGCGAAGTAGCTCCGGTTCTCAAGCGCTTCGAAGACGCCGCGCAGCTTCTCCGAGCTGGCGAACTCGGGAGCGGCCATCACGTTGAGGAGGCCGTCGCTGAAGAGCTGCTCCACGGTCGCCGCATCGAACTCGCGAAGGAGACGCAGCGCCCGGTCCCCGGCGCGGCGGACCAGCCCGAAGACGGCGTCGGCGACGGGCGCCTTGTCGAACCAGCGGAGGTGCTCGGCGACGTCCGCGGCGCTCCGCCCGGTGCACGAGGCGTTGAGGCGACGAACCGCCTCGTCCAGGTCCGCTTCGCTCGTCCCGGCATCCAGCGTGAAGAGCGTCTGCTTCAGCGTCCCCTCGTTGAGGACGATGATCAGGCTGGCCATTCGTTGACCGATCGGGATCAGCTCGAAGCGCCGAATCCGGGCCGCCCGCGGCTTGGCCGGGGTGGCGATGCCGGCGGAGTGCG
This sequence comes from Chloroflexota bacterium, assembly GCA_034435355.1. Classification (GTDB taxonomy): domain Bacteria; phylum Chloroflexota; class Limnocylindria; order Limnocylindrales; family CSP1-4; genus CTSoil-043. The sequence goes on from DAOTXE010000042.1 coordinate 21,887, forward strand.
TCGCCGCGGCGAGCGTCGAGGCGGCAAGACGGAACCACTGGTCGGTCGCGTACTCCACCTGGCCAAACTGGTGGCGGATCATGAGCTGCTCGACGGCCGGGAGCGCGACGTCGCCGGTGAGGCTCTCGACGTAGAAGCGATAGCCGGCGTCGGTCGGCACGCGGCCCGCCGACGTGTGCGGGTGCATGAGGAAACCCTCGGCCTCGAGCTCGGCGAGGATCGCCCGGACCGTGGCGGAGCTGACCCGCAGGTGATGGCGCTCCACGAGCGTCTGCGAGCCGACGGGGGCCGCGCTCGTGATGTATTCGTCGATGACGGCGTGCAGGATCGACTTGGCTCGCTGGTCCAGCGGGCCGGTGCTCCGTCGAATCCCTCGTGTCATGGGTGGACGCTCCTGCTGGCACTCTCGCTTGGTGAGTGCCAGCCCTCGTTAGCACTCTCGACTATAGAGTGCCAAACCTTCGGCCGGATCGTAGCAGGGAGGGCGAGCGAGTGTCAATCGGCCGGCGGCCGTCCGGCCGGCTCCGAGATCCGGCGTTCGGCTCGCCGCCGGTTGGGGAGCCGCGCTTCCGACCGGCATTGACGGGTCGATGGTCCCGCACCCGCCCTGACCATCCGTACCAGGGACGGGTCACAACGTGCGGCGATACGGTTGGTTCCAGCAAAGGGAGGCCGCGTTCGATGACCCGCATCTCTGCCCTGGTTACGTCATGGTCGGATGTGCTGCGTGCCCTATGGCGCTCCAGGCGGGTGCTGCTGATCGCGGGCACGGGCCAGGGCCTGGTCGAATACGCGCTCATCCTCACCACGATCGCGGTGCTCGTCATTGCCGCCATGCTTCTCCTCGGTCGCCAGGTTGGCGGGACCCTCAACGCGGTGGGAGATAACCTGGCAAACCCGGCCATGACCGCCGGCCCCACGCCGGGACCGACCACGAAACCGACGGCAACCCCGAAGCCGACGGCAACCCCGAAACCGACGAAGACCCCGAAGCCGACGGCAACCCCGAAGCCGACCAAGACACCCTGACGCCGCCAGCCCGGGCGCACGTCACGCTGGCCCAGGCCAGTCCCGGGCCAGCGTGCACAACGCGGCTCCCCGCTCGGTCAGACGAGGCGCGCGAACAGCTCGTTGGACAGCAGCCGTCCTCGCAGCGTGAGGCGCACCCTGTCCCCGGGAGCGTCCTCGACCAGGCCGTTCTCGGCCGCCCAGGCGAACTCGTCGATGCGGCCCAGCGCGGCGTCGCGTGGGATGCCGCGCGCGAGCCGGAGGCCGAGGAACAGGCTCTCGGCCTCCGCGGCCGCCGCGTCGAGGACCTCGGCGCCACCGGATGGGAGGACCGGGGCGGTCGCGGCGTCTCGTGGCGTCAGCGAGTCCATCCACGTCTCGAAGGACGCGGCGTTCCAGCGCCGCGTGACGCCGTCGAACGAGTGGGCCCCGGGGCCGACGGCCGCGTAGGGCCGACGCTCCCAGTAGGCGAGGTTGTGCCGGCTCTGGTGGCCGGGGCGGGCCCAGTTGGAGAGCTCGTACCACGCATAGCCGTTCGCCTCGAGCAGCACATCGGCGAGGCCGTAGGCACCGGCAGCCCGGTCCTCGTCCTGGGCCGTGCGTGCGGATTCACGCCACCGGCGAGCACCCGGTGTCGTCGCGAGATGATCCCCCTCCGGCCCGGTGAGCCCCTCGGCCTCGGGGTCGTCGAGCGTCAGCGCGTAGGCGGAGATGTGGTCCGGCGCAAGCGCCAGCGCGTGCTCCAGGGTCTCGGTCCAGCTCGCGAGCGTCTGGCCCGGGACGTCGTAGAGCAGGTCGAGGCTCACGCTGCCGATCCCGGCGTCACGGGCCAGGGCGACGGTGTCGGCGACATCGGCCGGTCCGTGGCGCCGGCCGAGCGCCCGCAGCTCGCTCGCGTGGAGGCTCTGGGCGCCAATCGAGAGCCGCGTTACTCCGGCGCGCGCGAAGCCAGCGAGATCGCCCCGGTCGTCCGGCCCGGGGTTCGCCTCGAGCGTCACCTCGGCGTCGGCAGCCAGCCCGAAGCGGGCCGTGACCCGGGCAAGCAGGCCCGCGACCGCGTCCACGGGAAGGAGCGACGGCGTTCCACCGCCAAGGTAGACCGACTCGAGAACCGGGCGTTCCGGCGCGCCCGGCTCGCCAAAGGCCGCGTCGAGCGCGGTCGCCCGCAGGTCGAGCTCCGCCGCGACGGCACGCAGGTAGCGGGCGACGCGGCTTCGCGGCCCCGTCGCGGCCGCGCCGGCGACCACCACGAAGTCGCAGTACGGGCAGAGGGAGCGGCAGAACGGGGCGTGGACGTAGAGCGCCACCGGCGCCGCCGGCGCCGGTGCATCGAGCGTCGTCACCGGTCGGCTCGCACGTCCTCGGCCGGCGAGTCCGCCCGGCGCCACCCCTCGGGCGAGCGCCGGAGCTCCCAGGAATCCTCGGGCTCCTGGCCGCGGGGCGCCGGCTGGCCGGCGTGGCCGGTGCACACGAAGAGGGCGATCCGCGTGATCGCGTGCCCCAGGAACGCCGCGCCGATCCCACCGGTGAGGGTCGTCAGCCAGCCGCCGCCGATCCCGATGAACACGGCGAGACCGAAGACGTGGCGACTCCGGCCGGGCGCGCCGGTCCTGGTTGCGAGCACGTACAGGATCGCCTGGATGACGATCGCGGGGAGGGGATCGAGGCCGGCCAGGAGAAGGAAGCCGAGGACGAGGCCGCGGAAGGTCGCCTCGTCGATGAACGCCGTGCCGATCTCGTTCACGACGGCGCCCGGGTACGACCAGAGCGGCGGCATCCGCAGCCGACCGTAGCGGACCCAGGCGAACGAGGCGGCCGCGGCGGCCCCGATCGCGCCGAGGCCGAACCCGCCGAGCAGCGCCCCTCCCCGATCGCCGAGCCCAAGCTCGAGGTCGCTCGCCGGCGCCGGCTGGATGAGGAGCACCGCGGCGACGAGCCCGAACCCGAGCGCGTACCACGCGGCCCGCGTTCGAAGCGGGCTCGGGCTGTCACTGAACGCGGGCTCGTCGTACTCGGCAGCACCGAACGAGGCAGCCTCCAGGCGCAGAAGGCACAGCAGCCCGGTCAGGCCGAGCGCAACGAGATCCCGGAGCAGCGCCTCCACGGAGGGTGCGGCGCCTAGCCGGACTCGCCCATGCGCAGGACGGCGAGGAAGGCCTCTTGCGGGATCTCGACCGAGCCGACGCGCTTCATCCGCTGCTTGCCCTCCTTCTGCTTCTCGAGCAGCTTGCGCTTGCGGGTGATGTCGCCACCGTAGCACTTGGCCAGGACGTTCTTGCGCATCGCGCGAATGGTCTCGCGGGCCACCACCGTCGACCCGATCGCCGCCTGCACCGGCACCTCGAACATCTGGCGCGGGATGAGCTCCTTGAGCTTCTCGGTCAGCTGTCGGCCGGCCGTCTGTGCCTTGTCCCGGTGGACGATCAGCGAAAGGGCATCCACCGGCTCGCCGTTCACCAGCACGTCGAGCTTGACGAGGCGGGCCGGGCGGTAGCCGATCTCCTCGTAGTCCATCGAGGCGTAGCCCTGGCTGCGGCTCTTGAGCTGGTCGAAGTAGTCGATGATCAGCTCCCCGAGCGGCATCTCGAAGCTGAGCAGCACGCGCGTCGGGTCGAGGTAGTCCATGCCGCTGAAGGTGCCACGCCGGTTGGTGGAGAGCTCCATGAGCGGCCCGATGTAGGTTGCCGGCGTGATCACCGAGAGCTTGACCCACGGCTCCTCGATCGCCTCGATCTCCCCTGCGGACGGCATGAGGGCAGGGTTGTCCACCGCGAGGACCGGCCCGCCCCCGACCGGCGTGACGCGGTACTCGACGGACGGAGCCGAGGCGATCAGGTCGAGCGAGAACTCGCGCTCCAGGCGCTCCTGGACGATCTCCATGTGCAGCAGGCCCAGGAAGCCGCAACGGAAGCCGAAGCCCAGCGCGATCGAGCTCTCGGCCTCGAACGTGAAGCTCGCGTCGTTGAGGTGGAGCTTCTCCATCGCGTCCCGGAGCAGCGGGTAGTCCTCGCCCGATATCGGGTAGATCCCCGCGAACACGAGGCTCTTCGCGGGCAGGTAGCCCGGAAGCGGCTCGGAGGCGGGGCCGGCGGCGTCCGTGACCGTGTCGCCGACCTGCGCATCGCGGACGCTCTTCAGGCCCGTGGCGATGTAGCCGACCTCGCCGGCCGAGAGCTCGCGGACCGGGACGAGCTGGGGACGGAAGACGCCCAGCTCCAGGATCTCGGTCTCCGCGCCGGAGCCCATGAGCCGGATCCGGGCGTGTTCGCGGATCGTCCCCTCCGCCAGGCGAACGTAGGTCACGACGCCCTTGTACTGGTCGTAGTGGGAGTCGAACACGAGTCCGCGAAGTGGCGCCTGCGGGCTCCCCTTCGGCGCTGGCACGCGCGCCACGATCGCCTCGAGGATCTCGAGGATGCCGGTCCCCTCCTTCGCGGATGCCAGCAGCACCTCCTCGCGCGGGATCGCGAGGACGTTCTCGAGCTCGTCCATGACCACGTCCGGCTGCGCCGATGGCAGGTCGATCTTGTTGACGACCGGCACGATCACGAGGCCGGCGCGGAGCGCGAGATGGACGTTGGCGAGCGTTTGCGCCTCGATCCCCTGCGAGGCGTCGATCACGAGGACGGCGCCCTCGCAAGCCTGGAGGCTGTGGCTCACCTCGTAGGAGAAGTCGACGTGACCCGGCGTGTCGATCAGGTTGAGGCCGTAGATCAGGCCGTCCAGCGCGACATACTCAAGCCGGACGGCGCGCGCCTTGATGGTGATCCCCTTCTCGCGCTCGAGATCCATCGAGTCGAGCACCTGGCTCGTCATCTGCCGCGGGTCGATCGTGTGGGTCTGCTCGAGCAGGCGGTCCGCGAGCGTCGACTTGCCGTGGTCGATGTGCGCGATGATCGAGAAGTTGCGCAGTCGTGACTGGGGGATCGACATCGGGAGGCGAGTGTAGCCCACGCTGTCGGGCGGATGGTCGCCCGCTGTCGCTCACAGCCGCTGACCGCGTGTCGGTGTGTCTGGTACCATTCGCGGTCGCGCCGTCGCGGTGTCCTCTCCCGCTGCGCGGCACCCGATCCCAGGACAATCCTTTCCCACCAGAGGACACAACGCCAGTGGCTCATTCGCCCCGCGGCTGGACCGGCACACGGACGCCGTCCGGCCTGAAGCGGGTCCGTCAGGCCGAACGTCGCGAGGCGATCAATGCCCCGCGACGGACAAAGGCCAAGACCCTCGTCACGAAGACCCTCAGGATCGCGACCGGCCAGGCCGAGGGCGACGCGACCGTCACCCTCGCCGAGGCCATGAGCGCGCTCGACAAGGCGGCCAAGGTCGGCGCCATCCATCCCAACACGGCCGCGCGGCGCAAGTCGCGCCTCGCCCGGAAGGTGGCGGCGGCGGCCGGCGGCGCGACCGTGCAGACGGCCGCGAAGATCACGAAGACCACCGGCACGGCGGCCGCGGCGAAGGCCGCCAAGGCCCGCATCGCGGCCGGCAAGGCCGAGAAGGCGAAAGGCGCCCAGACGGCGGCCGGGAAGGCGAAGGCGGCGATCGCACGCGCCGGCCGGACCGACATCGAGACGACGAGGACGGCCGCGGCTGCACCGGCAGCACCGGCTCACGCCCCACGGACCCGCGCCCGAGTCGCGGCAACGCCCGCCGATGCGGACGCGAAGGGGACGGCGCCGAAGGCGGCCGCGGCAGCAAAGGCGGCTCCTGCGTCGAAGGCGGCCGCAAAGCCAAAGGCTCCCGCGAAGGCGGCGCCGAAGGCGAAGGCTGCGGGCTCGGAAGCGGCGGCTGCCAAGGCCAAGGCGCCCGCCGCCAAGGCCAAGGGACCGGCCATCAAGCTGCCCTCACTCCGGCTGCCCGGCACCAAGGCCCCGGCAAAGACCAAGGCAGAACCGAAGAAGAAGGCGGAGTAGGCCTGCCGGCGCCGGGCGTCCCGGCACCGGGCTCCACCTCCAGGCTCGACCCCGGGCATCCCCGCCCGGGGTCGAACGATTCCCGTCGCGGTGGCTTCCGCGGCCATGGTCCGGCGCTCGCGATCGCCCCGCTCGCCGGCGTGGCACCCCTGCGGGAGTCTGCAACCGTGCTGGCCGCCGGCTGGGGCGTGATGCGGCTGGGCGAACGGGAGGGGCAGCGTGGCGTCCCGGCGGGGCCGGCTCGATCGCGGTCGGCGCGATCCTCCTCGCGGTCGGCAGCTGAACGCCTGCTCCGGAGCGTGGAGCCCTTCGGCACGCCGAGGGGCCGGGATCGCCGCGAGCCGGCGCCCCGCGCGGGGTCGGCAGGCGGGACCTGCCCGGTCAGGCGGTCGGGGCGCCCGGGGCCGGGGCCGGACGCTGCGCCTTCGGTCGTGCGAACCCATACATCGCGGCACCGAGCACGCCGCCCGCAAGGCAGAGGATCGTCACGGTGCCGGCCGTCCCGATCTCCTCGCGCCAGTAGAACGCGGTGAACGACGCGACGTCCGTGACCCCGGCCGACGCGAACTCGGCGGGCTTGCCCTCCTCGGCGAGGTAGCGCTGATAGACGCAGTCCGCCCCGGAGGCGCAGCCGGCGATCGGTCCGCCCTGGCTCGCATCGCGATAGCCGTCGTCCGCGTAGAAGAAGATCGCCTTCGTGCCGAGGAAGAGGAGCGCGAGCGTCAGCGTCGTCAGGATCGCCGCGTAGATCCCGTTCGAGAGGATGCGCAGCCAGGGCCCGGCGCGCCTGTCCGAGCGCGCGTTCGCGTAGTAGCCGATCAGCACTCCCGCCAGCGGCGCCATCAGCCAGAAGACGGGCTCGATCGGGATGACCAGCAGGAAGCTGACGGCGATCGTCATCGCCATTCCGACGCCGACCCAGCCCGCAAAGATCGCGCCGGGGTCGACGAACCGGCCCAGGAGCCGGGTCATCCTGTCCCCGGGCCGGCGCGCCACGCGACGGACGGCGCCGGGAGCGAGCTGGCCCCGGCCGGCAGGCCGGCCGGGGCCAGGAGGATCGCCAACGTCAGGCACGAACCGGCTGCGCGCCTGCCAGGGCGTAGCGGCCCAGGAAGACGGAGCCGTCGCCGAGCTCCTCCTCGATCCGGAGAAGCCGGTTGTACTTGGCCACGCGCTCGGAGCGCGACGGGGCGCCGGTCTTGATCTGGCCGGTCCCCATCGCCACGACGAAGTCGGCGATCGAGGTGTCCTCGGTCTCTCCGGAGCGGTGACTGACCATCGCGGTCCAGCCGGCGCGGCGGGCCATCTCGATCGCGGCCATCGTCTCGGTGAGCGTCCCGATCTGGTTGAGCTTGATCAGGACGGAGTTCATCGCCTTCTCTTCGATGGCGCGGGCGATGATCGTCGGGTTCGTCACCACGATGTCGTCGCCGACGAGTTGGACCTTGCTCCCGAGGCGCGCCGTGAGCTCCTTCCAGCCGGCCCAGTCGTCCTCGGCGAGGCCATCCTCGAGCGAGACGATGGGGTACTTCGCGATCCAGCGCTCCCAGAGGTCGACCATCTCGCCGGAGTCGAGGGTCCTGCCCTCGCGCTCCAGGAGGTAGCGACCGGTGACGCCCTCGACCCCGGTCCCCTCGACCAGGATCGAGCTCGTCGCCGGGTCGAGTGCGATGGCGACGTCCTCGCCGGGCCGGTAGCCGGCCTTCTCGATCGCCTTCAGGATCACCTCGACGGCCGCCTCGTTCGACGGGAGCGATGGGGCGAAGCCGCCCTCGTCACCCTGTCCGACCGAGTAGCCACCGTCGTGGAGGATCCCCCGCAGGGCGTGGAAGACCTCCGCGCCGGCCCGGAAGGCCTCCGCGAAGGTCGGCCTGCCGATCGGCGCGACCATGAACTCCTGGAAGTCCGTGGAGTTCACGGCGTGCTTGCCGCCGTTGAGGATGTTGAAGAAGGGGACCGGCACGATGCGGGCCCCGGCTCCGCCGAGATAGCGGAAGAGCGGAAGGTCGTGCGCCGACGCAGCGGCATGGGCGCACGCGAGGCTGACGCCGAGGATGGCGTTGGCGCCGAGGTTCGCCTTGTTCGGCGTCCCGTCGAGCTCGATCAGCGCGGCATCGATGCCGGGCTGATCGGCAGCGTCGGCACCAAGCAGCGCCGGGGCGATCGTCTCGCGGACGTTGGCGACGGCTTTGCGAACACCCTTGCCGCCGAACCGCGCCTTGTCGCCGTCCCGGAGCTCGACTGCCTCGTGAACACCCGTCGAGGCTCCGGACGGAACGCCCGCCCGGCCGACGGAGCCGTCGGCGAGGACGACGTCGACCTCGATCGTGGGGTTTCCCCGCGAATCGAGGATCTCGCGCGCTTCGATCAGTTCGATCTCGGTGTTCACGATGCACTCCCGGCGGCGCCGTCGGGATCACGATCCGGGAGGATCGCGATGCCGGGCAGCGTCCGCCCTTCGAGCAGCTCGAGCGACGCTCCGCCGCCCGTGCTGATATGGGTCATCTTGGCGGCGAGGCCCTGCTGGGTGACCGCGGCGACGGAGTCGCCGCCACCCACCACGACCGTTGCGCCGTGCTCGGCCATCTCGGCGAGGAGGCTCGCCATCGCCTTCGTGCCGGTCGCGAAGGCCGGGATCTCGAACACGCCCAGGGGCCCGTTCCAGAAGATGGTCTTCGCGCCCTCGAGCGCCGCGGCCATCGCGGCGAGGGAGGCCTTGCCGACATCGACGATGTGCCAGCTCGCCGGGAGCCTGTCGGTCGACAGGGTCTTGTACTCGGAGCCCTGGGTGACCTCCTTGGCGATCACCACGTCGATGGGCAGGATCAGCGTGACGCCGGCCGCCTGGGCGGCCGCCATGATCCGCTGCGCGTCCTCGACGCGGTCGGGCTCCGCGAGGCTCTTGCCGACCGCCTTGCCCTGGGCGAGCAGGAAGGTGTTCGCCATCCCGCCGCCGACGATCAGCACGTCCACCTTCTGGAGCAGATTGACGAGGACCTTGATCTTGTCGGAGACCTTCGCGCCTCCGATGATCGCCGCGTAGGGCCGCTCCGGGTCCTCGACGAGGCGGGACAGATAGGTGATCTCCTTCTCCATCAGGAAGCCGGCGTAGGCCGGCAGGAGCTGCGCGACCCCGTACGTCGACGCGTGTGCCCGATGGGCGGTCCCGAACGCGTCGTTCACGTAGACGTCGGCGTACGAGGCCAGCGCCTTCGCGAAACCCGGGTCGTTCTTCTCCTCTTCCGGGTGGAAGCGGAGGTTCTCGAGCAGGAGGACCTCGCCGGGCTTGAGCCGGCGAACGGCATCCTCCGTACCCTGCCCCAGCGCGTCGCCGGTGCACGGGACGCTGACGCGGAGAAGGGTCGAGAGCCGCTCGGCGACCGGGCGAAGGCGGAGGCCATCCTGCACCTTGCCGTCTGGCCGGCCGAGGTGGCTCGCCAGGATCACCCGTGCTCCCTGGTCCATCAGGTACTTGATCGTCGGAATGGCCGCCCGTATGCGGGTGTCGTCGGTGACCTGCCCGTCCTTGAGTGGCACGTTGAAGTCGACGCGGACGAAGACGCGCTTTCCCGACGCGTCGAGGTCGCGAACCGATCGCTTGTCCATGGCAGGCTTCTGCCTCTGCTAGCTGGAGGTTCGGCGCAGGCTGATCGCGTCGGCGATCAAAGCCGCTCGGCGATGATCTTGACGAGGTCGGCGACGCGGCAGCTGTAGCCCCACTCGTTGTCGTACCACGCGATGACCTTCACGAAGTTGCCGCCGAGGACCATCGTGCTCGCGCTGTCGATGATCGAGGAGCGCGTGTCGCCGCGGAAGTCGGAGCTGACGAGGGGCTCATCGCTGACGCCGAGGATCCCGTTCATCGGGCCGGCCGCCGCGGCCCGGAAGGCCGCGTTGAGCTCCTCGACCGTCGTCTCGCGCTCGAGCTCGGCGGTGAAGTCCACCACGGAGACCGTCGGGGTGGGAACGCGGAGGCTGAACCCGTCGAACTTGCCCTTGAGATCCGGGATGACCAGCGCGAGCGCCTTCGCGGCGCCGGTGGTCGTCGGGATGATGTTCAGCGCGGCGGCGCGGGCGCGGCGCGGGTCCTTGTGGGCCACGTCGAGGATCTTCTGGTCGTTCGTGTAGGAGTGGATCGTGTTCATGAGGCCGCGCCGGATCGTCCAGCCGTCGTGGACGACCTTGGCCGCCGGGGCGAGGCAGTTCGTGGTGCAGCTCGCGTTGCTGATCACGTGGTGCTTCGACGGATCGTAGGCGGCGTCGTTCACGCCGAGCACGATCGTGACGTCCTCCTTCTTGGCCGGGGCGCTGATGAGAACCTTCTTCGCGCCGGCGTCGAGGTGCACGCGGGCCTTGTCGGCATCCGTGAAGCGGCCCGTCGACTCGATGACGATGTCGACGCCGAGCGCCTTCCACGGGAGCTGGGACGGATCGGCGACCTGGAGGACCTTGATCTCGCGCCCGTCGACGATGATCGCGTCGTCGGTGTGTTCCACCGTGCCCGCGTAGGCGCCATAGGTGGAGTCGTGCTTGAAGAGCAGCGCGTTCGTCGGAACGTCCACGATGTCGTTGACCGCCACGACCTCGATGTCGGGCGCGCGCTCGATGAGCGCCTTGAGCGACTGCCGGCCGATGCGACCGAACCCGTTGATGCCCACGCGTACGGACATGTCTCGAACCTCCGCTCTGCGGTTAGATGGATCGATGGGTCCTCCCCACGCCGAGCGCGGGGAGGCTGGATGCCTGAGGACGCGGGCGCGCGGCGGTCCCGCCGAACGGTGAGACGTCCCGCCCGCGGCGGCGACCGAGGCCCGGAACCGTGGCTGGATCGTCGCCTGCCACCGGGCGGGCGGGGCGATCAGCGCTGGCGCGCGGCAGCACACTCCCGATGCCGGGGGCGGAAACGGGCCGTGGGGACACAGGACCTCGCGAATGCGGCGGGAACGAGCGCCATTCTACCAAGCGCCCCTGCCGGCCCTTCGGGCCGACCGTCCCACCGACGCGGTCCGAACGGCCCGCACGCTGGCGGGCTTAAGCCCGGGGGTCGCGACCTGCCCGGAAACGGATCGAGCCCCCGCCGTCTCCGGCGGGGGCTCGATCGATCGATCGCGATGCGGTCAGCCGCCGATGCGGAACATCTTGGTGCCGCAGACCGGGCATGTGCCCTGGGCGGCAGGCTTGCCGTTCTTCATGGTGATGTGCTGCGCGTTCTTCATCTCGCGCTTCGCCTTGCACTTGACGCAGTACGCCTCGGCCACTCCGGGAGCCTCCCTTTCGTCACGGTGGACGTCGACGGACCCCTCGGCCGGCGCTCGTCCAGTACCAGCGATGCTGGTTCGGCGCAGCCATCTGGTGCAGCTCTCACGAAGCCGACAGATCCGAGGCGGCGCGAACTCGCGCAACGGTAGTCCGCGCCGCCACGGAGCGTCAAGCCGGTTCCCGTACGATCCGCGCCTGGTCACACACGACCGGGTCCGGCCGTGCGAGCGGCGCAGGCGGTGCGATCGCCGAGGTGGAGTCAGCGGACCCGGCCGGGGCGGACCCGGCCGGGGCGGAGCCGGCCGTCGCGGCGAACGGAGCACCCAGCTCGGCAAGACGACGCGCGATGCGCACCCGGACCTCGCGCCGGTCGCGGCGACGGCGAACGCCGAAGAAGGCCGCACCGGCCGTCGCGAGCGCGGCGATCGATCCGAACCCGGCGGTCAGCGGGGCAATCGCCGATTCGCCCGCGAGGGCCCGCGGTGGCACGCCGGCCGCGGGCACATCCCCGGCACCCGTCGCCTGGAGCGCCGCTTCGCCAGCATTCGCCGCGTCGCCGCCCACGAGGGGCACGGCCTCGCCGAGGTCGCCGAGGCGCACGAGGTCGGCTGCCGCGGCCACCCGGATCCTCGGCGGCGCTCCCGGCTGGACGATCCCGGCCGCCCCGATCGCGTCACCGGGACTCAGCAGGGAGAGCAGTGGGCGAGCGTCTCCGGCGAGCTCGAGCCGCGCGGTGCCCGTGCCGTCGTCGAAGGCGAGCCCCGCCGTATCCACCGCGACCACGAGGCCTCCCACGCGGACCGCCTGCCCCGCGAGGCGGGGCAGGCGTGCGACGTCCGCGGACGCGGGAACGGGCGAGCCGGGGATGCCGGCGATCGTCGCAGGCGCACCCGGCCCGCCCGGCACTGTGGCCGCCTGTCCGGGAAGCGCCGTGCGCAGAACGGCGGTCGCCGGCGCGATGACGCGGATGTCGGCCGGCGAGCGCGGCACGACGACGAAGCGCTGGTCGGTTGTGGCCGGGTTCGGCCGGCGCACGATCCCGACGACGCGGACCCGGCAGCCCTCGACGAGCGTCGAAGCCGGAATGCCGGCTCCCGGCAGCCCGGCGATGGGGAGCGACCCGTTGCCGGCGGCGAGCTCCGCCCGCCAGCGGTCTCCGAGACGGCGCTGGGCCGTGACGAGGCCCTCGACCGCGACGAGCTGCCACTCGACCGCGATCGACGGGGGCCCGGCAAGCGAGATCGGGACGGGGTCCGCGGCGTGCTTGAGCGCGACGAGGCTGGTCGCCGTGATCCGGGGCGCGCCGTAGGCACGGCCGAGCGTCCCGACCACGCGCACCCGGTCGCCGGGCTTCGGCGCGGGAGCGCCGCGGGGGACCAGGAACTCGACGCCCGCGGTCTCGTCCTGGAGCACCGAGCGGCGACCCGATGCGTCGAGGAGCGTGATCGCGACGCTGACCACCCCTTCGACCGCGACGGGACCGGCCCCCAGGCGGAGCGCGGCCGCGATCGTGGTGACGGGCGGCTCCGAGGCGCGCGGTCGGGGGCTGGGCGTCGGAGCAGGAGTCGGGCCGGGTGGGACGTCCGTCGCGCGCGTCACATCGGCCGCGTCGCGCAGCCAGACACGGTATCCATCCAGGAGCCCGCGCGCGGAGGCCCGCTGGCCGACGATTCCAACGAGGTGCAGCCGGTCGCCGCGCCGCGCAACCGTGGGTTCGATCCCGCTGGCGCGCGTCGCGCGCGCACGGAACGCCGCACCCGTCGCGTCGAGCAGGCGCAGCTCGATCTCCCCGCTCGACGCCCGGACGATGGGGGCGTCAAGCGTCGCATCGAGCGATACGAGGCGCCCCTCAACGAGCTCGCCGAGCGACGCTGCCGCGATCGGAATCGGGCTCCCGACCGGCGCAGTACCGATGAGCCGGACGCCCGCTGGGAGTGGCCGGACCTCGAGCTGCCCATATGGGTCGGCAAGCGGTCCCGCAATCTCGAGGAGCGCCCCGCGGGGCGGCGCGACATCGACGGGAAACCGGACAAAGATCGATGCGCTCGCGTCGGCGACGACGCCGAGCGAGGCTGGCCCGACGCGCCCCGGCTCGGCGGTGACGACGCCGCGAACGCGGATGATCGTCCCGGTCGTCGCGGTCCGCGCGTCTGCGATGGTGACGGGCTCGGCGCTCGGCGCCGGCGAGGGAGCCGGCGAGGGGGTCGGCTCCTGCGTGGGCGACGGGCTCGTGCCGGGGTCGGGCGACGGCGACGGGCTCGGCTCAGCGCTCGGGCCTGGCGACGGTTGGGGTGCCGGCCCGGCGGAGAGATCCAGCGGGTCGACGACAAACAGCCGGTAGCCGGTCGTGCCGGTTCCCGAGGAGTCGCGCTGCCCGAGCGGGCCGCTGACGGAGACGAGGCTCCCCCGGGCGGGCATGGCACTGCTCGCGTTCCCGGCAAGGACGACGCGCAGGGGGCCGGAGCCGTCGTCGAGCGTGATCGCGGGACCATCGGCAAGTACCGTCGGAGCATCGACCATGGTTCCCTGGACAGTCAGCCGGATGCCCTCGAGCGGCTCGACTGCGGTTCCGGTCGTCGCTGGCATGGCGTCTGGAACGAGACCGGTGGCAAGCAACACCGGCGCGGCGTCGATCCGGATCGTGCGCTGGCCGTAGCGATCGTCGACCGGGCCGGCCACACGAACCAGCGAACCGGCCGCCATCGGCTCGAGGGTCGACGGCGCGTAGATTGCAATCCCGGCCGTGCCGTCCTGGAGAAAGCCACCGCGCCCGGCGTCGAGGATCCCAAGCGGCGCGGAGAGGACGCCTTCGACCGTGACTGCCGTTCCGCCGGGAGCGGATCGGGCAGCGGCGATCGAGATCACGGGAACCGGGGTCGGCGTCGGCGTGGGCGTGGGCGTGGGCGTGGGCGTCGGGGGCCCAGGAGGACCGGGGACCGGATCGGCGGCACGGTTCTGCGGGATGGGCGCCGCGAGCCCGGTCCAGTCCGCCCCGTTCTGGTTGGTGTCGATGACGTTGCCGCCGTTGCCACCCGGTCGGCGCTCGATGCTCTGCCCGGCTGGGGGTGCTGCCGCCGCAGCGCCTTCGACGAAGGTGTTCGTGGCGTCGCCCCAGCCGACCGAGTCGATCGGTGCCCCGCCGATGGGTCGGAGGACGAGCGCGCCGCCGGTCGCCGCGAGCCCGCCCGAATACGTCACGTCGGCGATCGCCGCGTAGGCCCCGAGGGCGTTGGCGGCGAGGAGGTGCTGGCCGGTCGCGAGGAGCGTGACATCCGTCCAGGCGACCTTCCGGGTCACGCTCGACCCCGACGACGTGACATACACCAGCTCCGTGCCGGCCAGGTCGACCGGGAGAGCCCCCGCGTTGGCGATCTCGACGTACTCGTCGGACGCGGAGGCGCTACCGGTGACCACCTCCGCGACGAGAAGGCCGCTGGACGGCGGCCACGCCACCACGGCCGCGGGACGCAGGTCCACGTCCTTCGCAGGCGCGGCCGCGGGGCGCGGTGGGCCCCCGACCAACGTCGCGAGCAGGAGCAGGCTGGCGACCGCGCCGAGCGCGGCGCTCCTCGGGGCGCGCATGGACGACCTCCCGGCGGGCAGGTTGGGGCGGAGCAGGCCGGCGGGCGTCGCGGGCGGCGGCGATGCCCGGGGTGTACCACGCACGGCTCATCGATCGCTTATCCGCGGCCGCGCTACGATGCTCGGCGCGGCACATCCCGCCGCCCCGACCAGCCCATCCAGGAGGTTTCGTGGCTCGCGCGAAGAGGACCCAGCGTGCCGAGGTACGCCGCCGTTACCGCTCCGAGGTCGGAGTCGCCGAGAGCCCGGACCTCGAGGTCGACGAAGCCGAAGCCGACGTCCCGGAACCGCCGCGCCCGGCATCCAGGGGCGGCGCTCGCGCGAGACCGCCCGTGGCGGCCTCGACCGCTCGACGCGAGGCGACGGCCCCTCCCCGGCCGGGGTTCATTGCGGGTCTGCGTCGCGCCGCGGCGCCGGCCGACATCCTCGCCGACGTGCGCGCGCTGCCGGCGGTCGCGCTCCACTCGAAGGCGTTGTGGGTTCCGCTGGCCGTGATCGTCGCGATCACCGCCCTGTTCTTCATTCCCTCGGTCTCGGCGAACCCGATCGTGGTCCTGCTGGGCAGCCTGGCGCTCCAGCCGCCACCGATGATCCTGCCGTTCCTCGGAGGCATGCTCGCGCCGCGGGGGGCCTGGCTCGTGGGCGGGATCGTGGCCCTCGCCAACGCGGCCGCGTACTCGCTGCTGTTCGGGGTCTTCACGAACTCCGTCCAGACCGGGCTCGGGTTCACCTACGTGATGACCACGGACCAGAAGGTAGGGGTCGTCATCAATGCGATCGCGACGTCCGTGCCGTTCGGGATCCTCGTCGGGGCGTTCTCCGGCTTCTACCGCCGCTTCCTGGCGATGTCGAGCCCGGCCCGGCAGCAGGCCCCTGCCAGGACGAAGCGCCGCTGACCGGCTGAACAGCGTGCCCGCGGGCGGCGGGGTGGAGCCGGGCTGATCCGCGGGCTCGTCAACCCAGCCGGCGCATGCCGGCATGGCCGAGCTGGCGCACCCCGCCTGGCGCGGCCGGGCCGCCGGCGGGTCGGGTCATCCCGACGAGCGGGCTGACCTCGCGGGCCACGACGTTCACGACGCTCGACTCGCGCTGCAGGCTCCCATCCACCACGAGCAGGGCGTTGCGTCGCACCACTCCCCGGAGGCGTGCCCAGGTGTCCGGCCAGAGCGTGACGTTCACCATCCCAGTCTCGTCCTCGAGCGCGAGGAAGACGGTCCCCTTCGCCGTCATGGGGTGCTGGCGGGTCACGACCAGCCCACCGACCCGCACGCGGCCGGGTCGCCGCTCCGCGAGCGCTGCGTTCGTCACCGCACCGAGCCGCTCCAGCGCGGGGCGGAAGAGC
Organism: Chloroflexota bacterium; assembly: GCA_034435355.1. Lineage (GTDB taxonomy): Bacteria > Chloroflexota > Limnocylindria > Limnocylindrales > CSP1-4 > CTSoil-043. The sequence goes on from DAOTXE010000042.1 coordinate 37,994, forward strand.
GCCACCACCTGGCGCCGTGCGTCGAGCGAGAGGATGGCGTAGCTGTCGCCGAGCCGCTCCAGCTCGGTGATCGGCGGAAGGTCCGGTGCCGGCGTCGCCGGGAGTCGCAGGTCCAGGGGTCGGCCAGCCACGCGGCCGCCTCCCCGCGGTGTCCCCTTCGCCGGGCGCACCACCTCCCGCAGCTGCCAGAGCAGCTCCCGGCGCGGCCGTCCCAGGGAGTCGAGCGCGCCCGCCCGGATGAGCCGCTCGAGCACCTCTTCGGGAAGGCGGGTGCGCTCCACCACGTCCGACAGCGACGCGTACGGGCCGCGCGCCCGCTCGGCGTCGAGATGCGCGGCGTGCTCCTCGCCGATTCCCTTCACGAGGTGCAGCCCCAGGCGAACGCCCCAGCCCACGGCACTCTCGGCAGCCCAGCGCTCGCGCGCTGCGGCGGCCGGGATCACGCAGGCCGGCGAGCGGACCGGGCGCGGCCGCGCCTCGATCCCCGCGTCGGCGGGGAGCGGCTCCCCGGGGTCGCCGTCGTGGCGCCCGTCGTCACCGTCCGGGCCCGCGAGCGCCCAGCCGGGCCGGCCCGCCCACTCGGTGGTGGTCCGGTGATAGGACGCGTTGACGTCCACGGGGAGGACCGCGACGCCGTGGCGTTTCGCGTCGTTCACCAGCACCTCGACCGGGTAGAAGCCCATCGGCTGGGCGTTGACCAGGCCGGCGAGGAAATGGGCCGGGTAGAAGAGCTTGAGGAACGCCGACTCGTAGGCGGTCCGGGCGAAGGCGGCGGCGTGACTCTTCGCGAACCCGAAGCTCGCGAAGCCGGCGACCCCGCGGTAGAGCTCCTCGGCGTCAGCCCGCGGCATCCCCGCGACGCGGACGCAGCCGTCGACGAAGCGGGCATGGAGCTTCTCCATCTCCGCGCTGGAACGCCACGTTCCCATCGCGCGGCGGAAGCCGTCCGAGTCCCCGGGCGAGAACCCGGCGACCTCGATCGCGACCCGCATCACCTGCTCCTGGTAGAGGATCACGCCCATCGAGTCGCGGAGGATCGGCTCGAGCGACGGGTGCAGGTACGTCACCGGCTCCAGGCCCTGCCTGCGGCGCAGGTACGGGTGGACGGCATTCCCCTGGATCGGGCCGGGCCGGATGATCGCGACCTCCACCACCAGGTCGTCGAGGCAGCCGGGGCGCGACTTGGGCAGCGTCTGCATCTGGGCCCGGCTCTCCACCTGGAAGACACCCACCGTGTCGGCCGCCTGGAGCATCGCGAAGACCTCGGGGATCTCCTCGGAGAGCCGGTCGAGGTCCATGCACGTCGCGCAGTCCTGCTCCATGAGCGCGAGCGTCTCGTCCATTGCGGCGAGCATCCCGAGGCCGAGCAGGTCCAGCTTGATGAGCTTGAGGGTCTCCACGTCCCGCTTGTCGAACTGGACCACCACCCGGCCCGGCATCGTGGCGCGTTCCAGGGGTGCGATGTCGATGAGCGGCGCGGCCGTCACGAGCATGCCGCCGCTGTGGATGCCGAGGTGGCGGGGAAAGCCATCGATCCGGGCGCACAGCTCCAGCCAGCGCTCCCACGGCGAGAGCCCGGCGACGCTCCCGCCGAGGGGCCGGGGCGATTCCGCAGCGGCCACGGGAGCAAGCCGGGCGACGCTGGCGGGCGAGTCGCCGGGGCCGCCCTCGTCGTCCGACGGCCCGCCGGGCCGGATCGCGGGGCGAGCGCCGGCGGGCGGCGCTCCGCCGCCGCTGCCCGCGTGGAGTCGCCCGCCGCGAGGATGGCCGAGCTGTCCCATCTCATCGACGAGCCCGCGCACGCCGGCGCGGGCGGCCGAGGCATCGCCGTCCGGGCCCTCGCCGGGCCGCCGGAAGAACTCCGCGAAGCCGCCATCGGCCTCCAGGTCCCGGCGGACCATCACCGAATCGTATGTCTCGAGTGCCTTCGCGACCCGGTCCACGAGGGGCCGCGGGAAGCCGAGCGCGGCCCCGACCTCGCGGACCGCCGAGCGAGCCCGGTAGGTCACGAGGTTGCAGACCATCCCGGTGTGCTCGGGACCGTAGCGCCCGTAGACGTACTGGATGACCTCCTCGCGACGAGCCGAGGAGAAGTCGATGTCCACGTCCGGGTAGGTGGTGCGGCCCTCGTTGATGAAGCGCTCGAACAGGAGGTTGTGGCGGATGGGATCCACCCGGGTGATCCCGAGCGCATAGGCCACGACCGAGTCCGCAGCGCTCCCCCGCCCCTGGGCGGGGATCCGGCGCTCCTTCGCGAACCGCATCAGGTCCCAGCAGATGAGGAAAAACTCGGCCAGGCCGGTCCGCTCGATCACATCGAGCTCGTGGGCGAGCTGGCGCACGACGGGCGGCGTCACGGGGTGATAGCGACGCCGGATCCCAGCGTGGCAGAGCTCCACGAGGTACGAGAACGGCGTCTCGCCGCCGGGGACGGCAAAGCCGGGGAAGCGGTATCGCTCGAAACCCAGGTCCACCGTGCAGGCCGCCGCAAGCGTCCCCGCGTTGGCGATTCCCTCCGCCCAGGCGTGCGCCGTGTGTCGGTCCGAGGTGGCCGGATCGCCGGGCGGGAGGGCGGCGAGCTCGGCCGCGGACTTGAGGTGGTGCTCCCCGCTCGGCGTGCGCAGGTCGGCGAGCGTCTCGAGGCTCCGGCCGTGGCGAATCGCCGTCAGCACGTCGTGCAGCTCGCGATCCTCCGGGCGGGCGTAGTGCACGTCGTTCGTGACGACCACCGGTAGGCCCAGCTCGGCGGCCAGGCACGCGGATTCCGCCACGAGCCAGTCGTCGTCGGGGAGGAGATGGTGGGCGAGCTCGATCACGAAGCCGGTCCCGGCGATCGTCTCGCCGGGACCGCCGAACCGGCGCGCATACGCGCGGGCCACCTCTCGCGCCCCCGCCCGATCGCCCGCCCGGAGCCGCCGCGCCAGCTCGCCCTCGCGGCAGCCCGAGAGCGCCACGAGCCCCTCGACATGGTCCGCGAGCAGCGCCTGGGTGAGCCGGGGCGCGGCCTTGGTCCCGGCCAGGTTCGCGCGGCTCAGGAGCCGGCAGAGGCTCCGGTACCCGGACGCGTCCCGGGCGAGCAGCACGAGATGCGGTCCCCGCTGGGGCGCCCCGATTCCGCGAAGGTCTTCCCTGGTGGCTGCCCGGTGGCCGGGCAGGCGTGCTCGTTCCGGGCGCGGCCGGGCGGGCAGGCCCGCGAGCGGCCGCGGGGCCCGGCCGCTGACGGGCGGCGACGGGTGCCCGCGCCGGGCAGCCGTGCGGCCCGGGACGACCAGCCCCTCCGGATCCGGGACGAGCGGATCGGCCAGCTCGACCTCCACCCCGATGATCGGGTGGAGGCCGGCCTCCTCCGCCGCCGTCGCGAACCGGACGGCCCCGTACAGACCCTGGTGGTCCGTCGCAGCAAGGCCCGAGAGGCCCAGCTCGACCGCGCGGGCCACGAGGTCCGCGGGCGACGAGGCACCGTCGAGGAAGGAGAAGTTCGTGTGCGCGTGGAGCTCGGCATAGGGCGACGCGGGCATGGCACGACCCGATGGACAGCGTCAAGGAAGGACGGCGACACGGCCGTCGCGGCCGGCAGAGCGGGATCATGTTAGAACAGATGTTCTATGTCGGTCAAGACCATGGCTGCGGCGAGGGAGGCCAGCCGGCGCCACTCGCCGCCTCGGTGGCGGAGGCGTGGCACCGTCTACTATGGCGCGGACCGCTGACGGCCCTCCCGGGCTGCCGAGCAAAGGAGCGCGAACGATGGGACCGACGGGACGCGAGTGGCTGGGTGCCGGGCTCCTGGTGCTGATCCTGGTGGCCCTGGTCATCGTCCTTGTCGCGGCCGGCGCGTCCGGCGCGAAGCCCGCCGCGGTCGTCCAGCTGCTCGCCTGAACCGGGCGGCCGGTCAGTCGTACAGGCGCTCGAGGTGCCACGAGCCGTCCACGCGGTCCAGGTAGACAAGGGCGAGCCACTGGCGCCCGACGATCTTGAAGTAGTCGCGCGCGATCGGGCGACCCCACCACGCTTCGTCGACCCGCCATCGCGTGCAGACCTCCACGGGCTCGCGGCGACCGGCCCAGCGGATCGCGACGAGGCGGCCGGCGCCATCGAGCTCCGCATCCACGACCGGGTGCTCGCGCAGGAGGCGCGTCATCGGGCCGGCTCCCCGCCGTCGACGGCGACGGGCCGCCAGGTCCAGCGTGTCTCGGGCAGCGGCGCATCGGAGTCGGCGAGGGAGAGCCGGCCGATCCTGCCCTCCCCGTAGCGGACGGCCAGCCGGGCGAGCTGCCAGCCGAGCCGGGCGGCCGCGTTCGCCTGGGGAACGAAGAGCGCGAGCTGGTGACCGGCGGCGGGCGTGACGTCGAGCAGCTCCAGGTCCAGGCGCGCGATCGGCGCGGCGGGCGGGTCCTTCACGAGCCGCGCCAGGAGAAGCCGCTCGAACGCCTCCGGGTCCGCGGATGGCTCCGGGAACCGCTGCTCCACGATCCGCCGCGGAAGATCCTCGCCGGGGAGCTGGAGCCGGCCGGGCCGGAACGTCGGGTCGAGCGTCAGCGTGAGCCGGGTGCGTCCCGCCGCCGAGCCCCGCGCGTCGAGCTGCGCCGCGAGCGCCGCGGCGACCCGCCGCAGGACGAAGCGGACCGCCTCCAGGCCGACGACCGGCTCGTCTGCGGAGAGCCCCAGCGCGAGCCGTTCGGGACTCCGGCGCGGGCGGAACGGGTCCGTCTCGCGGCCGTTCGCCCGATCGTGGAGCCGCGCGCCGGCGTCGGTCCCGAAGCGCGCCACGAGCGCCGAGCGCGGCAGCGCGCCGACCTCCCCGATCGTCGCCAGGCCGAACCGGTCAAGCCGGGCCCGGACGTCCGGGTCGCGCGAGAGGGCCGCGGCCGGGAACGGGGCGAGGAATGCCGCATCCCCGCCGGGAGGCACGCAGACGCACGGGATGACGGACGGACCCGGGCCGGTGGCCGCCGCGAGCGCGGCCGCGAACCGGGTCCCGGCGATCCCCGCCCGCGGTGCCCCCGGAAGGAGCTCCGCGAGCGCAGCACGAGCCTTCGTGACGATGACCGGCTCTGGCCCCCAGAGCGGCTCCAGCCCGTCGAGCTGCGCCTCGAGCGTCCCGAACGCGGGATCGGCGGCATCGACCGGACCGGCGATGCCCGGGCTGAACGCCGCGAGCGCGTCGAGCGCCGCCTCCAGGGCCGCCGCGTCCGCCGCAGGGTCGGGCGGAACGAACACGGCCTCCGGGGCGAGCCGGTGCGCCTGCCCGAGCGGAATCCCCCGCCGGACGCCGAGAACCCGGGCGGCCTGGTTCGCGTCGAGGACGGTGCCATCATCCCACGGCTGCCCGCCGAGGATCAGCGGTCCGTCGGGCAGGCTGCCGGGCGCCCTCCGGCGGGCGAGCCGGATTGCGAGGTGCGGCCAGGAGAGGTGGAGGAGGCGCATCGGTCGATGGGTGGGGCTCGTGCAACGGTCGAGGTGGAACCGCGGAGGTGGGCTCGAAAGGCGGGGCGCCCGGCCGGAGGATGCCGGGTGGCGCCCCCGCGACGGGCTCCTCCGCCAGGAGCTCGTCGCGGACCAGGCAGCGGTCCCGCGGCCCCCCTTCCGCGTAGAGGATCCGGAGCGTGGTCCGCCGGTCCGGCCTCCCGTGGTGATCCTTCGCGACGCGGACCTCCGTCCCCTGCCCCACGACCTCGCGACCCAGCCGGATCCAGCTGCTCCGGCGGAGCTCCAGGCGCAGGCCGGCGCCCTCGTCGAGCGCGGCCCGCAGCGATGCGGGGATCCCGGCCGGCTCGAGGACGAGAAGGAGGGCCCCGGCCCGCCGGGCGAACGCGGCCAGCCGGGCGAGCTGGTCGGCGAGGGTGGGCGGACGCGGGCCGCGGCGCGCGGGGGCAGCGAGCGAGGCGGGGACGGCCGGAACCGGCTGGACCGGCGCCGGGACCGGCGCCGGCCGTCCGCCCCGGGCCGTCCCCAGGTCCAGCACCAGGATGTCCACCGCCCGCGCCTGGAGCAGCGCACCGGCCATCGCGAGCGCCTGGGCCGGGTCGTCGGGCACGAGCACGGCGAGCCATTCGAGGTCGACGCCACGGGCCACCGCCTCCACCGGGTCGAGCGCGCGCGGGAGATCCACCCAGGCGGCGAGCGCACCCCCGGCCTGCGCCTCGGCGAGCACGCGGAGCGCGAGCGTCGTCGCGCCGCTGGAGCCCGCGCCCGCGAGCGCGACGGTCCCGGTCCGCGGGAGGCCGCCGGCGGCGAGGAGCGCGTCAAGCGCGGGAAATCCCGTCGGGATCGTCCGGTCGATCGTGGCTGGTGCGAGACGGGGACCGGCCGTGACAAGGACCGGGTTCGGCGTCCCGCTGTCGGGCAGCGGGAACAGCGCCGGCCGGCCCTCGACGGGCGGGGCTGCGGGGCCGGGAGCCAATGTGGGCGGCAGCGGGTCCGGTGGCTCCACCGCCGGGCGGGGGGCCACCGCGAGCGCACCGAACACCTCCGTCGCCGGCCGCGGAGCTGCCGCGCCCCAGCGCTCCCGGAGGGAGGCCAGGGCGGCGGCGCGGTCGGGGTGGCGGTCCATCGGACAGCCCATGATAGAACAGATGTTCTACGTTGTGAAGAGCGATCCCGGTCGCCGCGCCGGTTGTCGTGACCGGCCACGACATCGAGCCGGCCCGGCCGCCGGGGCCGGGGGCCGTGCTACACTCTCGCCCGGCGATCGCCCCCCGGCGCGTGCGATCGGCCGCGCGTGGGGATGTAGCTCAGCTGGAAGAGCACCGCGTTCGCATCGCGGGGGTCAGGGGTTCGAGTCCCCTCATCTCCACCACTTCCCTTGGCCATGAACGGCCGTTCGGTTTCACGCACGATTCGCGGCGCCAGGCGGTAGTCTCGCGGCACCCAGCGGCACGAGAATGGCTGTCAGAATGGCTGTCAGCCGGCTCAGTCGCTCACCCCGAGCTTGCCGAGCCACGATTGACTTCGCGGTCAGTGTCAGGCCAAGCGCCAACCGTGAGTGGCGCACGCGAGGTTCGGTAACACAACCGTGGGCTGGGAGACGCGGGGCGGTTCGGGCCGTTACTACTCGCGCTCACTGCGCCGTGGTGGCCGAGTGGTGCGCCAGTACGTCGGCGCCGGCCAGGTCGGCGAGGCTGCTGCTGCCGCCGACCGTGATCGTCGCGCGACTCGAGACGCGGAACGTCAAGCCATGCGCTCAGCTCTCAGCCGTTTCGCTGAGGCGGACCGGCAGGTAGCCGTCCTCATTGAGGTCGCTGACACCGCAGCCCGCGCCCTTCTCCTGCTGGGCGGCTATCACCGGCACGATCGAGGGGAATGGAGGCGACGGCGTGGCTGAACCTCTTCACACGTGGGACGCGGACCGTCAGGCGACGTTACGCGCGATGGTCAGACGGGCGGACGCAGGAGACCGAACGGCTCTCCCGGCCGTCCGGGAAATCTTCGACGCCGTTCCTGCGATTTGGGATGCCTATGGGGACGTCGCCACCACGGCGCAGGATGCCCTGATCGGCGTTGTGGCCGGCAGGAGCGCCCTCACTCGTGAAGGGATCCGTAAGACAATGGCCAGCATGCGGGCCGAACTTGCAGGCCCGAACGCGTCGCCGCTCGAGCGGCTGCTGGTCGAGCGCATCGTGGCGTGCTGGTTGCTCAGCTACGAGGCCGACTTGGCGTACGCGAGGGCCCTCAAGACGCTCTCTGTGAGAGACGCCGAGCTTTACCAACGCCGCCAGGACCGCGCGGCCCGGCAGTACTTGTACGCCCTGCGCAGTTTGGCCGT
>DAOTXE010000043.1:0-14619 GCA_034435355.1 Chloroflexota bacterium
TCCAGTCCGTCATCCAACACGGTTCCGCGTACGTCGGCGTGGGCGAGGTGCTACGAGGCCCCTCTCCCGCGACGCCAGTCCCGCCTCCGATCTGGACCTCGACGGACGCGATCCACTGGCAGCAGATCGGCCGCAGCGACGCCTTCCCGAACGCCGTCCGGCTGATGATCAAAGGGCTCGTATGGACGGGGTCGCGCTTCGTGGCCGTGGGCAGCGTCCTCGGCGAGCAGCGGCCCCTCGCCTGGACATCACCCGATGGGCATGTATGGGCGGCGGGTGACATGGGCGCGGATCTCAAGGTGGTCGAGAGCGCAGAGCCCACTGGCCTGGCGCGCGTCGGATCGACCCTGGTCGCCGTCGGGTTCGTGCAGGATGGATTGGCCACCCGGCCGATCGTCTGGGAGTCCGGGGATGGCGCGACCTGGCAACGCGTGTTCATGCCCGCCGCGCTCGACGGGATCATGTTGCGCGGCATTGGCGCGGAGAGCGGGCAGGTCGTGGTCTGGGGCGAGCAGTTCGATCCGGGTGGTCAACTTGCACAAGGGGCGGCCGTGGACTGGTCGCTCACGCCGATCGCGCCGTCTCCCAGCGCGGCGGCCGCGGCAGTCGGTCCCGAGGTCGATCAGTTCGGCTTGATCGATGCACGGCATGGCTGGGCGATCTCGGGCCGACAGCTGTTCCTGACCCTTGACAGCCGGCACTCGTGGCGCTGGTCTCGAGACCTGGGGCCCGTTGGGGCGCTGGCGCACGTGACGTTCCTTGACGCTGCCCACGGCTGGATCGTCCCTTTCCTGAGCACCGAGGGTGATCCTGTCGCCATCGCGCGGACGAGCGACGGCGGAAAGACATGGCAAGAGACGGCCCTCCGCATTCCATCCGGCTATCCGACGGCCGCATCGTTCTTCGACGCGCAGCATGGCGTGCTGCCACTCGAGGGCGCGGGTGGGCGTGCAGGGAGTCTCTGGGCGACGTCGGACGGCGGGGCCACGTGGTCGAGGGTGGGCACGATACCTGCGGCGATCGTCGGTGCGATCACATTCGGAGACCGCGAAACGGGATGGGCGCTCGCCGCGAGCAACCCGAGCCCCGTCGATGGCCGACCCTCGGTCAATGAGCTGTACGTGACGAGCGACGGTGGAGCGAGCTGGCAACGTTCAGTCCTGCCGCGAGCACCCGCCGGCTGGGCCACGAGTGCCTGGCAGCCGTTCCTGACGTCACCGCCGTCAGTGTTCGGTCCGGGCAGGGCGGTGCTCGTCGCGGATTACGGCGGCGGGGCCACGAGTGCGACGCAGCTGCTCCTGACCGGGAGTGTGGGCCGGACCTGGACGGTCGCGACGACGATCCCCGAGTGGGTGTGGTCATTCGCCGCACTCAGCGATTACCAGTGGCTCGCTGCGTACCCCGACCACTCGGACGCCGCCCCTTCACTCCATGCGACAAACGACGGCGGACGCACCTGGACCGCGGTGACGGCAACCGGTCTCGTGAGCAACGCCACGTCGGCTCGCTCGACTTCGTCGATCCGCTCCACGGTTGGGCGCGCGTGGATGGCTCGACCCCCGGTCGAACCGATCTGAACATCGCGCTCCAGCTCTACGCCACCGACGACGGTGGCGCCGATTGGCGGCTCCTCACCCCCGGTGGTGCGCCCGCTGCGTCGGCAGCGCCATGAGCATCGACCCCGTGGCCGTCCGCTGGTGCCAACGGCGGCCGCGTCCTCCTCGCCTGTAACGGGACGACGGTGAGCGGCGATACCGCGACGGCGGCCCCTTCATGGGTCGGGGTCTCGTCTGCTTCATCCGGGTTGCAGTCTGTCGGTGATGGCGCAGCGATAGGCATCGAGGCTGGCTGGGCGATGTGGACAGGGGAACGCCAACGGGCACGCGGTGCTCGTCGGCGTTCCCCTGTCGGCACTCCGATAGGGCGCGGTGGAGGCAAGCACGGTGGTCGAGTTCTCGCCTCCGGCCACCTCGACCGTGCCGAAGGAACCGGCGTCTCGGGATCAGTCGCCGGCGTCGCTGCTCATCCTGCTCGTCTCGCTCGCCGGCGCATTCGCCATGCACGCGCGGCTCCAGGCGGACGCGCAACGCAAGGGTCGGCGCCGCACTCTGGGCGAGGGCGGCTCGCTCACGGCTCGATGCGGAGCAGCCAGAAGCGGTGGGCGGGGTCCACGAGGAGCGGGTCGAGGGTGATCCGGCCGACCCTCGTGGTCCGGGCGACCTCGAACAGCCGGAACGGGGCCGCGGGCGTGTCGCGGTCGACCTGGTGGAACACGACCTGGCCGGACCGGGGATAGGTTCCGTCGGTGGTGATCGAGGCAGCGGCCGTCCCGGAGATCGACGAGAGCGGCAGCTGCAACTCCACGGCCAGCTGGGGGACGGTGAGCACCGGGGCGAGGAGAACCGCCCGGGAGCCCATGGCTTTCATCGGGGACCCGTCCGCCGGCCAGGCGCGGATCCCGGGCACGTCCGCCAGTGCGCGTCGAAGATCGGGGACGACGAGCGCGATGTCCCGGTGGACGGTGGCGTTCACGGTGATGGACGCGCGCGTCGAGCGGTCGAACGGACCGAACGGGCGCACGACGGCGAGCGCGGTCACGGCCCCGGCGAGGATGCCGGCCGCGAGCAGACCACGCCGCCGGAGCGTTCGCCGCAGGCGTGCCTCGAGGCGCGGCGCACGGATGGACGCCAGCCCGGCCGCCGCTGCGAACGTGATCGCGATGTCGGCCGGCGCGAAGTACCGGTCCGAGACGTAGATCCGTCGGATGGCGAGGAAGACGAGGAAGACGAGCACACCGAGCCCGAGCGCGAGCAGACCGACCGCAACCTCCCAGCGTGCCCGCAGCAGCAGGCTCGCCAGCCCGAGCAGGGCGAGGACGATCAGGACGGGCTCCGCCGCATAGTGGTTTCCGATCGCCCGGAGCACCCCGGAGACGCCGACGAGGTGCAAGCCCGCTGATCCCAGGACCGGAACGCTCTCGGCGTAGAGGGGATTCCCGGTCAGGAGCCAGTCGTGGAGCGCCTGGACCGGTAGTGCCAGCAATCCGAGCAGGATCGGCGCGCGGGCCCGGAGTGGCGCCGTCGGTCGAGCCGTGAACCTGGCGAACACTGCACCGGCCACCAGGAGCAGGCCCGCTGCGCCGACCACGATCAGCGTCTCGTACCTGGCCAGCCCGCCGACCGCGAGGGCGATCCCGGCCCACGCGTAGCGCGGACGAGCTGCGGTGACCAGCAGGCCCGCGACGGCCCAGCACAGGAGAGCCCACGAGACCGCGTACGCGAGGTCGACGTCGGTCAGCAGTTCGGCCGATCCGACGAGGCCCACGACCACGAACGCCGCCGCCACGACTCCCGAGAGCCGGTAGGCAAGGACGGCCGAGGCTGCAATCGCTCCCGCGTAGGCCGCGATCGCCAGCCACGAGATCACGCGCCAGTCCGGGATCAGGCTGTAGGCAACCCCGTAGACACCCGTGAGCAGGGCCTTGGGCGTCGCGCCGGTGAAGGCCTCGAGGGTCGTCCCCGCCACGAGGCGCTCGAAGTAGAGGACCGACGCCGCCGCGTCGTAGCCCAGCATCCCAACGTGGAGCGGCCGCACGATCCATGCGGCAACGAGCGCCGCGATCCCGAACACGCCCAGCGCGACGATGGACTCCGGTCTTCGGATCGCCGCCCACGCACGCTGCACCGTGGCAGGGTAGCAGCCGCCGGAACGCCTGGGACGCGCGTGTCCCCGGGCCGCGCGCGGTTGCCCGGGGCGCCGGGTGATTCGTGAAGTGAGCGGAGCGGCCTAGACTGACTTGCCGACGGTGCTGAGAATCTTGGAGACCTGGCCGCCGAGGAAGATCAGGGCAATGATCGCGACGATCGCAATGAGGGCGAGGATGAGTGCATATTCAGCGAGACCCTGACCGTGCTGGAGCCGGACCACTCCCGCTTGCGCTCCGCTCTGGAGCCTGGCAACTGTCACCTGGGCCCACGCGAGGATCCGAGTGACGCGTTCATGCATCGTGCACGCTCGCTCCTTCCTGCTCCCGGGCGGGTATCTCCCGCTCGACCGCAAGTATCGTCCCCTCCGGTTCCTGCGGCCATCGGACAATAGTACTGTTCGCGACCCTCCTGAGCCGTCGCAGGATGAGGTCGGACCACGCCGGAGCGCACTTCGCGACCAACGGCTCTGGACCCGCGGGTCGGGGCCCGCACACCCTGAGCTATCGGGCGCGGGCTCGACACGGCGAGCTCGCTCGCTCTCGCCGGGAGGACCGCTCGACATGCCCGAGGGAGGAGCCATGGACATCCAGCACTCCCAACCGCCCAACCTGGCGACCCGCCTGCGGCTCGCCAGTATCGACGAGCGTGTCGCGTCGCTGCTGGCGGCGGCCGTCGAGGAGGAGCTCGGCGTCGCACAGGTCCGCGATCGCGACGCCGTTGCCGGACAACGACTGGCCGACCTTATCGAGGCAGCGGCCCGCCGCACCGGGCCGTGCGCCGTGAACAAGTTCGCGCTCGAGCTCATGGAGCTCCTGGCCGACGCACCCGACGTGCGCGAAACGGTGAACCGACTCCAGCCGGTGTTGACGAACGCCTGACGGAGGCGGGAAGTCCTGCCCCCACGGAACCCCTTGACGTGCGGGCAGGGCGTGGCAGGCTGGAGACAGGCTGCGTGCGACCATGCCGCAGCCGACCACGAGGACGATCCTGTGATCCATCTGCCGACCTCCCGCCGTGCTCGCGGGCCCATCGCCGCGCTCGCCGTGGCGATCATGCTGGCCGCGTGCAGCGCGGCAGCCACGCCGAACCCCACCCCGCCGCCCGACCCCTCCGCCCTGCTCACCGGGAGCCTCGCGACGACGTCGAAGCTCTCCGGGCCGCTGGACGTCACGCTCAACATCGACGGGCAGCTGGCGCAGTCCGGGGGTCCGAGCATGGACATCTCCGGGTCGAAGCTGGTCGTCTCGATGGACCCGGCGGGCAAGCAGGGCGAGCTGACACTCGACCTCAAGGGCGTCCAGCCCTCGACCGACATCACGGCCGACGTGCGCGTCGTGGGCGGCTCGGCGTACGTCCAGGCGAGCCCGATCGGCGCGACCTGGTACTCGCTGCCCCTCGCCACGGCAGAGAGCCTGGTCCCATCGACGGTGCCGGTGTCCTCGGCGATGCCATCGCTCGACCCGTCCGCGATGCTGGCGCCCTTTCTCCAGGGTTCCGGCGTGAAGATCACCTCGGGAGGAACCCAGCAGCTCGACGGGCGTGACCAGGACGTCGTGATGGCGACCGTGAGCGGCACGACGATCGCCTCGTGGCTTGCCACGCTCCGATCGATGGCCGGCTCCAGCGTGGTGCCGCTGCCGTCCCTCCCGCCAACGATGCCCGACATCCCGCTGACGTTCTGGATCGACCACCAGTCGAACCAGCTCTCGAAGGTCAGCACGACCATCGCGGACAGCGGGAGCACCCTGACGCTGGCCCTGACCATCACCGCCCACTCGGGGGCCCTGGCGGTCCAGGCTCCGCCCGCCGATCAGACGGAGGACGCCGGGAAGCTCCTGCAGATGCTCATGGGCTCGGGCGCAGGCGGCGCCAACCCGTTCGGCAACCTTTTCGCCTCGCCGGCGCCCTGACCCGCAGGCGGATCCCGAACCCTCGACGGGCCGTGCCGGCCGGCCGCCGGCACGCATCGGTGATGTCAGGCCGCCCGATCGGACGGATCGAGGCTCAGGAGACGGGCCCGGATCCTCCCCGGTGATTCAACGCGTGGCTATCGGGGCGCGGCTCGTCATGAAACGTTCCGGTAAGGTCCAGCGCGCGCGACGCGCCCGCCCTTGAAGCCTGCTGCGCCTCCCAGGGAAGCAGGACGCTCTCCTCCTCCAGGGCCTGGAGCGAGGTTGCCAGGGTCCGATTGATGACGAGGGTCTCAAACGTGTCGCTCACATCGACCGCGCCACGCCGGTAGGTGATCGTGGCGTCCGTGAGCGGCAACCAGGCCGCACGGCGAAGGGCCGCCGCGAGTGGATCCGAGGCCGGGGTGCCGTGGACGAGGCCGACCACACGGTACGGGCCGAGCTCGGCGACGATCCGGGTCGCGTGCGTGCGCAGGCGGCGCGCCGCGTCCCCGCGGGAGCCGCTCCCGACCACGGCGCACAGCTCATCCGTCGCCACCGTCATCTCGGGGGCCTCAACGACGTGGCCGTCCTCGAGGCTCTCGAGGCGCGCGTCCTCGATGCGCAGGTCCTCGTTCGCGTTGAGGCGGTCGGTCAGGCGACCGTCTCCGAGATCAACGCGTCCCGCGAGCCGGCAGTCCGCGGCATAGGCGTCGAGGTCGAGCACCTTGCAATGGTAGCGACCCGCGGACTGTCCCGGTACTCGGAAGGCGACGCGGGTTTCGTCGCTCCGATGGCGCCCGGCCGAGTTCCGCGCAGCGGTCGCCTCGGCGCTCAGATCGGCCGGCGCGAGCGGCTTCGACGGCGCCTCGCGGCGGGATCGACACCCCCGGTTGCCACGATGCTGATCGACCCGTCCGCCTCGAGCGTGGCGAGCTTCATCTCCGTGACGGTGTCGAGACCGTGCTCGCGGAGCGCCGCTTCCACGTCGACGAGATCCAGGCCCTGGCGGACCAGGGTGGGCAGCAGCCATGCACCGTCACGCCCGACCACCGTCGGGCCGAACTCGAGTAGCCGGCGAACCCGGGCGCTCCGTACCCGCAGGACGGCGACTCCCCGGTTGAGGATGAAGATCGTGAGGATCACGATCAGGCCGCCGGGTACCGACGCGTCCGGCCCGGTGATCGCGGGTTGGAGCGCGTTCGCGGCGAGCAGCACCAGGGCGAGGTCGAACAGCGTGAACTGGCCGATCTCGCGCTTGCCGAACAGGCGGAGGGCACCGAAGAAGACCACGTAGATGATCGCGGCCCGGACCACGAGCTCCAGCGGCGGGGTCCCCAGCGTCCACATTCGGCGGCTCCTTCGGTCTCGATTCGGTCACGCCGGTCGGCGGCTCACGCGGGGCGGTTGCGGGCGCGGGCGAGCAGGACGGTGAGCTCAGCCGGTCCCGGGCGGCCTCAGCCGATCGCGCGCATCCGGTTGTTCTTCGCGTCGTGGGTGACCTCGGCGAGCCCGAGCGCCTCTAACAGCGGCGGCATGTAGACCCCGAACCGGCCGCGCAGGCCCTTCTTCAGGCCGTACCAGCCCCCCAGCGGGTTCGACTCCGAGCGACCCCACGCCTCCACCGAGCCCTCGGTCGCCAGCTTCTGCTCATCGGCACCGCCGAGCGGCATCCAGTCTCCGTGCGTCTTGAGCATCGCATGGAGGTCGTCGATCGCGCGGGCGTCGTAGAGAAGCTTGGTGCCACCGACCTGGCACACGATCACGCGCGGATCCGCCTCGTCGTCCCGGTACATCGTGTATTCAGAGGTGCCCGGCGGGGTCTTCAGGACCCAGGGGTCGTCCTTCGTGCCGGTCCCGGTGGCCATGTCGATTCCCTCCCCCATGTGCGCCGCGAACGCGCGGCTGCGGCCTCAGTCTGCCATCGATCTACGAGTGGAGTCTCGCGCAACCGCGGTGCCAGCGAATCGCTTCGTTTTGTCGATCGACCTCGCGGTCCACGTCCAGCCGAGCGTCACGAACCACGCGCGAGGATTCGCTCGGCGGTGGCCGCGGCCGCGGCCGGGTCGTAGGTGCTCGGGTTCCAGGTGTAGAAGAGCGAGGTCAGCAGGGCGAACTCGCCGTTGGTCTTCTCCCAGTTCGCCTCGCCGGCGAGGTTGCCCATGTACGAGTGGACGACCGTCGCGAGGTCGGGGGCCCGCCCGCTGCACGGCTGCCGTGCTGCCGAGGACGTGATGGCGTCGTTGTCCCAGAGCCCGATCTCGTGTCCCACGGCGTCGGCGTACGCCCGCGCCCCGGCCGCTGTCACGGTGTCCGAGAAGACCCCGCCGTCGCCGGTCCAGAAGACGCGGACGTCGGCGGGAAATGCGCCGGGCATCTGTGCCAAGTACCGCCGCCCGGCGTCGGAGAGGTTCCTTCCCGGGACGCCGCCGTAGGGCGGAAAGACGGCCGAGACGCGGACGCCGGGATCGCGCCCCCGTAGGTATCCGTACAGGTCGCGCAGGATGGCGGCCTGTTCGTGGGCGATGGCCACCGGGTCGGTCAGCGGCATGTCGTCCCAGTTGAGGCTGAGGCTGTGGGCCCCCGCGTCGAGCTGAGCACCGAGAACCTCCTTCACCTGGTCCCGGGGCATCACGGTCAGCAAGTCCCGGTATCCCTTGGCCACCATCAGCTCGACGTGGTGGTCGTCGCAGTACCGCACGAGCTCCGGCCACGGCGTCCGGTCGGGGAGGTCGACGAAGTTGAGCTTGTAGCGAACCCCGAACCGGACGCGCTCGAGGAGGAGCGCCCGCGAGGCGTCGGTGACGCCGACGTCCGGGAGCACGTACGGGTCGAGGATCGCGCCGCGGCGGGTGAAGCCCGGAGCGTCCTCGACCATCGCGGTCCGGAGCCAGGTCGTCGGGCCGTCGCCGACGACGAGTTGGGCGAGCGAGAGGAGGCCGTAGTAGGCGCCAGCCTCATCGCCCGCCCGAATCGTCACGGCCGGCCCGTCGGCGGTGGGGACGACCGCGAGCCGGTACGCCTGGTCGGCGAACGAGGGGTCGTCGGCCACCACCGTCAGCCGGGCCGGCCGACGGCCGTCCACCACTGCGGGAGCAACCGGGATCCGGACGTCGGCGGCCACCTCGTCGAGGAGGGTCCGGAGGGCGGCCGATGGGGCGCTGACCGGAGCGAGCGCACTGGTCTCGAGCATCGCGCCGTAGGTCGCGCTCGTGGGGGTCGGGTCGATGACGGGCGGCGTGCCCCGGAACGTCGGCCCGGGGGTGATGACCGCCGCGCTCGGCGTGGAACCCGGCGTCCCGCTCGGCCGGGTGGCCTGCGCACAGGCCTCGAGGAGCGCGCCCAGGGCGGAGGCGGAGACCCCGAGAGCGGCCGCTGCGGCGATGAACTTTCGCCGGGTCATCGGTTCGGTGAGTTGGCGAGCGAGTGTCCCGTCGGGTGGGCTCGGCTCGATGTCGCGCTGTTCCAGCCCGCGCGTGGGGACGCGGGCCCCCGCCGACGGATCGCTGACCGAAACCGGGGCGCAACCGCTTCTCGGCATGTCAGTCTCCTCTCGACTGCTCCGAGCCTACGGGCCGTAGGTCGCCGGCCCGTTGGACCAGGGGCCGCACGACCAGGAGATCTCGCCCGAGAGCTCGGCCGGCCACGTGCCCGCCGCGGGCGGGCGGCCGACCTCCTGGACGATCTTCTCGAACGTCACCCGACCGGCAGACGGCTCGTCCTCGACGAGCTGGCCGCGGCCGCGCCACTGCGGCGAGGGCCCAGTCATCGAGCTCGACCAGAAGAAGACCGAGACACCCACGGTGCCCGGCTCGATGCCCGGTGCGTCCATGTGCATGTGCAGGTCTCCCCGGTACATCGCACCCTGCAGCTCGCCAGCGTCCCAGACATCGACCGCCTCGACTACCTGAGAGCCGGGCTCTGAGGTGCAGTCGGCACTGCCCGAATGCGTCGTGAACCCGGCGACGCCATCGAGCCGCGCCGAGGCCTCGCCCCGGGCGTGGAGATAGACGGGTGGGGACGGCATCGAGGGCCACGTGTACTTGTACCCAAGCCCCGCGGTGTTGGTGAGCCACGCCCCGACAACGAGGCCGAGCAGGAACCCGGCGCCCACCACGAAGGAGGCGGTCAGCCACCGGCGGCGCAGGAACAACGCGAGCAGGCCGACGACCACGATCGCGACGACAACGATGAGGACGAGCAGCGCCCAGAACCCGGCGACCGCTCCGGCATAGTTGCTGGAGGGAGTGCGCGGGGACGTGGCGGCCATCCAACCCGCGATGCCCCCGACCGCGAGCGCGCCGAAGCCGAGGGCGCTGATCGTCGCGGCCCCACGCCGATCTCCGGGCTTGCGACTCTTCACCGCGGGACGCTTCCCTGGAAGAGCACGACGGCCCGCGCGGACGGCGAGCCGTCGTCCAATGTCGCGACCGCAAAGCGTTGGCCGCCAACGGTCACCGGGTCGGACGGCATCGTTTGCAGGAGGTCGGGGATGTCCGCCCCGAGCGGGAGGAGGGTCCAGTGGACCCCATCGAGGGACTCCCAGGAGACGCCCTGCGTCGTGTTCCCGTCCGCGATCGTGCCGCGGACCAGGAAGCGGCCGTCGGAGAGGGTGGCTCGGGCGATCCGCCCGCCCTTCAACCCCGCAAGGTCGAGCGCTCGGCTCCACGCCAGCCCGTCCGCGGAGCGCCACACGGCCGGCACGCCCGACCCGTTCTCCGACAGCGCCCAGCCCACCGCGAGATACCCATCGGTCCGCTCGACCACCGCGCCGATGCCTGCCTGCTCCAGGGTTCGCTGCGCCGGGGCGAACCGCCAGGTGATTCCGTCCACGGACGTCGCGACGAAGATCCGGGCGGCCACCGCGGGGATGACCCCACCCCTGTTGCCGAAGGCGATGTAGCCACGCGTGGTCCCGATGACACCGTTGGCGAGGAACGCCTCGTCGGGAGCGTCGACCTGCCGGGCGATACCCCAGCGGCCGACGTCGTCGAGCGTCCAGACGAAAAGTCCGTGTGGTTCAGTCCAACCGCCGATGCCCCATGCAAGCAGCTGCCCGTCCCGCTCGAGGATGTCCTGTGGCACGAGGAGAGGGAACGTGGCCGCGAGGGTCCAGCCCTCGCCGTCGGGCGATGTCCAGGCCGCGCCCCGGAAGTCCGCCTCGCCCAGCTTGCGGGTCCCGAGGGCGAGGTACGTCCCGTTCACCCGGCGGATTGCGTGGATCGAGCCGCCCGACGCCCCCTCCACGACCGCCTTCCGCCACATCGAGCCGTCGGCCGACAGCCGGACGAGGGCGTCACCAGGGTCGCCGGCGCCGGTCGATTCGCGCGAGCCGGCGGCGATCAGCCCGGGACCACCGGCCAGGAGGACGTCGAGCGTCTCGCCGGGGAAGCTGGCGCGCTCGACCCACCCGTGCAGGGCCAAGCTGCTGGGGCTGGGCGCCGGGGTGCGCACCGGCGACGCGGCGGGTGAAGCCAGTGGGCTGGGCCCGACAGGCGGCGAGACGATCGGTCCGGCACTTGGCGAGGGGGTCGCCGGCGTCACGCCGGACGAAGCCGGCGGAGGCGCCGTTCCCCCCGCGGGGCCGCATCCGGCGAGGACCACGACCGCGAGGACGACCCTCAGTCGTCCGTCCATGCCACGTGCCCGACGGTCATGGGACAGCGAGCTCGACATCACGCCACCGCCAGCGGCTCCGCACGGCAAACCTGCGCGTCGAGCCCAATCGCGGCAGCCCGCAGGCGTCCCCGCGCGCGGCTTAGCAGCGTTCGCGTGGCCGCGTGACTCCGCCCGAGACGACGTGCGATCTCCTGACCCGTGGCTCCCTGGGCCGCCATGAGCAGGGCCACCCGGTCAACCGCCGGAAGCGCAGCCAAGGCAACCTGGAGCTCGCCGTGTTGCTCCTGTAGAAGGGCCACGGCGTCGGGCTGTGCCGGCCCGTCGAATTCGACGAGGCGGGGCGCGAGCCGCCGTGCGACCGCAGCGTGACGCGCCCGACTGACGATCAGGTTGGCGCTGGTCCGGTAGAGCCAGCCGCCGATGTTGTCGGGAAGTCGACCGGCCTGCGCTTCGACGACAAGGCGAAGGAACGCTTCCTGGGTCACGTCTTGGGCGAGCTCGGGATCGCGCGTCGATCGCAGGGCCGTGCCGTAGATCGCAGGCGAGTGGTGACGGAAGGCCGCCGCGATCTCCTCGCCGATCGCGGACGGATCGAGGCGGCGCGCACCGGGCGCCATCGACAAGGGGATCGAGCTCGAAAGGCGGCCAGGTTCCGCTGCGGTCGGGGCGAACATCACCGCGCCCCGTGACCGATCTGGCGGTCCGCCGGGCCCTCCTGGCCTCGCGTGCGACCTGGTTTCGACATCGTCCCAACCCCGTGCGATGCGTTGATGTCGCCACCTTGGACTCCGGGCCCCGCGGTTTGACTGCGGCTCGACTGCGGCTCGACTGCGGCAGTGGGGCTGGCGCGACGCAGCGGGCGTTCAGCGGCCTGCGAGGGAGCCGCAGCGATCGCCTGACGGTGGGCATCTACGCCGGTCCACGCTCGCGCCAAGATGCCATTTGTCGGCGACGCGTCCCGTCTGCGAGCCGAACGTCAGCCGGCCGAGACCGGTGTTCTCCTCCGGCACGCCGATCGACGCCCCCGGGCGCGAAGCCGGCCAGCGCCTTGAGCGGGCCACGGGCCACCCGACGGCACGCGATCGGCGGGTCGGTCTCGTCAGTGGCTCGACAGGGTCAAGGCGACCTGCGTGTGGGCCCCGCGTCAGAGCCTCGCGCCAATGGCCGATCGTGGGCGGCGGTCACACCCGGGAGCAACGCGGACATCTGGTCCGCCGGGATCTGACCGTGGAGGATCAGCTTGTGGCCGCCGCTCGGGGTCATCAGGTTCTGGACGCCGCCCCCGCCCGCGAACCCGACGTTCCAGGCCACGTCGTTGCAGCCCACGGCGCAGGGGAGGTTCGCGTGGACCACCTGCGGGACCCCCTGCGGGGTCAGCTGGACCACGAGCGAGCCCTGACCTCGTACCAGTCCTGGCGCGCAGTCGAGGTGTAGTCCTTGTCGCAAGTGGTCCAGTGGCCGGTCGCGGGCATTGGGCGCACGCCGTCGGTCCACCAGCACGCCCCGGGTGCGGCCGCGACGCTCGAGACGGTGAGGGGGACGATGAGCGCAAGAGCGGAGAATTCCGCCTGGCCCGCCCGGCGACTGAGGAGCGCGCCCCTCGGAAGGCGGCTGAGACGGCCTGCGCCTGGAGCGACGCAGGTCGTCTCACCGTTCAGCGCGCCGTCGACGGGCGAGTGTTAGATCCCGTCTGTGGTGCCGAAGCTGTTCCGGAGCCAGACGTTGCCGGGGCCGGCGTTGTATTGCAGGGCATCGAGGATGCCGTTCTGGTGGGCGGAGTTGGAGCGGCACGTGTTGGCGCTCGCTCCATCACCCACCGCGATGCCGAAGCTCGCGTTCCGGTTCGCGGTGTTCCGGGTCAGCGTATTTCCGCTCGCTCCCAGGCTGCTCACGTTGAACCCGAAGTTGTTGCCGTTCGCGGTGTTGTCGGAGAGGACGTTGGCCGAAGCGCCATACAGCGAGAACCCGCTGCCAGCGACGTTGTTGTTGGCCGTGTTGCCCCGCAGCGTGTTGGAGTCGCTCGAAAAGTTCAGGTCGAACCCGGAGTCACCGTTACCGTTTGCGGTGTTGGCCGACAGCGTGTTGGCGGTCGCGACGTTCAGGGCGAAGCCGATGATCGCGTTGCCGTTCGCGGTGTTACCTGTCACTACGTTGCCCGAGGCTGACCCCTGGTAGCCGAAGAGAATGAAGCCCCAGGTCGCGTTCCTACTCGCGACGTTCCCTCGCAGAACGTTGTCCGAAGAGCCCTGGAGCCGGATGCCGTCCACGTCAGCCCCATGATCGCCGTTCGAGTTCGCCGTGTTCTGCTCGAGGACGTTGGCGTTGGACCGATCAAGGAAGAAGCCGTCGCCGTGGCCGGTCGTCCCGTTGTGCATCGCGGTGTTGTGGGCGAGGTAGTTCCGCGGCGAAGAGTCGAGCCCGAACCCCCAGTACCCCGCCCCTGTCGCCGTATTTGACGAGAGGGTCTCTTTCGTGGACGACTTGACGAGGAAGCCCCAGTAGCCGCTGCCGCTCGAGCTGTTCCCGGTCAGCACATCGTTCGAGGAACCGATTACCAGGAAGCCGTCGGCGCTTGAGTTCGTCACCGTGTTCGCGAGCAGCGTGTTGTGCGAGGACGCTCCGGCGACCGCCTGAACGCTGATCCCGTCGACGAACCCGGTGACGTGGCAGTTCTTCACGGTCACGTTCTTGCGCCCGTCGAGCAGGATTCCCGCCGGGTCCCCGCTGCCGACCAGAGTATGGCCGGCACAGTCGAGGGTCACGTTGTCGGTCGCGATGACGATGTTGCCGACGTGATCCTCTGTCAGGGTCGTTGACTTCGTGATGGTCATGGTTCCCGACGACGCCGACGCGACGAACGCGCTCGCCGTCGACAGGAGGAGCAGCCCGGCGGCAACTCCGGCCACCGCGATCCTGCGCCAGGGTCCCGCTTGTCCCGCTCGCATGGCTTCGATCTCCCATCTCCCCCGTGACGCGTCGGTAGGTGCGCCGCGTTGATGCCCCCACTCTCGCGGTCCGCCACTGCGGTTTGACTGCGGCTCGACTGCGGCTCGACATCGGGACGGAGCCGGAGCGACCCAGCGGACGCTCAGCGCCCCCAAGGGAGCCGCCGAGATTGCCTGGGGTTGGGCATGGACGGCGGTCCCCGGTCGTGCGACCATGTCGTTCTCGAGAAGTCGTCCTCGACTGCGACTCGAACGGTAGATAGCCCACGCTGCTGCTCGCCTCGACACGCCGAACGATCGGGGGTCCCGAGGACGGAGGACAGACGTGGTCCTCACACCCGAGCATCTCGAGGTCACGGCCCACAGCCTCACCGCGGTCCTTGGCGTCTGGCTTGGGCTCACCGTGCTGACCAGGTCCGCCGCACCACCTGCCCGGGCCTTCGGCTTCCTGTGCCTGGC
>DAOTXE010000044.1:0-45003 GCA_034435355.1 Chloroflexota bacterium
TGGGCCGCGCCGCTGCCTGGGCGCGCGCTCGCGCGCCCGGCGCCGCCGCGTCCGGGCCAGGGGAGCCCGCGCGCGCAGCGGGTCGTGACCGAAGCTGCTCGTAGGCCGCGTTGATCTCGGCCATCCGGCGCGTAGCTTCGAGCCGGGCGGCGGAGTCCGCGGCAAGGTCGGGATGGTGCTCGCGGGCGAGACGACGCCAGGCGGCCTTGACGGCGGCCGGGCCGGCGTCGCGGGGAACCTCGAGGACGTCGTGCGGGTCACGCTGGGCCATCCCATCATCCTAGCCGAGGAGGAAGGTACCCTTAACCGGCCATGCGCTCGTCCCGGACCCTGCTGATCGCCGTCGCCGTTGCGGTCGCCGCACCGTTCGTCCTGACCTGCAGGTTCGCCCTCGAGTACCGGCGGCGGGCAGGCTTCCCGGCGCGCCGCCCGCTGCTCGAGACGCCGGTCACGTACGACCTGCCCTTCCAGGCGCTGCCCGTGCCGTCCGCCGCCGGGCCGCTGCCGTCCTGGTTCGTCCCGGCGCCAGGTGGTCGTCCAGCGCCGGCCGTCGTGCTGGTCCACGGCTGGGAGTCGAACCGCGCCCGGATGCTGCCCCACGCCCGGTTCCTTCACGCCGCCGGCTTCGCAACGCTCATGTTCGACGTGCGCGGCCACGGGGAGAACCCACCCGAGACGCTCCCGATCAGCGCCGCCGAGTTCGGGGCGGACGCAGCCGCCGCTGTCGAGCTGGTGGCGACCCGGCCCGACGTCACGTCGGTCGGCGTCCTGGGGCACTCGATGGGAGCGATCGGCGCCGCGATCGCAGCTGCCAGCGATCCGCGCGTCGCCGCGCTGGTCACCACGTCCGCCCCGTCCGACCCACGCAACCTGACCCGGCGGACGTTCCAGCTCGCGGGACTGCGCCTCCCGGACGCCGTGGCGCACCCGCTCGCTGCGCTCACGACCAGGGTCTACCTGCGCCCGCGGGGCCACGCGCCGTCCGCGGCGAGCGCCTCGGCGGCCATCGCCCGGTACGCGGGTCCCGTCCTCATCATCCATGGCGCGCTCGACGAGATCGTGGCCGCCGGAGATGCGCATCGCCTTGCGCGGGCGGCCCGCCGGGTCCCCGGCCGGGAGGTCGAGCTCCTGATCATGCCCGAGGGCCGCCACCGCTGGCTCTTCGAGGATCCAGCCTATCGTGGGCGGATCGCGGCCTTCCTCGCCCGCCACCTTGGCGGCGCGGCCGATCCCGAGCTGGCGGCCTCGCGCGCGATCGCGACGCTGGTCCTCCGCCAGGCCGACACCAACGGGGCTTTCAGCGCCCTCGAGCGCCCGGCCGCGGCGCACCCAGGGATCTCGGCAGAGCCCGCGCCCGCCGCGGCAGCATCCATCTCCGCCGGCCCAGCCGGACAAGCCTGAACCTGCAGCACGGGAGGCGCGCCATGGAACCGGCCCTCGGAACGTGGGAGTCCATCAATTCCTTGCGGACCGTCCGCACGTTCACCGACCGGCCGATCGAGCAGTGGGCGCTCGACCGGATCCTGAACGCCGGCCGTCGCGCGGGCAGCTCCAAGAACCAGCAGCGCTGGGGGTTCGTCGTCTGTCGGGAGCGTGATCACCTGCACGAGCTGTCCATGCTCGGGCCCTGGGCGGGCCACCTGGAAGGGGCGGCCGCCGGGATCGCGCTCGTGATCCCCGATCCACGTGCCGAGGGGGCACCGCTCTCGATCGCCTTCGACCTTGGCCGCGCCGCCCAGAACATGGCTCTCGCGGCGTGGGAGCTGGGCATCGGAAGCTGCCCCGCCACGGTGTACGAGCACGCGCAGGCACGGCTCCTCCTCGGGATCCCGGACGGGATGCTCTGCGAGTACGTGCTCTCGTTCGGCTATCCCGCCGACCCGGCCGTGCTCGACGCCCCGAACCGGCCCGGCGGGCGGCGGCCCCTGGCGGAGCTCGTCCACCTGGAGCGCTGGTAGCGCGAGCGATCACGCCTCCAGCGGCAGGAACTCCCCCGCGTCGCCCGGCTCCTCGCCCAGGTCGAGGTCGAGAGCCGGGACGCTCCCGGAGCCCTCGGGGGCCGGGGCACCGGCTGCGGCATAGGACGCGAACGCCGCCTCCAGGCCAAGATCCTGCTGGGCGCGCTCGGAGCGGAGCCACTTGTGCTCGAGGAGATCGCAGTAGGCCTGCAGTGGATCGCGACCCTGCCCGATCACCGGGCGAAGGCGGGCGACGTACGGCTCGAGAACCTCCGCCTGCCAGCGTGCCGCGCCCTCGACCGAGGAGATCGGCCTCCTCTCGAAATAGGCAAGCCAGGCGCGGTACTCGCGAAGGTCGTTGAGGAGCAGCCGCGCCTGTCCCTCCAGCGCGACGATGCCGGTCCGCCGGGCCAGCTCGCGGGCGTGGAAGTCGCGCTGTGCGACCGCGGTCCGCAGGCGCACCGTGCCCGCCTCGCCGGGTAGCAGCTCGATCTCGCTGATCGCGAAGCCGAGCTCGTTGAGACGCCGGATGTGGGCCTGGATCGCGAAGCGATCGCCCGCCTGCGTCTCGACCTGGTCGTGCAACACCTGCCACAGCCCGGTGTAGCGGTGCCTCACCGACTCGGCGGCCGCGATCTGTTCGTCCATCGCCTCGGGGTGGCCCTGGTACGCGGCAAGATCGGCGAGGCCGAAGGCGACGTTCTCGACGAGCACGTCGAGGTCGTAGGCCCGCTGGCCGTCGGAGAGCTCCGCATACGTCTCGCTGGTCTCGGCGTCGACCAGGTAGGCCTGGATCGTGCCGCCGTCCCGCCGGAACAGGGTGTTCGCCAGCGAGCAGTCGCCCCAGTAGACGCCGGCGCGGTGGAGATCCACGAGGAGCGACGCCATCGCATCGAGGAGTCGGTCCCGGTAGCCGCCTGCTGTCAGCGGGACGCGCATGAGGAGCCGCCGGTACTGGAGCGAGTGGCGGAGGTACTCGGTCACCAGGATCGCGGTGTCTTCGGACGGCCGGTCCGAGATCCCGATCGGACGCACCGAGGGCAGGCCGAGCGCCTCGAGCCGCAGGAGCACCTCGTATTCCTGGCGGGCGCCGTCCACCGACTGCTCCTTGAGCGCATAGGTGGTGCCGTCGAGGACGACGAACCGGACCAGGTGGCGCGACGGGCCGACCGGAAGATCACGAAGGGTAGCGCGGTCGGCGCCCCATTCCTGCAAGGGGAGCTCCCACGGCAGGGCGAGAAGCGCGTCCGAGGCGACCCGCAGCCGCAGGTGCGGAAAGGCCTCGCCGCCGGGCGCGTTCAGCGGCGTTTTCGGAGGTACGTCGTGAGCGACGTGTCGTACCCGGCGGCCTCGAACAGGCGCCGCGCCCCGGGCCGGTGGTGGCCCGCGGTGACCTCGAGGAATGCCGCGTCGACGTCCTCGGCGATCCGCTCCGCCTCGATCATGAGGGCGCGCCCGACGCCGCGCCCGCGCATCCCGGGATCCACGACCAGGGCCATCACCCGGACCATGAAGTCGTCGTGCTCGAAGCGCGGGATGACCTGGCATGCCACGAAGCCCGCTCGCTCGCCGGCCGCCTCCGCGACGCGAACCGGGCATTCGTGCTCCACGTATCGCTCCAGCCGCCGCACGACGTCGGTCGCGCCGGCGGGATAGCCCTCGTCCGAGAGCAGGCCGGCGATCCACTCGGCGTCGTCTGGGCCGGCGTCCCTGAACGTGAGCGTCGCGCGTTCGATCACGGGTCGATGGTACCGCGTCTGCGCCGGTCCTCACCACCGTCCCGGCGCGGTCGCGGCAGCGGAACGATGACCAGGGTCGGTCCCGAGGACGGCGTCCCCGTGATCGCCACCTCCGGCCCGAACGGCCCCGGCCCGGAAGCCACCCTGACGCCGAGCCGCGCCAGGCGGGCCCGGGCGGCGGTGACCGCAGGCACCGCCAGCCCAACGTAGAGGACGGCCGGTCCCTCGCCGTGGCGGGCGAGCGACGCAGCGATCCGCCCTTCGGTGTCGGGCTCGAGCAGCAGGGTCGCGGCCGCGACCCGCACAGCCGCCGTGGCAGCCGAGATTTCCAGGCGGAGCCCCGGGATGTCGACCGGCACCCCGGCGGGCGTGTCGACGCCGAGCGCCGCCGCCAGGACACGCCGCACCGATTCGATCTCGGCCGCAATCCAGCGCACGCCGAGCCGTGGTGGCGCCGGCGTCATGCCCCGGGACTCCGATGCATCGGGCTCGGAGGCGGACCGAGGTTCAGGCGTCGCGACGCACGAGAAGGAGCGTCGCGTCTGAGGGGAGCGGGATCGCGACGGGCTCGGGAAGGCCTGCCGACCGGAAGAGCTGCGCGTGCTCGGCCACCGTGCGCAGGCGGGCCCCGTGGAAGAGCTCGTCGAGGGCGACGCCGGCGATGAGCTGCCCGTGCAGCGTCGCGAACCCCTCGAGATGCTCGGGCAGGCACCAGCCCAGCACGATGATCCTGCCCCGCGGGCGGAGCATGCGCCAGGCGGCCTGCAGCGCCTCGACGGGGTCCGGCATCTCGTGGAGCGCATGCTGAAAGTAGGCAAGGTCGAAGGAGCCGACATCCAGAGCGGCGTTCACCTCGCGGGCCTCGATGCGGATCCGCGATCCCAGCCCGTGACGCTGCACGAGCTCGGTCGCCCGCGCCACCGAGTCGGGCTCGGGCTCGACCCCGACGAGCCGCGCGGCGGGGAACCGACGCGCCATCGCCGCGAGCCAGCGCCCGCCGCCGCAATGGAGGTCGACCACGTCGATGCCCCGGATGAGGTCGGCGACGAGATCCGGGAGGGCCGCGAGCGCCTCTTCGAAGAAGACGGCGATGTCCTGGCGGGTGAGCTGCTCGATCGCGCGGTAGTAGCGGGCGGGCCGCGCGTCGACGGGCACGCCCGTGCGAACGAACTCCGCCATCCGGTCGTAGTCGAGGCTCGCCGTCACCGTGTAGACGAATTGCCCACCGAGGTACTCCGGGCGGTCCTTGTCGAGCACGATGCTCGCGACATCGGGGTCGACGGTCACCTGCGTTCCGTCGTCGGAGACGAGGTCGGCGGCATAGGCGGCGTCGCACCAGGCAGAGATCGGGTCCGCCGCGGCCCCGGCGGCTGCAGCGAGCTGCGCGCGCGTCAGCCCGTTTTCGCCGGCTTCGCGCAGGCGGGCGAAGAGGCCCAGCTCGATCCCGAGCTGCACCACCCAGGCGCGGTAGAAGCCGGTAAGGCTGCCGACCAGGTCCTCGAAGCGGTCATCGAGCGCCATCGTGGCGAGATTGTCGCACGCTCGGAGCGTCGCGCAAGCCAGCACGGGAGCGCAGCGGACTACCCCGACGCCCGGCGGCCTGCGGCGCCTTCCAGCCCCCGGAGGTGCCAGCGGGCGTCCGGCGCGGCTGCCATCCTTGCCTGATGGAGACGAGTCGGCAGGCTGCGCTCGGCGCCCCGGGGACGCGGGTGGCGGTCGCGCTCGCGACCCTCTACCTCATCTGGGGCTCCACCTATCTCGCCATCCGCGTCGCGGTGGAGACGGTCCCGCCGTTTGCGATGGGCTCGATCCGCTTCCTGGTCGCGGGGGCGATCCTGTACCTCGCAACCGCGCACGGGCGCCCCGGGGAGCCACGGCCCGGACGGCGCGAGTGGCGCGACGCGGCGATCATCGGCGGCTTCCTGCTCCTCGGCGGAAACGGGCTGGTCACGCTCGGCGAGACCACGGTCGCCTCCGGCATCGCGGCGCTGCTCATCGCAACCCTCCCCCTCTGGGTCGCGATCCTCGGCCGGATCTTCTTCAACCTGCGCCTCGCCCGGTCATCGCTGGCCGGCATCGCACTCGGGTTCGCGGGCGTGGGCGCGCTCGTCTGGCCGATGGGGGGCGGAGCCGCGATCGACCCGACGGGGGTGGTGATCCTCCTGGGCTCGCCGGTCCTGTGGGCGATCGGCTCGCTCTACAGCTCGCGCGCCCAGCTGCCCGCGCGGCCGCTCGCAGGCGTCGCGATGCAGATGCTCTGCGCCGGGGCCATGTTCGGCGTGGTCGCGTTCGTCACCGGCGAGGTGAGCGAGCTCCGCCTTGCGGCCGTGACGTCCGGGAGCGTGATCGCCGTCGCCTACCTCGTCGTGGCGGGGTCGCTGGTCGGCTTCACCGCCTATGCCTGGTTGCTCCGGGTCGCTCCGCTCTCGCTGGTGGCAACCTATGCCTACGTCAACCCGATCGTGGCCGTCGCCCTTGGTGGGCTCATCCTCGGTGAGCCCGTGACGCCCAGGACCGTGCTCGCCGGCGTCGTGATCATCGCGGCGGTCGCGATCATCATCTGGACTCGCGGCCGTGAGCCGGCACTTCCCCGACCAGAGGAGGTCGTCGAAGGAACCTGACCGCCCGCCGGGCCTTCGGCGGGCTGTTTCGCTCTCCCGCCCGAGCGCCCGTCGATCAGCGCCCGGAATCGCCCGAGCGCGGGTCCTCCACCATGTGGCTCCGACCCTGCCGCTCGCGCAGCCGCAGCACGGCCGCCTCGATCCCCAGCGCGAGTCCGGAGATCGCCGCCAGCGCGAGGCCGAAGGCACCCGCCCGCCAGTTGCCCTTCACGAACCCGCCGAAGAGCACATGCCAGGCGCCGAACAGGAACGCCCCGACGAGCCCGGCCGCGAGCGTCCCGCTGACGAGGAGCCCGGCGCGCTGCCGCCGGCTCCCGGACGACCAGGCGAGCGCGATCCGCGCCCTGAGTCGGACCTCGGACGACCCGGCGTCGTTCACGGCCGTTCTCCCGGCGCCCGCCGGCCGTCCCGGCGATGCGGCGCACGTGGCGGGCAGTGGACGCGCCGGCCCGCGTCTGCCGGGTGGATGCGGATCGAGGGCGTCCACCTCGGCTCGGTGGTGCTGCTCATGGCCACCGATCCTACGCCTGATCGCGTGTTCGACGCGCCCGCCCGTCGTCTCCACGGCGCCTTCGGCGTCCCACCTCCGCCCGATATACTCGCCCCAGGTCCGCCGCAGCCCGCCCGATCAGACGCGCCCGGCCGGCGACGTACCCGAGGACCCACCCATGGACACCGTGACCGCCCCGGCCGCCTCCGGCCTCGACCTTGCAAGCCTCGCGGAAGCCAACCTCACGCCGGTCCTCGGTCGCTACTTCGAGCGATCGTGGGCGTACGGCGTGGCCCACCACCTCTACGACACCGCAGGCAGGGCCTACCTCGATTTCGCCAACGGGATCGCCGTCAGCGTCCTGGGTCATCACCATCCTGCCGTCACCGCGGCGATCCACGCCCAGGTAGACGCGCTGATCGCCCCCTGCGCGGCGATGGGATACGCCGAATCGACGGTCCGCCACGCCCTGCTGCTGGCCGAGTTCCTGCCCCGGCCGCTCGACTCGATCTTCTTCATGAACTCCGGGTCCGAGGCCATCGAGGCGGCGCTCAAGCTGGCCCGCCGCGTCACCGGGCGGCCCGGGATCATCGCCTTCCGCGGCGGGTTCCACGGCCGCACGATCGGCGCCGCGAGCATCACGAGCTCCAACATCAACTACCGGCAGGGCTACGAGCCGCTCCTGCCGGGCGTGTACCTGAGCCCCTTCCCGTCCGTCTACCGTGAGTTCGCGGGCGACGAGGAGCGCGCCGTTGAGATCTCGCTCAAGCACCTCCGCGATCTGCTCGCCACGACCATCCCGCCGTCCGCGGTCGCGGCGATGATCATCGAGCCGGTCCAGGGCGAGGGCGGCTACATCCCCGCTCCGCCGGCGTTCCTGCGGGCGCTCCGGGCGATCTGCGACGAGCACGGCATCCTGCTCATCGCCGACGAGGTCCAGGCCGGCTTCGGGCGAACCGGGCGGATGTGGTCGTTCGAGCACGCGGGGATCGTGCCTGACGTCGTCTGCATGGCGAAGGCGATCGCGAACGGCCTGCCCCTGTCCGCGCTCGCGAGCTCGAAGGCCCTCCAGGAGCGCTGGGGCAAGAGCGCCCACGGCACCACTTACGGAGGAAACCCGGTCAGCTGCGCGGCCGGGATCGCCGTCCTCGAGACGATCCGCGCCGAGAGGCTGGTCGAGAACAGCGCGGCGCGTGGTTCGGAGCTGATGGCCGAGCTCCGGAGCATCGCCGCCGGCGACCCGCGCATCGGCGACGTCCGTGGCCTCGGCCTGATGATCGGGGTCGAGTTCGTCCGCGACCGCACCACCCGCGAGCCGGACGGTTCACTCTGCGAAGCGGTGATCCAGGGCTGCGCTGACGAGGGCCTGCTGCTGATCTCGTGCGGCGTCGAGCACAACGTGATCCGCTGGATCGCGCCGCTCAACGTCACGCCCGAGGAGATCGGCCAGGCGATCGGAATCTTCCGCCGGGTCCTCGCCTCGATGCCCGGCCTGCCGGGGGCTGCGCACAGCTGACGCCCGCGGCGCAGCCGCCAGGCCGCCCGCCGCTCGTCGCTCGAGCGGGCGGCCGCGGTCCTGCCTCAAGGCCCCCCGATCGGCTACTGGCGCCGGCTGTTGGCCAGGAATGCCATAACGTCCGCGAGCCGGAAGCGGCGATCGCCCCGGCGGCAGACGCGGAAGAACGGGAGCTCGCCGCGGTCGCCGAGGCGCTTCACGGTATTGACGTGGAGATGGAGCATCTCCGCGACCTCGCTCGCGGTGAGGAGCGGTCCAAGCTCGCTGACGGCCATTCGGTTCCTCGCCTGGTCGATGACCGTCGCACCAGGCTCGTCGAGTGATGACAGGTGGGGTGCGACCGGTTTCGCTGGGGAGCGTAGAGGTCGGGCAGTGGCGACGCCAAGCCGTACCTTCGGTCTAGGAGGGTCGTACGGCGTGGTTCGGTGAGGTCGGTGCCCCGGCCCCGGGGGTCACCGCGCCAGCGGAATCAGGTGGACGGCCGAGGCCTTGAAGCTCGCGACGACCTCCCGGCCCACGGCGAGATTCATGTCGACGACGGAGGCGCGCGTGATCAGGGCGACCAGCGGGACGCCGCAGTCGACGCGGGCACGCACCAGCGGCCCTTGGTACACCAGGCTCGTGATGCGGCCGGGCAGGAGGTTCCGGGCACTCGAGAGGGACGCGCTCGCCGGAGCCGCCGCCGCGCCGGCCGCCCGCGCCGGCGTCTGACCGCTTCGATCGGCGGACCCGGAGGGGTGCATAGCGTCCGCGGACCACAGCGTGATGTCCTCCGGTCGGAGACAGCACAGCACCTGGCGCCCCGGCACGACGTCCGAAGTGGCCTCGACCCGGCAGCGACCCAGGTCGACCAGCGCGATTCCCTCGTGGATCGAGACGAGACGACCGGGCAGGCGCGTCTCCGTGCCGACGAACGCCGCGACGTCCTCGTCGAGCGGCGCGGCGAGGACACGGGCCGGCGTGTCGACCTGCCGGAGCCGGCCGGCCACGACGACGGCCATCCGGTCGCCGAGGCGGACCGCCTCGTCGAGGTCGTGCGTCACCAGCACGCAGGTGACGCGGGTCTCGCGGACGAGCTGCTCGAAGTCGTCCAGGAGCCTCGACCGGGTGGCCGCGTCGACCGAGGCGAACGGCTCGTCCAGCAGGAGCAGGTCGGGTTCCAGGACGAGGGCCCGGGCCAGGCTCACCCGCTGGGCCTCACCGCTCGAGATCTGGCGAGCCGGGCGGCGGGCGAGGTGTTCCACCCCGAGGCGTCCCAGCCATTCGGCCACCCGCCGGCGGGTGTCGGCGGAGGAGGCGCCCCGGAACCGCAGGCCCGCGGCAACGTTGGCGAAGACCGACGTATCGAGCAGGAGCGGGTCCGGCAGCACGAGGCCGATCCGGCGGCGGTAGGCGAGCTCGTCGCGGGGCACCACCGGTGAGCCGCGGTACGCCAGCTGCCCCCGCGTCGGCCGAACGAGGCTCGCCAGGGCGAGCAGCAGGGTGCTCTTGCCCGCCCCGTTCGGGCCGACCACCGCCAGGGTCTCGCGATCTGCAACCGCCAGCC
The DNA here is from genome assembly GCA_034435355.1 of Chloroflexota bacterium. Classification (GTDB taxonomy): domain Bacteria; phylum Chloroflexota; class Limnocylindria; order Limnocylindrales; family CSP1-4; genus CTSoil-043. The sequence goes on from DAOTXE010000044.1 coordinate 9,871, forward strand.
GGTCGATCCTCAGGACCTCGCGGCCCCCGCGCATCACCGCGAGGTCGCGGACCTCGACGAGCACGGGCAGCGCCGCGTCCCCGGCCGTCACGCGCTCCTCGGGTGGGTTCATGGGCAGCGCCCGTCAGCGCCGCGGGCCGCGCAGCTGGGCCCAGGTGAGCACGCCGTTGATCGCGAACGCGAGGGCCAGCAGGACGACGCCCAGTGTGACAGCCTGGCCGAAGTCGCCCTGGCTGACGTCCAGGACGATCGCAGTGGTCAGTACGCGCGTCTGGTGGAGGATGTTGCCCCCGACCATCATCGCCGCACCCACCTCGGAGATGACGCTCCCGAAACCCGCCATCAGCGCCGCCAGGAGCGGCAGACGCGCCTCGCGCCAGAGCCACCAGACGGTCTGCCAGCGCGAGGCGCCCAGCCCCATGATCTGCAGGCGCAGCCGCGGGTCCAGCTGCCCGAGCGCGGCAACGGTGAGCCCCAGGATGACCGGCGTAGCGATGATCACCTCGGCGATCACCATCGCCGACGGCGTGTACATGAGGCTCAAGTCGCCGAGCGGGCCGCTCCGCCAGAGCGCGAACGCGACGAGCAGACCGACGACCACGGGCGGAAGCGCCATGCCGGTGTTGACGATGCTGATCGCGAACCCGCGGCTGCGGAACCGTGAGAGCGCCAGCCACGTCCCGAGCGGCACCCCGATGAGCAGGCTGAGCGCGGTCGCCAGGCCAGAGACGACCAGGGAGAGCAGGGTGATCGCGACCAGGTCGCTGCCGACCAGGCCCGAGAGCAGCTGCTGGGCCTGGTCGACGAGCGGTGTCATGGTCGGCGCGAAACTGCCTTACTGCAGCGAGCTGTAGTCCTTGCCGGCGTCCGCGTTGAACAGCGCGATGCCGTACTTATCGGTGCCGAAGGTGGCGATGATCTGCTGCCCGGCAGCACCGGTGACGTAGTCCTCGAAGGCCTTGGCCCCGGCCGTGTTCACCTTCGGCCACTTGGCCGGGTTCACCGCGATCACGCTGTAGATGTTGATGAGCGACGAATCGTTCTTCACGAGCGCCGTGAGGGCGAGCTGGGCCTGGTTCGAGAGAAAGGTGGCGGTGTCGGTCAGCGTGTAGCCGCCTTTCTCGGATGCGATTTGCAAAGTGGCCCCCATGCCCTGGCCGGACTGGATGTACCAGTTGCCCGTGGGGGTGATGCCGGCCGACTTCCAGAGGGCCAGCTCCTTGGTGTTCGTGCCGGACTTGTCGCCTCGCGAGACGAAGGTCGCGCCGGAGGCAGCGATCTTCTTGAACGCGTCAATCGCGGAGGCCAGGCCGCTGATTCCCGCCGGGTCCGTCGAGGGGCCCACGATCCAGAAGTAGTTGTGGGCCACGAGCCGGCGGTCGACGCCCCACCCCGCGTCCATGAACGCCTGCTCCTGTGTCGGCGCATGCACGAAGAGAACGTCCGCGTTGCCCTGCTGGCCCATCGTGAGCGCCTGCCCGGTTCCCACGGCGACCGTCTTCACGGTGTATCCCGACGCCTTCTCGAAGGCCGGCACGAGGACGTCGAGCAGGCCCGAATCCTGGAGCGAGGTTGTCGTGGCGAGGATGAGGTTCATCGACCCGCCCGGAGCGGGCGCACCGGTGGAGCCTGCGGACGCTGCGGCCGCACTCGCGGCGACCGTGCTCGCCAGCGGGCTGGGCGTCGCGGCCGAGCTGCAGGCGGCGGCCACGAGGACGAGCGGCAGAAGCACGCCCAGACGTGCCGACCATGACCTCTTCGAGATCATCGGACCCGAACCCATGGCGATTCCTCTCTCCCTTGCGTCGATGCCGAGGTGCACCGAACGAACCCGCTCAGTTTCCGGCCCGGGGGCCGGGCCACAAGAGGGCCGGACGTCACGAGTGTGGCTCCAATCGGTGCACGAGGGTCACGGAATCCATAGGTGCCCAGCCTCTCTCGCGGCACAATCCCTATGTGCATGGAGAGGCGCTCCGTGCGCGATCGTGGCGCCCCCGGCAGGAGTCGAACCCGCAACCAACCGGGTAGAAACCGGTCGCTCTGTCCATTGAGCTACGGGGGCGTGCCGGTAGCGTAGCCCAAGCGCGCCCCGGCCCGACCGCGGAAAGCAACGTCCTCGCGCGGCGGCAGCTGCACGGCACGCCGGGCGCGCTCGGCCCTCCCAAGGCACCGAACACCCGTGCTATGCTCCGCGCCCCGTGGGCGGTGCCGGCACCGCGCCGCGCGATCGGAGGTGACAGCGTGGCCGCGAACCAGAGCCCGACCCGCGCTGCCGATCCCGGGCTCGTCGACGTTGCGCGCGTCGAGGGTGCGCCCCCCGGCGGACCCGCGGCGCGACCGCCGATCGAGGTTCGCGGCCTTCGCGCCCGGCCCGTCGCCGCCCAGCTGGAGCTCGGTCTCGGCGGGGAGCTGCCCCGGCTACCCATCGAGCCGGACTGGAAGGCCAGTCCGCGTCTCTGGGGCCACGCCTTTCACCCGATGTGCTCGTACCTCGCGAGCTTCCCGGCCGCACTCGCCCACGCATTCATCGCGCGGTACTCGCGACCCGGCGACGTGGTCCTCGACCCGTTCGCCGGTCGTGGCACGGTGCCCCTCCAGGCATGCGTCGAGGGGCGCCTGGGAATCGGCAACGACCTCAACCCGTTCGCCCACGTGCTGATCGGGGCCAAGGTCGACCCTCCGACACGCGGCGAGGCTGCCGCCCGGCTGGCCCGCCTCCGGATCGAGTGGTCCTTCGACGCGGTGGAGTGGAACGCCCTCGGCGCCCGGCTGTCGGCGGCCGCGCAGTGCGCGATGGCCGACCGCGGGATGGCCACTGCGGGTGGCGGCCACGCACTGCCCGTCGCCGGCATCGCCGTCCCCGGCGCCGGGTCCGGGGCACCCGTCCGCGACGGGGACGAGGCGGTGCCGCTCGAGGTCGCGCTCGCCTACCACCCACGCACCCTCGGCCAGCTGCTGTTCATCCGGAGCCGGCTGGACCTCGCCGAACGGGCAGATCGGTTCCTCGCCGCGGCCGTCGCCGGGATCCTCCACGGCAAGAGCCGGAGCTACCTCAGCGACCTGATGCCGAACACGTTCAGCATGGCCCCGCGCTACGTGCGGGACTTCGCCCGGCGCACCGGGTTCGCAGGGCCCGAGCGGGACGTCTTCACCTGCCTGGGCGAGAAGCTCGGCCGCCTGGATCGCGACGGCCGACCCGCCTCCCGCGGTCTCGCGCTCCTCGGCGACGCCCGCGACGCGGGTGCCCGGGCGCGCGTCGCGCTCCGCGAGCGTGCACTCCCGGAGCGCGCCCGGCTCGTGGTGACGTCCCCGCCCTACCTCCGCGTCCTCAAGTACGGCTACTACAACTGGCTTCGGGCCTGGTTCCTGGGGTTCGACGCCGCCGAGATCGACCGCACGCTCGACGATGCACACCGCCGCGAGCCGTACCTCGCCTTCCTGCGCGAGACCTTTGCCGGCCTGCGTCCCGCCCTGGCCGATGACGCGGTGGTGGTGGTCGTCATCGGCGACGTGGAGGCCGACCGCGGCAAGCGGATCGGTGACGGAATCGGGCTCGCGGACGCGGCCTGGCGGGCCGCGGCCGAACCCGAGGGTTACCGCCTGGCCGGCATCGTCCTTGACCCGGTCGCCGCGCCGCGGAAGATGACCAAGCTGTGGGGGGATGCGGCCGGGCAGGCCACGAAGACCGACCGGATCCTCGTCCTGGGAGCCACCGAGACCGGCCGGCGGCGCGCCCTGGCCGGCGCCGGGATGCCGGTCCGGTGGAACGGGCCCGGCGGCGGAGCCTCCGGTACACTCCGGCCATGAAGCCGATGTTCCACCCGGACGATCTCGCCTCGATGGACCCGCTCGTCCTGATGAAGAACCTCGACCACGTCCGCATGACGAGCCGCCGCCTGAGCTACGTGCTCCAGCAACAGGTCCACCTGTACACGCCGGAGGCGAACCGGCTCCGCGAGGAGATCGACACGTACGTGGAGGCCGAGCGTCAGCTCGAGGGCGAGATGTCGCGGCGCGCCATCCGCGCCTGAGCCTCCATCGGCGCCTGAGCGCCATCCGCACTTCGCGCGCCGCCCGGCCCTCCGAAGGCAGCGCCCGCCGGCCGGACGCCGCGTCAGTCCGCGGGAGGACGCACCTCCGTCGGTTCGGCCACGACGGCCAGGCCGCGCCGCGCCGTCGAGAGACCCCGCCGCGCCGCCTGCGGCTCGTCCGCGATGACCGCGGCCACGATCGCCGCAAGCCGGGTGGTCTCGAAGAGGCTGAACCCGATCCCAAGCTCGCCGAGCTCCGCCAGACCGTAGCCCCGGAAGAGACGGCCGCTGCCCACCGCCCACATCTCGTCGTACAGCTCGGGCCATCCCACGCGTCGTCGATCGCGGCAGAAGCGGACGAATTCCACGGCCTCCCCTGCAGGCGTTGCCGACAGACGCGTACACGGCTCCATCGATTCCCTCTCCTCCGCCGGGCAGCCCGAACCAGGGCAGGCTCAAGTTGGCGACGCGGTCCCGCGGATCTGGGCGGCTCGACCGCGCGTTCGAGGCGGTTCACGCCCCGGTGATGTCGCCGTCGGCTCCCTCGTCCGGCGACTCCGCCATGCTAGCCGTCGGCGATGACCGCGGGAAGGGCGTTGTCCACCAACTGCCTCCCGGACTTGTCCACACCGTCCGGCGGGTGGTGGACGGTCCAGCCGATCCGGGTGGACAGCCTCGGAGCAGTCACGCGGCGGTTGTCGGCCGCCTCGACACGCCGTGGCCCGGGGCGTCGGAGAGGCGCCACCGGCAGGCGTCGTCGATCTCGAGGCCTTCGAACGGGTCGTCGGCCAGGAGCAGGCATCCGTCGAGATCGACCCAGTCTGCGAGGCTCGCCACGGCGGCCGAGGCGGCGATTCCGACGGACGTCTCCTCCATGCAGCCGAGGAACGTCCGGAAGCCGAGCGCCCGGGCACGCGCGAGCATCCGCGCCGCCGGGCCGACGCCTCCGCATTTCGCGAGCTTCACGTTCACGCCGTCGACCACCCCGACGAGCGCCTCGAGGTCCTCGAGGAAGACGGCCGATTCGTCGGCCACAATCGGGAGCGGGCAGCTGGCCTGCAGGTCGCGGAGCCAGTCGTACCGGCGCGGTGGAAATGGCTGCTCGACCAGCTCGACACCGAGGCGGACGAGCTCGGGGACGATCGCGGCCGCCGTCTGCGGCGTCCAGCCGATGTTGGCGTCGATCCTGATCGGACCCGCGTAGACGCCCCGGACGGCCTCCAGCGTTGCGAGGTCATGCGCACCACCGACCTTGATCTTCAGCGCCGGGAAGCGGGCGGCCCGGCGGGCACGCTCGGCGACCACCTCGGGCTCGTCGAGCCCGAGCGTGAAGTCGGTCGGCGGGATCCGGGCTGACAGCCCGAGAAGGCGTTGGATCGGGACGCCGAGGGCCTTGCCGGCCAGGTCGTGCAGGGCGATGTCCAGCGCGCACTTCGCGGCGCCGTGGCCGCGGATCGCGTCGTCAAACGCGGCACTGATCGCGACGAGGGAGTCCCGCGCAGCGTCGAGGCCGTCCACTTCGAGCAACCCGGGCGGCACCGCCTCGAGGAGCCGCGGCATCACCACCGCCATCGTGGCGTCGGTTTCACCGTAGTACGACTCCGGGCAGCCCTCGCCGATGCCCACCAGCCCGGGCAGCGCCGGCGAACGAAGCTCGACCACTACCGTCGTCACCGCCCTGCCTTCGCCCGGCCCGTACCGGGCGATGACGAACGGGTCGCGGAACGGGAGGCGGAGCGTCTCGACCCGGAGGTCCCAGCCGGCGTTCACCCGCGCGCCGCCGCGACCCAGGGAAGCGCGTCCACCGCGGCGCGCACCTCCGACCAGAGCTCGGCGCCCCCGAAGCGGACGGGATCGGCGGCCGGGAGGCCCGTCTCGGCGGCCACGCTGGCGATCGCCCGGCGGGCCGTCGCGTCGTCGGCGATGAGCGACGTGTTGACCGCGACCGCGACCACCTTCGAGGGGGCCACCGTCCCCGCGATCCGTTCGTGGAGCTCGATGAACGGCCGGAGGGGTGCGATCGGGAAGGATCGGTCGGGGAGGTGGTCGAAGTCGTGGCTCTCGAGGCCCGCCTTGTGGACGAGGAGCATGGCGTGGGGCGTCGCGCCATGGATCAGGCCCAGCGTCACGGCGCTGTACGCGGGGTGGTCGAGCGAGCCCTGCCCCTCGACGAGGATCCAGTCTCCCCTCCCCTCGCCCTGCTCGACCAGCCACTCGACCGTGCCGTTGAGGAAGTCGCTGATGACACGATCCACCGCCACGCCCCAGCCCTCGATCATCATGCCGGTCTGGCCGGTCGGCACGAAGACGGCCCGGTCGCCGGCCTCGATCGCCGACCTGCGGAGCTCCAGCGCGACCGACATCTTGCCGATGGCGCAGTCCGTGCCGACGGTCAGGATCACCCGCCTGCCGGGCAGGTGACGCCGGCCGACTGCGCAGTTCATCCGGTCGGGCGCCCGGCGGTAGTCCACGATGCGGACGCCTGCAGCCGCGGCGGCGGCCGCGAGCTCGGGGTCGTCCCCGACGAGCGTGTGCAGCCCCGAGTGGAGTTCCAGGCCTGCCGCGATCGCCCCCACGAGAATCGGGCGCCAGGCGTCGGGGAGGCGGCCGCCGGTCGGCGCGATCCCGACCAGGAGCGCATCCGGACGGGGCCGGCCGGGAACGGCCAGTGCTTCGGCGAGGGTCGCCACGGCCGGAATGTCGTGACCGGGGAGCCACTCGCTCGCGTTCCGCCCCGCGATCGTCGAGTCCAGGATCGCCACGATCTCGTCACGACCGTAGCGGATGACGCCCCACGCGGTCTTGGCGTGGTGAGGTCCGAACTCGCCCTCGGTCAGGATCACCAGCCGGCGTGGCGCGCTGGGCTCCATTGCTCCTCCTCGGCTGGCGGCCGTCCCCGTTCGCGGTCGCGGGATCGTTGTGCCGGGAAAGGTAACGCCCCCGGGGCGCGGACCGGGGGCGTCGGAGTGTTCGATGGTGGTACCGCATACCGGATTCGAACCGGTGATCTCCGCCTTGAGAGGGCGGCGTCCTGGGCCTCTAGACGAATGCGGCAGGGTGGCCCGCACGGACCCATCAGAGCCCCGACCGGTGGTGGATGCTATCAGAGCCGAGGTCGCGTTGGCAAACCGAGTGGCCGCCCCGACCACGGGGCCGGTGGGGCGGTCGTCAGAGGTGCTGGGCCTCGAGGAAGATCCTGACCCGGTCGGCCACCTGGCGATGGCTCTCCGTCCCAAGTAGCAGCCCGTAGTGCGAATGGGCGCCGTACTGCTCGTGCTCGGCGCCAAGCCACGTTGCCAGGCGCTCCGCGGCGAGCGCGGCGGCCGATCCCTCGAGCCCGGAGCCGACGACCAGGCGCGGCACATCGTCGAGCGCCGCCCGCGCCACCGGGACGCCGGCGAGGATGTCGGCGCGGGCTCGGCCGGATTCGTGCTGCTTCTGGCCCAGGAGATGCTGGACCCGCAGGATGTCGTCCAGGGTCAGGTCGCGGTTCTCGCGCTGCAGCATCTCGGGCATCGTCTCCCAGCCGATGAGCTTGCGCCCGTACGCGACCGGCGTGTCGCGGACAACGTGCGGCCTGGCCGGCGCGCGGACGCCGGCCGGCAGCTCCGCGTCGACCAGGATCATCCCGGCGACGGCGGCACGCTCGGCCCCCGCCTTCAGGACCAGGAGGCCGCCCATCCCGTGTCCGATCACGACCGGGTTGGGGCCCAGGCGCTCCATCGCCGCCACCACGTCGTCGAGGTAGGTCTCGAAGCTGAGCGTCCCTGGATCCGCGGTCTTCGACCAGTAGTGGTTCCGCAGGTTCAGGGCGTGGCCCTCCCAGCCCCGCCCCGCGAAGTAGCGCAGCCAGCGCTCCCAGACCCAGGAGCCGGCCAGCTCGCCGTGCACGAAGAGGAGCGGCCGGCGCCGGGAGCGCCGTTCCGGAAGCCAGGACTCGATGTAGAGCCCGCGCGCCTCGAGTTCGATCTCGTCCTTGCGGATCGGCCGCCCGCCACCGTTTCCACCCGGCCCTCCCCCGGGCTCGGCCGGCGCCGGACGGGGGAACTCGCGGTCCAGCGGATCGTCGAACATCGGCTCGCCTACCACTCGAGCGGGTTGATCACGAAACCGGTCAGCGGCTTGGGGTAGAAGTAGGTCGACTTCTGGGGCATCACGTCCCCGTCGGCGGCGACCGCGATGATCTCCCGGACTGGCGTCGGCTCCAGGAGGAAGGCGGCATCGGCAGCGTCGACCGACCCGTTCACCCAGCCGATCGCCTCGACGGCCGACTTCGTGTAGGCGACGCGTCCGCCGGAAGCGGTGGCGGCTCGATCGATCCCCGTCAGCCGCTCGAGCGCCGCCGCGAGCAGGGTCACGTCCAGGCGGCGCAGGGCATCGCCACCGGGCGGCAGCAGCCCCGCGAACGCCTCGCGCCGCGCTTCGAGGATTGCCCCGCCGGCGCGCGTCCAGAGCCCGAACCGACCCGCTCCACCCGGGGTCTCTGCGCCCGGTCCGAATGCCCGGAGCAGGGTCGTGGCATCCGCCGGCGTCACCTCGAACAGCGCCCGCGCAGCCGCGGGCAGGTCGGCCGAGTCCGGCACCCCGCGGGCCACCCGGTGGGTCGGCAGGACGGTCAGCGATCCGCTCTCCGCGTCGAGCAGCAGCATGAGCACGTAGTCGAAGGCGGGATCCTCCTCGCGCGAGCTCGTCAGCCGCCGCTCGTCCCGGTACCGCAGCGCCGTCTCGTAGCGGTGATGACCGTCGGCGATCGTGATGGGGGCCCGTCCGGCGGCGGTGCGCAGGGCAGCGACCAGCGGAGCCATGGGGCCGTCGTCGGGCAGCATCCAGAGCCGGTGCCGGACACCGTCGTCGTCCGTGACGTCGGCGATCGCGGCGCCCGCCGTCGCGTCGGCCAGCAGTCCCGAGGCACCTCCTGTCGGGTCCGAGAAGAGCCCGACGATCCCCGAGAAGTTCGCCCCGGACGCCCGCATGAGCTTGTGACGATCCTCGCGGGGCCCGTGCAGCGTTCGCTCGTGGGGCAGGATTCCCGAGCCGGGTCCGAACGCCTCGAGCTTCACGCGCGCGTAGAAGCCCCGCTGCCGGCGCCGCACGTCGGACCCCGGAAGCACGTAGGCCTGCTCGTAGACGTAGAGCGCCGGGTGCGAATCCTTGGCGAGCGAACCGTCCGAGCGCCAGCCTCCGAACGTGCGTGCCGCGAGGCGGTACTTGTCGTCGGGGTCGGCGGCTCCCGCAAGGTCCACCGGCAGGTCGATGGCGACCACGTTGTGGGGATCGCGTGCAGCGAGGACCGCTCGCTGGTCAGGCGAGATCACGTCGTACGGCGGCGCGACCACGCGGGCCAGGTCCGGCACCGTGTCGGGGTTGAAGCGCAGGGCGCGGAACGGGCGGATCTCGGGCACGCGACCTCCTTGGGACCGAGATGAAACCGGGGGGTGAACCCGGCCGGGACGGCGCGTCACGACCGTGTCTGGGCACCCGCAAGAGTGTACCGCCCCCGGCCGTCCCGGCACGTGCTAGCCTCAACCCATGCCCGCCCGAGCCGGGGGATCCAACCGGATCCTGATCCTCGTCGCGCTCGTCGCTCTCGTGACGGCCGCCTGCGGCGAGTTCACGCCCACCACCGAATCGGACAGCCCGACCGACTTCGGCGGGATCGTGGCCGAGCTGCAGATCGTCGGCATCTCCGTGGACCGCGTCGTGAGCGGCGATGCGGGATGCAACGACCAGCGGCTGGCGCACACCGCGATCGGTTTCGACGCCGTCGGGATCGACCAGACGACCACGGTCCGCATCTACCTCTACGCCTTCAAGGACCAGGCGACCTACGACGCGCTGCGCGCATCCGTGGACGCGTGCGCCCGCTCCTACGTGGTGGACCCGGCTGCCTTCGGTTCGGTGGACGTGCCGCCCTACGTGCTGGCAGGCAACGGTCCGTGGGGACCGGCCTTCAAGGTCGCCCTCAGGACCGCGCTCCAGCGGGCGGCGGTGGGCGGATGAGCATCGCCGAACCCGCCCGACGGCCACCCGACGACCGCCGCGACCGCCCGAACGCCTCGATCCGGTGCCGGTGCTAGCCTTCGGGCGATGACCGAGTTGAACGAGCCGCAGGCGGCGCCCATGGCCCCGGCTGCCGTCCCTGCATCCCACGAGGGCCTCGACCGGGCGATCCTGGTCGCCCTGCGCGACATGGGCGCCAGCGCTCCCGACGGGCTCGCCGAGCGCGTCGGGGCGAGCCGGGCGAGCATCCTGCATCGCCTCCGCTGGCTCGAGTCGAGCGGCTCCGTGGTCCGCCAGGCGGTCCGCCACGGCGTGGGCCGGCCCCGCCATCTGTATGACGTCACGCCCCAGGCCCAGCGGAGCCTGCCCGCCAACTACGACGGCCTGGCCACGACGCTCCTCGAGTCGATCGCCGCGGTCGGCGGGGATCGACTCGTGGACGAGGTCTTCGACGCCCGCCGCAGACTGCTCCGGGACCGGATCCGGGCGCGCTTCGCGGACGTGCTGGGTCCTGCACCGACCCTCGCCGCCCGCGTGCGCGAGCTCGCCGTGATCCAGGACGAGGCGGGCTACCTCTGCCGGGCAGCGCCGCTTGACGGGCTCGAGGGACCGCTGGAGCTTCGGGAGGCGAACTGCGCGATCCTCGGCGCGGCCGCGGGGCACCCGGCCGCCTGTCGCGCGGAGATCGCCCTCTTCGAGGAGGTCCTCCAGGCGCGCGTCACCCGGGTATCCCACATCGCCGCAGGCGACCGGTCCTGCACCTACCTGATCGAGCCCCGACAGGATTGACGGGCCCGGCCGCTACGCCTCTTCTCGTTCCACCTGGAGGCGCGTCGCCGGCTCCAGCCGCGGCAGCGGCACGTCGCTCACGTTCGGCACGAACGACGCCTGGATCGCCGTCCGCGCAACTTCCTCCTGCTCGTCGAGGCTGAGAATGCCCAGCCGGCCGAGTGTGGCCAGCTCGTCGCGGATATACGTCTTGAGCATCTCCGGCCCGTCGGTGTTGATGGTGAAGCGGATCTCGTTGCGCCGGAGCGTGTCGAAGATCCAGCGGAACTCGTCCCAGCCGGAAACGACGCGGGTGTTCAGGTTCGAGGTCGGACAGATCTCGAGCACGATCCCCCGCTCGCGGATCATGGCCATGGTGCGTGGGTCGTAGGCAGCCTTCACGCCGTGGCCGATGCGGTCCGGCTCGAGCTCCTCGATCACTTCGGCGATCTCCTCGACCGGTCCTGACTCGCCGGTGTGGACGGTGATCCCGAGGTGGTGCCGGCGAACCCGCTGGAAGAGCCGGTGGTACTCCTTGACCCGGAAGCCGGACGACTCGGGGCCCGCGATGTCGATGCCCACGATCCCCCGGTCGCGTCCGCTGATCGCCTTCTCGGCGATGATCTCGTTGAGCTGGTAGGGAAAGGCGCGGTCGAGGCAGAGGATCAATCCCGGCCTGATCGGGTACTCCAGCACCGCCCGGTCCATCCCCCGCATCGCGGCCGCGATGATGTGGTCGAGGTCCTGCTCGCCGCCGCGGTTCCGCTTCATCGGGTTGAAGCGGAGCTCCATCGTCGTGACGTTGTTCTTACGGTACGCCCCGCCCACCACCTCGTAGACAGAGCGCTCGATGGCGATCGGCGATGACTGGATCAGCTCCGTCCAGTGGAAGAGGTCAAGGTAGCCGTCGAAGGAGCGGCCGTGCCGGGGAGAGACCGTGATCATGTCGCGGAATTCCCAGTAGTCCTTGGTCGGGAGCCGGATCCCCTGGCTGTGGGCGATCCCCCACATGACCGCCGGCGTCACCGCGCCCCCCAGGTGGCAATGGAGCTCGGCCAACGGGGTCTTGCGGGAGAGCAGTCGGGTCATGGCGACAGGATATCCCCGGGCGGAGGCGACGGCGATGGTCCCGACGGCGACGGACGCCTTCGGGACCGCGGGCCATCGGTCACCATCGCGGAATGGGTGTGCCGCGCATCGACATGCGGTACGGTATGCCGCACTGACACGCGCCCCGTCGACGGCTCGTCGGCCGAGTGCCGGCGAGGGAACATGAACAGGCGACGAAGTCGGGGTCATGCCTCGCCGTCGCACGAGGAGGAGTCCATGTACGCGTCCGGTACCCGGGTCCTCGCGCTTGCTGGCGCGATGGCCATCGCCCTTGCTGCATGCTCCGGCAGCGCCACGCCGACCCCGGCTCCCGCCGCATCGCCATCGCCCGCGGCAGCCGTTTCCCCGAGCGCGGCCGCATCGCCGGCCGCCTCTCCATCACCGGCGGCATCCCCATCCGCGGCCCCCAGCCCCGTGGCGACGGTCCCGGCAGCGGAGCTCGTCACCGCGGGCAAGCTGACCATCTGCTCCGACATCCCCTATCCGCCGCAGGAGTTCTTCGACGCCAACGGCAACCCGACCGGCTCCGACATCGACCTCGGCGCGGCGATCGCGACCCGGCTCGGCCTGACCGACACGGTCAACAACACGGTCTTCGACACGATCATCGCCGCACTCCAGGGCGGCAAGTGCGACATCATCATGTCGGCCCAGAACATCACGAGCGACCGGATCAAGCAGGTCGACATGATCCCGTTCTTCCAGGCCGGCCAGTCGTTCGTGGTCGCCAAGGGGAACCCCAAGGGGATCACCTCGACGGACAGCCTGTGCGGCCTGAACATCGCCGCCGAGACCGGCACGACGGAGATCAACTACCTCCAGGGGACCGGTGACTACAAGGGCCTCGGCCTGACCCAAGCCTGCACCAAGGCCGGCAAGCCGGCGATCAACGCCAAGGAGTTCGAGAAGGACAGCGACGCCCTCCTCGCGCTTCAGGCCGGACAGGTCGACGCGTACTTTGCCGACTCGCCGGTCGCGGGCTACTACACGGTCCAGCACGCCGACCAGTTCGACCTCGCGCCGATCCCGCCCCTCCAGCCCGCGCTGGAAGGGATCAGCGTCGCCAACGACGCCTCCCACAAGGACCTCGTGACCGCGGTCCAGGCGGCGCTCGTCTCGTTGATCAACGACGGGACGTACCTGCAGATCCTGACCAAGTACGGCGTGCAGAGCGGCGCGATCACGGCCGACGTCGCCGGGCAGCTCAACAAGATCAAGTAGCGCACGACCCGCCGGGATGCCCAGCCCCGCGCATCGCCCGCTCACGCAGCGACTCCGGCCGGCCATCGCGCCGGTCGGGGTCGCTGTCATCGCCATCCTGGCCGCGGGCTGCTCGTCCAATGCGTCGAGCACCGTCCACCTCAACTGGAACTACTTCTTCGACTCGGTCTTTCACCCGGACGCCCAGATCCAGAACGGGCTCTGGCTGACCGTGTCGATCGCGATCACGAGCCAGATCATCGGGGTGACCCTGGGCACGTTCGCGGCTCTCGCCAAGATGGCGAAGTTCCGGCCGTTCCGGATCATCGCCAACGTGTACATCTGGCTCTTCCGGGGCACCCCACTCGTCGTCCAGATCGTCCTCTTCTACTTCGGCCTGAGCGTCGCCCACATCTACGGCTGGCCGACCATCGATTTCCTGGGGATCAAGATCGACGGCGCGGTCCAGGCGGGCGTCTTTGCCCTGGGCGTGAACGAAGGAGCGTACTTCGCCGAGATCGTCCGGGCGGGAATCCTCGCGATCGACCCCGGCCAAATGGAGGCGGCCAAGTCGCTGGGGATGACGTATGGCCAGGGGATGCGCCGGATCGTGCTCCCCCAGGCGGCCCGGGTGATCGTGCCGCCCCTGGGCAACGAGTTCAACAACATGCTCAAGACGACGTCCCTGCTGGTCCTGATCAGCGTCCCGGAGCTGTACACGGTCTTCAACCGAAAGCAGGGCAACTACTTCGCCCCGTTCGAGTTCTACCTTGCGGCCGCCGTCTGGTTCCTCCTGCTGACCACCATCTGGAGCGTCATCCAGGCATGGATCGAGCGACGTCTGGCCAAGGGAACCGCCGGCAGCGCGAACGCCGGGCCGGGATTCGTCGACCGCCTGTTCGGCCGGGGCAGCGCGGCCGCCGAGGACGTTTCGCTTGTCAGCGGAGGGCGCTGATGACGCTGGAGAAGCCCCGCGATCTGCTCGCCGCCATCGGCGGCGTGCCGCTGCCGCCGACCGAGGTGGTGGTCGAGGCCAGCGACGTCGAGAAGTGGTTCGGCAGGCTCCACGTCCTCAAGGGCGTGTCGATGACGGTCAAGCGGCAGGAGGTGGTCGTCGTCATCGGTGCCTCGGGCTCGGGCAAGACCACCTTCATCCGCTGCGTCAATCACCTCGAGAAGATCCAGGGCGGCAGGATCTTCGTGAACGGCCATCTCATCGGCTACCGCGAGGTGGACGGGAAGCTGGTCGAGGATCGCGAGAAGAACATCTCGAAACAGCGCCAGGAGATCGGGATGGTCTTCCAGCGCTTCAATCTCTTCCCGCACATGACGGCGCTCGAGAACATCATCGAGGCCCCGGTCCTCGTGCGAAAGGTTCCGTCCGCGGAGGCCATCGAGATGGGCCGGGCGCTCCTCGCGCGGGTCGGCCTGTCCGCCAAGGAGAACGTCTACCCCACCCAGCTGTCGGGCGGTCAGCAGCAGCGCGTCGCGATCGCGCGGGCGCTGGCGATGAAGCCCGCCCTCATGCTCTTCGACGAGCCGACCTCCGCGCTCGACCCCGAGATGATCGGCGAGGTGCTCGAGGTCATCAAGGAGCTCGCCCGCGAGGGCATGACGATGATCGTCGTGACCCACGAGATGGGCTTTGCCCGCGAGGCCGCCGACCGGGTCGTGATGATGGACGACGGCCAGATCATCGAGGAAGGCACGCCCGAGCACTTCTTCACCAACCCCATGCACGAGCGCACGAAGAGCTTCCTCTCGAAGATCCTCTGACGCGACCGCCGCGAGCCCGGATCAGGCCGGGATCACTCGCCCCTCGGCGTCCAGCGTCGCCTGTCGGCGCTGGAGCGCCCGCAGCGCGGCGCCCGGGACCTGGTCGCGGGCGTGGTACGACGAGCGGACGAGCGGTCCGGCCTCGACGTGCCGGAAGCCCAGCCCGAGCGCCTCGGCCTTCATCTCCGCGAACTCGTCGGGATGGTAGTAGCGGACCAGCGGCAGGTGGGCCACGCTCGGCCGGAGGTACTGGCCAAGGGTGAGGATGTCGCATTCCACGGCGCGCAGGTCGCGGAAGGCCTGCGAGAGCTCCTCGCGTTCCTCGCCCAGGCCGACCATGATCGAGCTCTTCGTGTGGGCGGCCCGACCCAGCTCGGCTGCGTGCGCCTTCGCGCGCGCCAGGACGCCCAGGCTGCGGTCGTAGCGGGCCCGCTTCCGGACCGGACCCTGGAGCCGCTCCACCGTCTCGATGTTGTGGTTCAGGATGTCCGGACCGGCCTCCATGACGGCCCGGAGCGGCGCCGCCTGGCCGTTGAAGTCGGGAATCAGCACCTCCACGCCCATGCCCGGACAGCGCTCCCGAAGGCGCCTGATCGTCTCCGCAAAGACGCTCGCCCCGCCGTCGGGCAGGTCGTCGCGAGCGACCGAGGTGACGACCACGTGCTCCAGGCCCATCGCGGCCACCGCCTCCGCCACGCGGCGCGGCTCGTCGGGATCGAACCACGTCGGCCGGCCCGTCTTGACGGCGCAGAAACCACAGGCCCGGGTGCACGTGTCGCCCAGGATCATCACGGTCGCCGTGCGCTGGTCCCAGCACTCCCCGAGGTTGGGGCAGCGGGCCTCCTCGCAGACCGTGTTGAGATTCTGCGTCCGCAGCAGGCGGCGAAGATCCTGGTACTCGTGCCCGGAGCCGATCCTGGCCTTCAGCCAGTCCGGGTGGCGGCGGGCGGGGGCTCCCTGGTCCGCCGCGTCCGGGGCGGGCAGCACGAGGATGGGCAGGTCGCGGTTCATCGTCTGCCAGTGTACGGCGCGGGCCGAGACGGGCCCCGGAGCGGGCTCCGGCGCGGGCTCCCCGGCGGCGGGCCCCGCGACGCGACCCGGGCAGCGCCTAGTAGACCGCGGTCTCCGGGCCGACGCCCTCCAGCCATGCCTTGACGTCGCGCAGGAAGAAGCCTGCCTGGGCGCCGTCGTTGGCCCGATGGTCGATCCCGATCACCATGTTCATGACCGGCCGGATCGCGATCGCGTCTCCCTGCGGCGTCTCGGTCACCACGGGCCGCTTCGTGATCGCCTCCATCGTCAGGATGGCGACCTCCGGGACGTTGATGATCGGCATCGTCAGGTTGCTGCCGAACCAGCCCGTGTTGTCCAGGGTGAACGTCCCGCCCCCGAAATCGTCGGAGCGGAACCGGTTGGCCCGCGCACGGACCGCGACCTCCGCGATGGCCCGGTTGATCCCGTTGATGGAGAGCTGGTCGACGTCGCGGATCACCGGCACGATCAGCCCGTCGTCGACGGCCACCGCGACGCCCACGTTGACGCGGCGCCGAGCCATGAGCCCTTCCTCGGTCCAGACCGCGTTGAAGGTCGGCTGCTTGCGGAGCGCCTCCACGACGGCTTTCATCACGAAGGGGACGTAGCTCAGGCTGATGCCCTCGCGCGCCTGGTATTCGCGCTTGACCGAGTCGCGCAGCCGGACCAGGTTGGTGACGTCCACCTCGACGTGGACGTACGCGTGCGGCACCTGCAGGGCGCGCGTCATCTGGGCGGCGATTCCCTTCCGCATCTTGGTCATCGGGACGAGGACCTCGTCCGCGCCGGGCGGGAAGACGATGGGCGAGGCAACGACGGTAGGCGCCGGACCCGTGACGGGTGCGGCGATGGCCGTCGTCACGGGCGCTCCCCGTCCCGCTTCGCCAGCGCCGGGGCGTGCCCCGCCGGTGCGGAGCAGCTCGACGACCGCGAGGACGTCGTCGCGGGTGATCCGCCCGCCGCCGCCCGTGCCGGGGACCTGGGCCGCCAAGAGGTTGTGCTCGCGGAGCAGCCTCCGCACGGCCGGCGTCATCCGCGCGTCCGGGTCGCCGCCGGCGGGAACCGTCGTCGGGACCGGCGCGGGTCCCTGGGCCTCGGGGGCCGGCAACGTCGCTCGCGGCGGCTCACCGGCGGCCCCGCCGCGAGCGGGCAACACCGCGGCTACGCCCGCGCCCGGCGGGGTCGCCGGCGTGGACGCTTCCGCGGCTGCGGCCTGGTCGGGCACCGAAAGGGCGTCCGACGTTTCGATCTCGGCGATCTCCGCGTTGTTCGGGACGGTCGCGCCCTCCTCCACGAGGATCGCGGTCAGCACGCCGTCGAACGGCGACGGGACCTCCGCGTTGACCTTGTCGGTGACGACCTCGACGATCGGTTCGTACTTCTCGATCCGATCCCCCACCTTCTTGAGCCACCGGCCGATGGTGCCCTCGGCCACGCTCTCGCCCAGCTGCGGCATCGTGACCTTCGCCACTCGGTCCTCCTCGACGGATCTGTCCCGCTTCTCGTGCTCGCCCGCCATGCCCGATCGGGGACGGCGCCCGACCCCGCTAGTTTGGCCCATCTCGCGTCCGGGGGCATGCGCGCCGCTCGGCGGTGCTGCGAAGCGGGCACCCGGCGGTGCTGCGATGCCCGGTGCAGGGCCGCCGTCACGCCCCGGGCGATGGCCCATCGGTCAGGACGCCACGTCAGTACGCCGCGTCAGTACGCCGCGAGGGTCCGGATCGCGTCCGCGATCTTCTCCGGCGTGAGGAGGAAGGCGTCCTCCAGGACGCTCGCATAGGGGGTGGCGGGCGACTCCGGCCCGGCGAGCCGGGTAACCGGGCCGTCGAGGTAGTCAAAGGCCTCCTCGGCGACGAGCGCCGCGACCTCCGCCCCGAAGCCACCGAACCGGTTGTCCTCGTGGACCACGAGGCACTTGCCCGTCTTGCGCACGGACGCCAGCACCGTCTCCGCGTCGAGCGGGCGGATCGTGCGCAGGTCCACGACCTCGGTCTCGATCCCTTCCCCCGCCACGCGGGCCGCGGCGTCGAGCGCGTAGTGGACCATCAGCCCGTACGCGACCAGCGTGACGCGGCTTCCCTCCCGTGTCACGGTGGCGCGCCCGAGCGGGACGGCGTACTCCCCGTCGGGCACCTCGCCGCGGACGCCCCGGTACAGCTTCTTGTGCTCCAGGAAGATCACCGGGTCGGGGTCCCGGATCGAGGACCGGAGAAGCCCCTTCGCGTCGTAGGGCGTCGAGGGGATCACCACTTTCAGGCCCGGCACGTGGGCGAAGAACGCCTCCACCGACTGGCTGTGGTAGAGCGCGCCGTGGACGCCGGCCCCGAAGGGCGCCCGAATCGTGATCGCGCAGCCGAACGTGCCGTTGCTCCGATAGCGGATCCGGGCCGCCTCCTCGACGATCTGGTTCATGGCGGGGAAGATGAAGTCCGCAAACTGGATCTCGGCGACCGGGCGGAGGCCGTTCGCCGCCGCCCCGACGCTCACCCCGGCGATCATCGACTCGGTGAGCGGCGTGTCGATCACGCGGTCGTCGCCGAACTCCGCCCACAGCCCGTCGGTCGCAAAGAAGACGCCGCCCTTCTTGCCGACATCCTCCCCCAGCACGACGACGGAGGTGTCCCGGCGCATCTCGTCGCGGAGGCCCTCGCGGATCGCCTCGATGAAGGTTCGGACGGCCATCAGGGGCGCTCCCGGCCGGACCGCGGCGCGGGCGCTGCGGGCATCGCGGAGGTCGAGGTCTCGAGCGGCTCCGCGTAGACGTGGCGTGTCAGCGTGGCCGGGTCCGGCTCGGCGGCGGCCTCGGCGAAGTCCGTGGCGTCGTCGACGAGCGCTCGAACCTCGGCCGCGATCGCCACCTCGGTGCTCGCGTCCAGAACGCCGGCCGCGCGGAGCTCGTCGCGGAAGGCAGGCAGCGGGTCGCGCCCGCGCCCTTCCGCCAGGTCCGCCTGCGTGCGGTACTTCGACTGCTGGTCATCGGACGAGTGCCCCGTCAGGCGGGTGACCTTTGCCTCGATCAAGGTCGGGCCGTCGCCGGCGAGCGCCCGCGCCACCGCATCCCGCATCGCCAGGTAGCATCCCAGG
This sequence comes from Chloroflexota bacterium, assembly GCA_034435355.1. Classification (GTDB taxonomy): domain Bacteria; phylum Chloroflexota; class Limnocylindria; order Limnocylindrales; family CSP1-4; genus CTSoil-043. Next base: position 28,872 of record DAOTXE010000044.1, read on the forward strand.
ACGTCCGTCCCCTCCACGACCACGCCGGGCATGTCGTAGCCGGCCGCCCGGACCGCGACGTCGCGGACCGCGACCTCCTTCTCCGCCGGCACGCTGATCGCGTAGCCGTTGTTCTCGACGACCAGGACCATCGGGAGGCGGTGGATCCCGGCGAAGTTGAGGGCCTCGTGCACGTCACCCTGGTTGGACGCGCCCTCGCCCATCATCACCACCGCAACCTGCAACTCGCGGCGCAGCCTGGCGGCGAGCGCGATCCCTGCGGCGTGGAGCGCCTGCGTCCCGACCGGGGACGAGCTCGTGTAGATCCGGCGCGCAGCGCCACCGTAGTGGGCGGGCATCTGGCGACCGCCCGATCCCGGATCGTCGGCCCGCCCGAACTGCGCGAGCATCACCTCGCGGGGTGTCATCCCGAACGCGAGCACGGCGGCCATCGAGCGGTAGTACGGCAGGAGCCAGTCGCGGCCCGGCGTCAGCGCTGCACACAGGCCGGCCTCGGCGCCCTCGTGGCCCTGGGCGCTGATGACGAAGTGGACACGGCCCGACCGGTTCAGGATCCAGGCGCGCTCGTCGAGGGCGCGCGCCAGCGCGATCAGTCGGTAGATCTCGAGCAGACGCGCGGCGGGCAGCCCCGAGCGGCCGACCGGGTCCGGCGGGATCGGAATCGGGAGGTTCGTCACGCCGCGACTGTACACGCGGAAAGGCGAACTGCCGCCACCGGCGCCCGCGGCGCGGGCTGGCTCAGAAGTTGATGGCCCGCCCGTCCACGGCCATGGCGGCCTCGCCGACGATCTCGGAGAGCGTCGGATGCGGGTGCGTCGCCGCGCCGATCTCCCACGGCTGGGCCTGGAGCGTCCCGGCGAGGGACGCCTCCGCGATCAGGTCCGTGGCATGCGGGCCGATCAGGTGGACGCCGAGCGTGTCGCCCGTCTCCGCGTGCCCGATCACCTTGGCGAACCCCTCGTACTCGCCGCCGATCACGGCCTTCGCGATCGCCTGAAAGGGGACCTTCCCGACCTTGACCGGCAGCCCGCGCTCCTCGCATTCCTGCTCGGTCAGCCCGACGGAGGCGATCTCCGGCCGGCAATAGGTCGCCCGCGGCTGGGCCGCGTAGTCCATGGCATGGACGTCCGGGTCGCCGGCGATGGTGTGGACCGCGGTCAGCCCTTCGTGCGCTGCCGTGTGCGCGAGCCAGAGCCCGCCCACGATGTCGCCGATGGCCCACACGTGCGGCTCGGCGGTTCGCATGTGCCCGTCCACGACGATGATGCCGCGGTCGGTTGCGACGCGCGTCGTCTCGAGCCCGATGTCCTCGATATTGGCAGCGCGCCCGGTGGCCACCAGGATGACCTCGGCGGCGACCTCCTTCGCCTCGCCGCCGTCCGGCCCCAGGGTCAGCCGGACCCCGTCCTCGCCGACCACGAGCGACCCGACGTCGAACCGGGCCCTGGTGACGACCTCGATTCCCCTCCGGCGGAAGCTCCGCTCCAGCTCCTTGGAGACGTCGCGGTCCTCGAGCGGGACGATGGCCGGGAGATACTCGAGGAGCGTCACGGTCACGCCGAGGTCGTGGAAGCAGGAGGCGAACTCGCAGCCCACCGCGCCGGCCCCGACGATGACCATGCTGGCCGGCAGCTCCACGAACCGGAGCACGTCGTCGGAGGTGAGAATGCGGACGCCGTCCGGGGTGATCCCGGGCAGGCTCTTGACGCGCGATCCGGTGGCGAGAATCACGTCCGTCGCCTCGAGCACGCGCTCGCCGCCGGCGCCCGGCGCCCCGTCCTCGCCGTGCAGCCGGACCCGGACCCTGCCCGGGCCTTCGAGGCGGCCGCGCCCGGCGATCCACTCGACCTTGTTCTTGCCGACCAGCCCCTTGAGCCCGGTCCACATGCGGCGGACCACCTGGTCCTTGCGGGCCGCGATCGCCGCGTAGTCGATCGACGTCTCGCCCGAGATCATGACCCCCAGCTCGCGACTCTTGCTCCGGACACGGTGGGCGAAGTCGGCCGATTCGAGGAGCGCCTTCGTGGGGATGCAGCCCCGATGCAGGCACGTCCCCCCGATCTTGTCGGCATCGACCAGGGCAACCTTCATCCCGAGCTGGGCCGCCCGGAAGGCAGCCGAGTAGCCCCCGGTTCCGGCGCCGAGCACCACGAGGTCGAACGAGTTGGACGAGCCGACGGCCATGGGTCAGGGCACCTTTCGGGCGCCGGCGGGATCGCACCAGCCGGGCGCGACACGCGACGAGCGCCGATCCGGGCACGGGCCGAGCGGCCCGACCGGTTGGGGATGGATCACGCTGTCGATGGTACGCGGGCCCATCATGGGCGCGCAAACGTGCCCGAGGACCAGCGAGGTGCGGCCGGCGCACCTGTCGTCGAGGGGCGCCGCCCAGAAGCGGCCGCCACGGTCGCGTGTCTCGCGCGACAATGGTCCCGAACACCGCGAACGCCGGTCCATGCAGGGGACACAGCCACCATGCCGAGCTCCATCCTTCGACCATCACGCGGGGCCACCGCGATCCGCGCGGCCCGGGCGCTCGCCGGCGCGCTCCTGCTCACGGTCCTCGTGGCATCCACCGCTCTTGGCTCGAGCCCGCGGCGCCTCGCGACCCAGGTCACCGACGACGTCTCCGCCCTGGCAGGCGCCGCGAGCACGCTGCAACAGCCGCTCGACAACCTCCAGAAGACGGACAACGTGCAGCTCTGGGTCTGGTTCACGGACACGACCGGGACCCTCTCCGCGCCGGACTTCGCGACCCAGGCTGCCGCGCTCAGCGGCTTCAGCGGCAACGACCTGCTGCTCGTGATCGCCATGAGCGACCACGCCTACGGCTACTGGAAATCGGGCGCCATCCCCCTGGCGAACACCAAGCTGGAGTCCATCCTGGGCAAGGACCTCGAGCCCTCGCTCCAATCCGGCGACAACGCCGGCGCCATCCTCGCGACCGTGACGGGCATCCACCTTGCGATGAGCGGCACGTCCGGCTCGGCAGCGTCCGGAACGCCTGCCGCCGCCGCAGGCGCCGGCTCCGGCGGATCGGGGGGCAGCTCGCCGATCGGCACCCTCGTCGCGATCCTGCTCATCGTCGGCCTGCTCGCGGTGGCGGGCTGGTGGTTCCTGTACGGGAGGAAGCCCGCAGGCGCGCGCGAGGCCGCGGGCGCTGCGCCGTCGGGCGCTCCAGTCGACGACATCGCGGCGATGAAGACGCTGGACCTCGAGAAGCTCGCCAACCAGACCCTCGTGGAGACCGACGACGCGGTCCGCGACAGCGAACAGGAGCTCTGCTTCGCCCAGGCGGAGTTCGGAGACGACGCGATCGCACCGTTCCAGGCGGCGATCACCGGCGCCAAGTCGGACCTGGCTGCCTCGTTCAGGATCCGCCAGCAGCTCGACGACGCCGTTCCCGAGGACGCGGCCACCCACCGCCGGATGCTGGAGGACCTGGCGCGGGGCTGCCGCCACGCGCAGGCCGCGCTCGACGACGTCAAGGACGAATTCGAGAAGCTCCGCGAGATCGAGGCCAAGGCGCCCCAGATCCTTGCCGCGCTGCCGGCGCAGGCCGACGCCCTCGAGGCCCGGGTCCCCGCGTCGCAGCTGGTGATGACCCGGCTCGGCGCGTACGCGGACGCGAGCTGGCAGTCCGTCGCCCCGAACATCGACGAGGCGGGCCGGCGCATTGCCGCTGTTCGCGAAGGGGTGGAACACGGCACGAAGGCGTTGGCGGCGAACGACGGGCAGACTGCCGCGCGCGCCGCACGCCTGGGACAGGATGCACTCGGCCAGGGGACCGCGTTTCTCGACGGCATCGACCGACTCGCCACGCAGCTGGACGAGGCGAAGGCGAAGGTCGACCAGATGCTGGCCGACGCGGAGGCGGACCTCGCCCAGGCCACGAAGGCGAGTGCCGGGTCGCCCGATCCCGCGCTTGCCGCGCGGCTCGCGCAGGCGGACACGCTGCTGCGTGGTCCGCGCGTAGCGCTCGCCGGCCCGAAGCCGGACGTCGGCGCGGCATTCCAGCAGGCGAGCCAGGCCCACGCGATCGCCGACGACATCCTTGCGACGCTGCGCACCGCCGCCGAGCAACGTGCCCGGGATGCGGCCCGCCTCGACGCCTCCATCAAGGCAGCCCAGGCCTCCCTCACGCGCGCGACGGACTTCATTGCCACGCGGCGAGGCGCGGTCGGCAGCGAGGCTCGCACGCGCGTCGCCGAGGCGCAGCGCCACCTGGACCAGGCCCTGGCGTCCGGCGCCACGGACCCGGGCGGCGCCGCGAGCGAAGCCGACCAGGCGACCGGCCTGGCCAACGCCGCGTACGCGGCGGCCCAGGACGACTACGGCCGGTACGACGATCCCTGGCACGGTGGCGGGCGGGGCGGCGGCGGGGGTGCCGGCGGCGACATCGCCGGGGCGCTCGTCGGCGGCATCATCGGCGGCATGCTCATGGGAGGGGGTCGACGCGGCGGGTTCGGCGGGCTCGGCGGCTTCGGCGGCGGGGGGTTCGGCGGCGGCTGGGGTGGCGGCGGCTCATCCGGCGGCGGGCACTGGGGAGGCGGGTCGTCGGGCGGCGGTCGCTGGTAGCGCTCGGGCGTAGCATGGAGGGCGCCGGCGGCGCGTCCCCGCGCCCGGATCGACCTCACGAATGCTGTGCGCCACCGGATCGGCCGGTGACGCCGTAACGATAGGAAGGGACGCACTCCGATGAGCGACAACATCCTCGGGCGGATCGGGAACCTGGTCAGGGCAAACGTCAACGCGCTGATCGACGGCGCCGAGGACCCCGAGAAGATGCTCGACCAGCTGGTCCGGGACTACACGAACAACATCGCCGAGGCCGAGCAGGCGGTCGCCCAGACGATCGGCAACCTGCGCCTCGCCGAGGACGACGCGAAGCAGGCCCAGGACGGCGTCGCCGAGTGGGGCGCCAAGGCCCTCGCGGCCTCGCGCAAGGCAGACGAGCTCCGAACGGCCGGCACCACGGCCGAGGCAGACAGGTTCGACGACCTCGCCAAGATCGCCCTCAAGCGCCAGATCGGCTTCGAGAACCAGGCCAGGACCCTGGCCACCCAGATCGCCTCCCAGACCCAGCTCACCGACCAGCTCAAGGAAGGCCTCAACGGCATGCGTGCCAAGCGCGAGGAGCTGGTCCAGAAGCGCAACGAGCTCGTCGCCCGGGCGAAGATGACCGATGCCCAGGCCAGGGTCCAGCAGTCGCTGAAGAGCATCAACGCGACGGATCCGACCAGCGAGGTTTCGCGCTTCGAGGAGAAGATCCGCCGCGACGAGGCGCAGGTGCGCGGCATGCAGGAGGTGGCCGCGAGCTCGCTCGACGCGCAGTTCGACAGCCTGCAGGATGCGTCGGCCGACGCGGACGTCGAGGCTCGCCTCGCCGCGCTCAAGGGCGGGGGCACGCCCGAAGCCTCGTAGCCGCCCTCGGCACGCTTCCTGGGCCGGGCCCTCGTCCGGTCCGCTTCGCGGCTGCACGTCCGCGGCGTCGCCGTTCGCCGTCCCGGGGCGGGTTACCCGCGCGGGGCGGCATCGGCCGCTACCCCGGGCGGCGAAGGATGGCGGCGGCGAGAATTCCCAGCGTCCCGGCGACGAGGATCACGATCGTGGTCGGGAACCGGGCGAACGCGTCATGGACCGGAGTGAGCGTCGCACTCGCCAGCTCGACCGCCAGGACCGCGGCCACCACGGCGCTCCCGATGACCAGGGCATCGCGCCAGGCGGAGCCCGCCGGCCGCTCAGCCATGGTCTGCTTCGGCAGGGATCCCGATCGGCGCAACCAGGACGCGGCCCGCGACCAGGCGGCCGCGCCGGGTCAGGAGCCCGGTCTTGGGCCGGTGGAAGGTCACCGTGACATCGGCCCGCACGACCGGGTCGGACAGCTCACCGGAGGTGAGGTCGCACGCGGTCGGGGTGTCCACGGCGAGGATCGGCACGCCCGCGGCCCGCGCGCGGATGCACAGTTCCACGGCGATCCGAATCGGCTCGCGCAGGCTGCCCCGCACACCCGTCCCGAGCAGGGCGTCGATCACGAGCGCGGACCGCTCGATTCCCTGGCCGAGCGTGGCGAGGTCGCGGGCCACGGGAGCGTGAATCCGCTCCACCAGCGGGGCCGCGCCGAGCCGATCCCAGTTCCGGGCCGCATCCGGCGTGCCCGGGCGCGATGCCGACGAGACGAGCACCGCCGCCACCCGGATCCCGTGCGCGGCCAGCCTGCGGGCGGCGACGAGGCCGTCCCCGCCGTTGTTGCCGGGCCCGCACAGGACCAGCACCGGGCCCGTCGGGTGGCGCTCGGCCGGCTCGGGCCGCGCCGTCCCGGAGGCCGCGACGGCGGCGATCAGCGCCCGCGCGGTGGCGGCGACGGCGGTCCCGGCATGCTCCATCAGGCGGGCCCCGCTGACGCCCAGCCGCTGCGCCTTGGCATCGGCCCCGGTCATCGCGGCGGCCGTCATCGGCGCCAGGGCCATCGCATCCGACCAGCGCGCGGCAAGCCCCGCGAGATCCAGCTCGAAGAGCGACGCGTCGTCGGCCGGGAGGCGGGCGACGTGCGGAGCGCTGACGGAACGATCGGGGCTCGGCATGGAAGGCAGCCAGCGTAGCCGGTCGGATCGCGGGGCGTTGCCCCTCCCGATGGAGTCACGGCCTCTCTCGATGGAGTCACGGCCCGCCCCGCTGGCACCTCGCCGGGCTGCCCGTCGCTCCCCTACCCGGTCCCCTGCAGGCCTGCCGCGATCCCGCTGATCGTCAGGCCCACCAGGCGCTCCAGCTCCGCGCGCGCCGGGTGACCGTCCGGCAGGCCGCGGAGGCGACCAAGCAACAGGACCTGGAGCTCGTTGAGCGGATCGAGGTACGGCGCTCGAAGCGCCAGCGAGCGCTGCATGGCGGGCGACCCATCCAGGAGGCCGGCATGACCCGAGATCCGCAGCACCAGGCGGACGGCCCGGCCGTGCTCGGCTGCCAGCTCGTCGGCGAGCCGCGTGCCCTCCGCGCCCGCCAGGGCCGCATATCGCCGGCCGACCGCCATGTCACTCCCCGCGAGGGCCACCTCCGCGTTCTGGAGCAGGCCGCGGAAGAACGGCCAGCGCCGGTACAGCGCCGAGAGCTCGGCCAGGCCGGCCTCTCCATGCGCCCGCTCGAATGCGGCCAGCGCGCTCCCGAGCCCGAACCAGCCGGGCAGGTTGAGCCGCACCTGCGTCCAGGCAAAGACCCACGGGATGGCCCGCAGCGAGCCGAGCGAGACGCGCGGCGCCTCGCTCGCCGGCACGGCGCCGGTGGGCAACGCTGCGGGGGCCGGGGATCCCTGGCCCCGTGCCGCCGGCCGCGAGCCGAGGCGGAGGCCGGCGATCTCCGTGATCGGGGTCGAGGTGCCGAAGACTCGCTCGAACCGCGCGTCGTCCCAGACCAGGGCGCGGTACGCGTGGAAGGCCTCCGCGGCCAGCTCCTCCATCACGGCTCGCCCCGTCGCCGCGGCCTCCCGTTCGGGCTGGAGGCCCCCGCCGGCACGGTCGCTGCGGCCCGCCGTGACGCTCTCGTCGGCAAGCTGGGCCGCGGCGAGCAAGGTGGCCGATGTCACCTGCTCGAGGTTGCGCCGGGCGATCACCGGGTTCGCGTAGCGGGTGGCGATCACCTCGCCCTGCTCGGTGAGCTTGAGCCGGCCGTCCACCGCCCCGGGCGGCGCCGCCAGGACCGCGCGGTGCGTGGGCCCTCCCCCTCGACCGATCGCGCCGCCGCGGCCGTGGAACAGGGTCAGCTCCAGGCCGTTCGCCCGCGCCGTCGCGACCAGTTCCTCCTGGGCGCGGTAGAGGAGCCAGTTCGCCGCGACATACCCGGACTCCTTGTTCGAGTCCGAGTAGCCCAGCATCACTTCCTGCCGGTCGCCGCGACCGTGGAGGTGCTCCCGGTAGGCCGGGTCGGCGGCGAGCGCAGCGAGGATCGTCCCGGCCGCCTCCAGGGCCTCGGCAGACTCGAAGAGCGGCACGATGTCCAGGACCGGTGTGCCCGCCGGCAGGCCGCTCGTCGCGCCGGGCGGGATCGCCGGGTCCGCTGCCCGCGCGGCCAGCCAGCGAACCGTCGCGAGGTCCTCCGGTCCGGTCGTGAAGCTGATCACGTAGCGGTGGATCGCCGCCTCGCCGGCCCGCCGCTGGAGCGCCGCCATCGCGCGGAAGGTGGCCAGCACTTCCGCGGCGCTGACGCCGGGCGCGACCTCGCGGCCAAGGTCCGGTGGCTCGAGCTCCAGCGCAGATCGGGCCGCGCGGTGCACGCTCGCATGCTGGCGCACCTCGAGGGAGGCGAGGTGGAAGCCGAACGTCTCCACCTGCCAGCGGAAATCCTGCAGGGCCCCGAATGCCAGGCGTTCGAGGCCGTCCGCGACCAGCGCGTCGCGGAGCTCGCCGAGCTCGGCAAGCAGCTCCTCCGCCTGGCTGTAGCGCCCCCCGGTCGGCCCGGGCAGGACCGCAAGGGAGGATCGTGTCCGGCGGAGCCGTTCCGCGATCGCCCCCAGGCGCCGGCGGTACGGCTCGTTCGGGAAGCGCGCCGCCATCTCGCGCATGAGCTCCGGCAGGTCGTCTCCATCGCGCGCCAGGCGGCGCACGAGCGCGGGAGCGAGCGGGACGTCCGGGCGCGGGCGGGCCGCCAGCGTCGCCATGAGCCGCGTCGCGACGGCCTCGTAGCCGTGGAGGAGGTGATCGGCCTGGATGCGGAATGCCTCCATGGTGGTCTCGGCGGTCACGAACGGGTGACCGTCACGGTCGCTGCCGATCCACGAGCCCCAGGCGAGGAACGCCGGCACTGCGGGCGGACGAGTCCCGGTTTGCCCCTGGTCCGCGGTCGTTCCGGTCGAGCCCACGCGGCCACCCGCGCCGTCGTGGACGCCGAAGGCCGCGTCGAGGGACTCGTCGGCCGCCCGGTACAGGTCCGGCGTCGCAGTGAAGATCGTGGCGTCGAAGAAGACCATCGCCGAGCGGACCTCGTCGAGCGGCGTCGGACGGTCATGGCGCAGGTCGGCGGTTCGCCACAGGAGCGTGATCTCCTCGCGGAGCCGCCGGCGAACCTCGGCATCGTCGGCTGGAGTCAGGCGCGGGTCGTCCAGGCGGTCGAGCAGGGTGTATGCCCGGCGCAGCGCGACGAGCACGGTCCGGCGGCGCGCCTCCGTCGGGTGCGCCGTCAGAACGGGCGAGATCCGAAGGCCGCCCATGCGTTCCTCGACGGCCTGCCGGGAGAATCCGGCCCGCTGGAGCCGGAGGGCCGCGTCGCCGAGCGAATCGTCGAGCGGCACCTTCCCGGCTGCCCGGGCCCGGCGGCGGAGCTGCCGCACCCGTTCCTTCTCCTCGGCCAGGTTGACCAGCCGGAAGTACGTCGAGAAGGCCTGCGCCAGGATCGCGATCTCGTGCGTCCCAAGCGTGGCGAGCTCCCGGTCGAGCGCCTCGCGGACCGCCGGGTCCGCCTCGCGGCGCAGCGAGATGGTCCGCTCGCGGACCCGCTCGACGAGCTCCAGGGCGGCCGGGCCCTCCTGCTCCGCGAGCACCTGCCCGAGCAGCGCCCCGAGCAGCCGGACCTCGCGGGCGATCGGGTCGCGGGCGCCCGCGCTGCCGAGCGAGCGCGGCTCGGCCCGCACGGCGACGTTCCGCTGGCCTGCCCTGGACCGTCCCGTCACGCTCGCTCACCCGCGAGGCGGGCGGCGTCGGCGCCGTCGAGCTCCACGAGCCCCTCAACCGCGAGCGCAGCGAGGGCCGCGGAGACGGCGGCCGGCGGGTGGACGCCGAGCGCGCCACGAAACGTCACGCTCGTCCCGGGGGGCGCGCTGCACAGGCGCTCCACGATCCTGCCGCGAAGCCAGCGCGTCGTCGCTGGGAACGGCACACCTCTCCGCGTCTCCGGGGCAGGCCGGAGCTGCATCGCGGACACCGCCGGGACGGCACCCGACGCGAACTCGCACCAGGCACGCAGCGGGCAATCAGCGCAGGCCGGCCGTGCCGGACGACAGATCGTGGCACCCAAGTCCATGACCGCGTGCGTCCAGTCGGCGGGCCGGGCGGGATCGACGAGCGCATCCGCGGCCGCCTGCAACGCTCGCCGTGAGGCCGGGCCCGCGCCGGTCCCGAGGAGCCGGCTCAGCACCCGCCGGACGTTCACGTCCACGGCGCCCACCGGCCGGCCGAACGCGATCGCCGCCACGGCGCGGGCCGTGTAGGGCCCGACGCCGGGCAGTCCTTCCAGAGGGGCAACGTCTCCCGGGACGCCGCCGCCGGCCTCCACGATCGCGCGGGCCGCCCGCTGCAGGTCGATGGCTCGCCGGTTGTAGCCGAGCCCGCGCCACGCGCGGATCACGTCGCCCGTCGGCGCCGACGAAAGCGAAGCCGGCGTCGGGAAGCGGTCCATGAACGCCCGCCACTTCGCATCGACGCGGCCGACCTGCGTCTGCTGGGTCATCACCTCGCTGACGAGGACGGCCCACGGCTCGGGCGGGCCTCCCGAGCGGAACTCGAGGACGCGGCCCTCGCGATCGAACCACGCGAGGAGCGCCGCGCGCAGAGCGCGCGCAGGGGCGGGAGGGACGCCTGCCGGGCGGGCGGTCGGTACCACGCCGGAAGCATACCCGGGGCGCTCCGGCGCCCCGGATCTCGCGGCCGCGCGTGATCAGATCAGCAGGCCCGGCACAAGCTGCCGGCGCGGCCGCGACGCGACTTCTACGGGATGATGAGGATGGACCCGACCTTCATCCTGGTCGGGTCGACGGTCGGGTTGGCAGCCTTGAGCGCAGCCACCTTGATCCCGTACTTCGCGGCGATCTTGATCATGGTGTCGCCGGCCTTGACCTTGTAGGTCGTTCCACCGGCCGGCGTGGTCGGCGCCGCCGAGGCCTGCGGCGAGGGGCTCGCCTCCGCGCTCGGGGCTGGCGACTGGGCGTAGAGATCGGTCGGGGCGGGCGTCGGCGACGGCGAGGGAACGGGCGTCGACGAGGAACCGCCGCCACACGCCGCCACGACGAGCGCCCCAGCAAGCAGGAATGCCAAGCGACGCCGCATCTTCCCTCCTCGTCCGGTACGCGGACGGGCCTGGTCCCGGCCGCGACCAGTGCCCCGCTAAGGGTACGACGCGCGATCACCCGCCGGTGTGATCTCTGCGCGGTCCGCGGCCGCGGTGATCGAGCCCGCGCTCACGGCACCGTCCCGGCCGGACCGGGAATCTCGACGCCCAGCAGCGCCGGCAGAACCGCTCCGGCTCGTCCCTGGACGAAGTTCTCGAACGCCCCAGCGTTGTCCGCGGGCTCCAGGTTGACGAGCCAGGTGCTGGCTCCCGCGCTCCGCGCGAGGCCGACGTATCCGGCGGCCGGCCAGACGTTCCCCGACGTCCCGACGGCCAGGAACACGAGGCGGGCTCGGCCGCGCGACGCGGTCACGATGAACCGCTCGATCCGCCGGGTGTCTTCCGCGTCCAGGAGCTCGCCGAACCAGACGATCGCCGGCCGCAGCAGCGCGTCGCAGCGGGAACACCGCGGAAGCGGCGGCGACACGTCGGCATGGTCCTCGAACGGCGGTGCCGCACACCGCGAGCAGCGGGTCCGCCAGAGCGACCCGTGCACCTCGATCACCCGGCGGCTGCCCGCCCGGTGATGGAGCCCGTCCACGTTCTGGGTCGCCAGGAGGAAGCGGTCGCCGAGGCGCTCCTCGAGCGCCGCGAGGGCCAGGTGCGCCCGGTTCGGACGGGCCGCGGCAGCCCCGGCTCGACGCTCCGAGTAGAAGCGCCACACGAGCACCGGGTCGGCCTCGAAGGCCTCGGGCGTCGCGACACGATCCACCGGCTGGCCGTCCCACAGGCCGCCCGCTCCGCGAAAGGTGGCCAGACCGGACTCGGCGGATATGCCGGCGCCCGTGAGGACGAGCACGCTGGTCCGCTCGTCGAAGACCGGGCGTTCCACGAGTCGATCCTCCGGGTGGCGGCTGGCGCCGAGTTCCTGGTGGGTGATTGTGGCGTCCTCCGGGGCGGGCCGTAGTCTTCCGCGACAGGCCGTCGTGATCTGCCGGCGGGCCGTCGTCTTCCGCGGCGGGCCGTTGCGCCCCGCTGTCGCGCTCCGTCGCGCCGGGGTCGTAGACTTGCCGCCAATGCGCAGCCAGACCAGGGAGGGCCCACGGGCATGGCCAACCAGTTCGTGATCGAGCTTCCGAACCGTCCGGGAGCCCTGGCCGACCTGTCCGAGACCCTCGCGGCGAAGGGTGTCGACCTGCGGGCCATCGGCGGCGGCGGCATCGGTGACAGCGGCCACCTCATCTTCAAGACCTCGGACGATGTCGCCACGCGCGCCGTGCTCGAGGCCGGCCACTACGCCTTCATCGAGGGCGAGTCCCTGCTCGTCGAGGTCGACGACCAGCCCGGCGGCATGGCCCGGGTTGCGCGTCGGCTCGCGGATGCCGGCGTGAACATCTACGGGCACCTGTTCATCGGGCGCTGGGGCGACCAGGCCCAGTTCAGCTTCGTGGTGGACGACATCGATGCCGCGAGGGCCGCGCTCGATGGTCTCAGCTCGATCCACGCCGGCTGACGGCCCCGCACGGCAGGAAACTGCCGGCCGCGCGGCCGCGGTGAGCGGCTCCACGGCGCCGGCCTGCCCGACGGCGGCACGGCTCGTCGCCACCGCCCCATGAACCCCTGGCGCGAGATCGCCGATCGCGTCTTCATCCGGCGCTTCGCATTCTTCGACCAGACGATCGGTGCCGTCGTCGGCCGGGATCGCGTGCTCGTCATCGACACCCGCTCGACCCTCGTCCAGGCGCGCGAGCTGCTCGACGATCTGCGCCACGTCAGCGCGCTCCCGCACGTCGTGCTCAACACGCACGCTCACTTCGACCACGTTCTCGGCAACGCCGCCTTCAGGCCGTGCGAGATCTGGGGGGAAGCCGGCTGCGCGCGCTTCATGCGCGACCTCGGGCTTGCCCGGCGCGCGGAGGTCGCCTCCGCCATGCCGGAGATCGCGCCCGACCTGCTCGCCTCCCCGATCGACCCGCCCGACCGCGTCTTCGAGCGCCGCACCACGCTCGACCTGGGAAACCGCCGCGTGGACGTCTCGTTCCTCGGCCGCGGCCACACCGGCCACGACGTGGTCGCGCTCGTGCCCGACGCGGGCGTCCTCTTCGCCGGCGACCTCGTCGAGGAGGGCGCGCCGCCCTCGTTCGGCGACGCGTTCCCTCTCGACTGGCCGGCGACGCTCGGCCAGCTCCTGGACGTCGCCGGCGACGGCCCGATCGTGCCCGGCCACGGCGAGCCCGTGGACCGGGACATCGCTGCCGGGCAGCTCGGCGACATCGCGTACCTAGCCGAGGTCGCGCGCCGCGGATGGCCGGACCTCCGTGCAGCCGGGCACGATCCCGACGGTCCGCCGCCCGCCGAGCTGGTGGCCGGCACGGCAGCGCACCTCGGCTGGCCGTCCGGGCCGGTCCGGGACGCGCTGTCGCGCGGCATCGCCCAGGCCGCCGGCCGGCTGGGAGTACCGGCAACCCCCTGACGCACGGGCCATGGCGCCGGCGCCTCCCGCTGCGCCACGATCCACCCATGCCCCCACGACCTCGCCATGTGCCCGGTGAGGCCGAGTCGGCGCCCGGTCGGATGCCGGACCTCGCCTGACGCCGGTGGCCATCGAACCGCTTCCGGTCTGCCTCCAGTGCGGGTCTCCTGCGCGCCACCCGGGGGCGACGTTCTGCAGCCGCTGCGGCCTCCCCTTCGGCGAGGCGCCGCGCGCCGACGCGGAGCCGATGGCCTGTCCGATCTGCTACGTCCAGGCCGGCGATGACGGCCGCTTGCCCTCCCTGCGCAGGCCCGGGCTCCGCGTGCCGCTGCGCGCGCACCAGGCCGAGCACGAGTACGCGCCGGTCGGCGACGACGAGTGGCTCGAGTCGCTCCGCGAAGGCTACCGGGTGCGAATCGGCCGCTGGCTCGCACCGTTCGACGTCGTCCGGCGGTATCTGGTGACGGGCGTCCTGGACGCAGGTCGCCTGCGCGCCGCTCGGCACGACGCGATCGTCACCGCCATGACGCAGGTCGCACGCTGGGGCACCGACGCCCAGGTCTCCGGCGATGAGCCCGAGTGGGCCGAGGCGCGCGCTGCCGTCGCAGCGCTCATGGAGCGCTACCACCGACGGTAAGATGCTCTCGTGAGCGCCGACACGCCAACGACGCCCGAGCGGGGCGACTTCATCCGCGAGATCGTGGCCGCCGACGTGCGGAGCGGCCGGCACACCACGATCGTCACCCGCTTTCCGCCCGAGCCGAACGGCTACCTGCACATCGGCCACGCGAAGTCGATCTGCCTCAACTTCGGCATCGCGCGCGAGTTTGGCGGCCGCTGCCACCTCCGCTTCGACGACACGAACCCGACCAAGGAAGAACAGGAGTACATCGACGCCATCGAGGCGGACGTCCGCTGGCTCGGGTTCGACTGGGGCGAGCACCTCTACCACGCGTCGGACTACTTCGAGCAGCTCTACGAGTGGGCCGTGCACCTCATCCGGACCGGCAAGGCCTACGTGGACGACCTCAGCGCGGACGAGATCCGCGAGCACCGCGGCACGCTCACCGAACCAGGCCGGAACAGCCCCTGGCGGGACCGCCCGGTCGAGGAGAGCCTGGAGCTCTTCGAGCGGATGCGCGCGGGCGAGTTCCCGAACGGGGCGCGGGTGCTGCGCGCCCGGATCGACATGGCCGCCCCGAACATCAACCTGCGCGACCCGGTCCTCTACCGCATCGTCCACGCGGCACATCCGCGGACGGGCGACGCGTGGTGCATCTACCCGACATACGACTTCGCACACGGGCAGTCCGACGCAATCGAGGGCGTGACGCACTCGATCTGCACCCTCGAGTTCGAAGTCCACCGGCCCCTGTACGACTGGCTCATCGAGAACCTGCCCGTACCGTCGCGACCCCGGCAGTACGAGTTCGCGCGCCTCAACCTCACCTACACCGTCCTGTCCAAGCGCGTCCTGCTGCGCCTCGTCAACGAGGGCCACGTCCGGGGCTGGGACGACCCGCGGATGCCCACGATCTCGGGGCTGCGCCGCCGGGGCTTCCCGGCGGAGGGGATCCGCGCGTTCGCGACGATGATCGGGGTGGCCAAGGCGGACAGCGTGGTGGAGGTCGGCATGCTCGAGCATGCCGTGCGCGAGGTCCTCAACCGCACCGCCTCCCGCCGTTTCGCCGTGCTCGACCCGCTCCGGGTGGTGATCGAGAACTACCCCGAAGGTCAGATCGAGCAGGTGAGCGTGGCCAACAACCCGGAGGACGCGGAGGCGGGAAGCCGGCTCGTGCCGTTCAGCCGCGAGCTCTGGATCGAACGCGACGACTTCCTCGAGGAGCCGCCCGCGAAGTTCTTCCGCCTGGCGCCCGGCCGGGAGGTCCGCCTGCGCGGTGCCTACTTCGTCACCTGCCGCGAGGTCGTGAAGGACGCCGCCGGGGCGATCGTCGAGCTGCGCTGCACCTACGACCCGGCAACCCGCGGCGGTGCCGCCCCCGATGGGCGCCGACCGAAGGCGACCCTCCACTGGGTCTCCGCCGCGCACGCGGTGCCCGCCGAGGTCCGCCTCTACGACCACCTCTTCACCCGGCCCGACCCAGGGGCGGAGGGCGACCTCTTCGGCGACCTCAACCCCGAGTCCGAGGAGGTGCGCACCGGCGCTTTCGTCGAGCCGATCGTGGCCGAGACGCCGGCGGGCGAGACCGTGCAGTTCGAGCGGCTGGGCTACTTCGCCCCCGACCTCGACACGACGCCGGGCCACCTCGTCTTCAACCGCACCCTGACGCTCAAGGACGCCTGGGCCAAGATCCAGGCGCAGGGCCGGCAGGACACCTGACCGGCGCGGGCCCAGGGAGTCGTGGCCGGCGATTGGGGTACAATCCGCCGCGCACGACCCTCCCGGGCGCGTCTTCCTGGACACTCCGGGGCCGCTCGGCTCGGCGCTGGCCTGTCTCCAGGTTCGCGGCCCGCGCCGGCGCCACCGGGTCGATCGCTGGCGAGTGGCCTAACGGTAAGGCACCTGACTCTGGATCAGGGGATTGAAGGTTCGAATCCTTCCTCGCCAGCCAATTCCCTCGCACAATTCCGCACTTTCGCGGCGCCCGGCGGCACGCCCCGGCAGGTCGC
>DAOTXE010000045.1:0-44684 GCA_034435355.1 Chloroflexota bacterium
CGGCGGCTTCTTCGACACGGCCGACGACGCGGAGCGGCTGGTGGCGCGACCGCGCTCGCTCGAGGACAACGCGCTCCCGTCGGGCAATGCGATGGCGGCCTGCGTGCTCCTCCGGCTCGCGGCCCTGACCGGTGAAGGGCGCTACGCGGACGCGGCCGAAGGCGCGCTCACGCTGGTCGGCACGCTGCCGGGACGCTACCCGACGGGATTCGGCCAGTGGCTTGCGGCCCTGGACTGGCGGCTCGGGCCGGTCGACGAGATCGCGCTCGTGGGTGCGCCGGACGACCCTCGGCTCGCGCGGCTCCTCGCCGTCGTCCGTTCGGGCTTCCGGCCGCGCCAGGTCGTGGTGGTGGCCCCCGACCCCGCCTCGAGCAGCGTGCCGCTCATGCAGGCGCGCTTCACGCTCGGAGGCCGGGCCACGGCGTTCGTCTGCCGGGGCTTCGCGTGCCGGCAGCCGGTCACCGAGCCGGAAGCGCTCGCGGCGCTCCTGGTGGGCTGAGGTTCGCCATCAGCGGGGCTCGGGCGGGTCCCCGGTGGCGAGGGTGCCCTGGTGGAAGCGGATCCGCCAGTCGTCGCCGTGGCGGATCCAGACCGACGAGCGCGAGGCGGAGCGCGCAGAAACGCCGGGAGCGCGGGCGACGCTCCGATACGTGACCAGGACCGCGTCGTCTCCGAGCGGGGCAGCGGCAAACAGCTCGATCGCCACGTCCTCGACGGGCCCACTGCCGAGAAGGTCGAGGATCGCCGCACGGTCCCAGCGCCGTCCGCTCGTGCCGATCTCCTCGAACTCGTCGTCGACGACGGCAGGTCATCGTCGAAGGCCGACCCGGAAGCCGCCCACGGCGTACGCTCATGACACCGCCGGCGCAGGTGCGGCCGGGACGAAGGAGGCCGCCGTGGGCATGCGCGTACCGGACCTTGGGTCGCTCCTCGCCGAGGTGCAGCAGCGGCGAATGGCGCTCGACGCGACCGGCTCCTACTTCGTGACCGACATCGACGCGGCGCACGCCGAGGACTTCGCGAAATCGCTCCTGCTCATGAGCATCCCTCGCCGCGGCCAGCGGGACCAGCCGATCACGATCTACATCAACTCGGGGGGCGGGTCCGTCGGCGACGGGCTCGCCATGATGGAGATGATCAACCGGATGCGGCGGCGGTTCGACGTCCGGATCGACACCGCCGTGCTCGGCTATGCGTACTCGATGGGCGCCATCGTCAGCCAGGCCGGCGACCACCGGTCGATCGGCCGCTTCGGGACGCTGATGCTCCACTCCACGCACTGGATCCTGTCCGGCGAGGATGAGCGGATCTTCAAGGACTACCAGGCCCTCTCCGAGCACTACCAGCACACCGTGGCCGACCTCTTCGCGCACCGAACCGGCTATCACGACTCGGCCTGGTGGCGGCGCTTCATCTGGTCCGGCCGGGAGCGCTTCCTCGGGCCGGACGAGTGCCTGGAGCTCGGACTCGTCGACGAGATCCTCGAGCCCGCGACGATGCCGGCTCCGGCGCAGAAGGCCGAGCCGCCGAAGACGAGGCCGCTCGAAGGCGGATAAGTGGACAGGGGGCCCGCGCCTGCCGGACGACCGGCCTGGAGCACGGGCGCAACCGGCTGAGGCGACCGGTCCGACCGCGGCCGACCGTTCGGGTGGATGTAGAACGCCTGGTCGGTTCAGCAACCCGGAGGTATACTCCCGGTCCCGTGGCTCCCCGGTCCGCCGCCGACCCCCTCGACCGATTCAGCCCGCCCGTGGCGGCCTGGTTCCGGGACGCCTTCGCGGCTCCGACCCCGGCGCAGGTCAAGGGCTGGCCGGCGATCGCGGCGGGCGGGCACGTGCTCCTTCACGCGCCCACGGGGAGCGGGAAGACGCTCGCCGCGTTCCTGTGGGGCCTCGACCGCCTGGTCCGCGAGCCGGCCGTGTCGGCTGCGAGCGCCGGCGGCCCGTCTTCGGTGCGGATCCTCTATGTCAGTCCGCTCAAGGCGCTCACCTACGACGTGGAGCGCAACCTCCGCGCACCGCTTGCCGGGATCGCGCTCGCGGGCGCGCGCCTCGGGACCTCGGTCCGGGCGGTGTCGATCGCCTCGCGCACCGGCGACACGCCGACCGAGGAGCGGCGCCTGGTCGCGAGGCATCCGCCGGAGATCCTGATCACGACGCCGGAATCGCTCTACCTGCTGCTCACGTCGCAGGCCCGCGAGATCCTGCGGGGCGTCGAGCACGTCATCCTGGACGAGGTCCACGCGCTCGCCGGCACGAAGCGCGGCGCCCACCTGACCCTCAGCCTCGAGCGCCTGGAGCGGCTCCGACCTCCGGGCGCGCCGTCGCCGCAACGGATCGGTCTCTCGGCAACCCAACGTCCGCTGGAGACGATCGGACGCTTCCTCGCCGGCGCCGGCGAGGGCCGCGCCGTGACGATCGTCGACGCCGGCTCCCGCAAGGCGCTCGACCTCCAGGTCGTCGTCCCGGTCGAGGACATGCGCCGCCTCGGCGAGGCGCTGCCCCCGGAGGAGCAGCCGGGCGGCCCGGTCATCGGCGGAGAGCGCCGCGTGAGCATCTGGCCGGCGATCCACCCGCGGATCCTCGAGCTGATCCGCGCTCACCGAAGCACCCTGGTGTTCGTCAACAGCCGGCGTCTCGCGGAGCGGCTGGCCCAGCGGCTCAACGAGCTTGCCGGAGAGGACCTCGTGCGGGCCCACCACGGCTCGATCGCCCGCGAGCAGCGCGTCGCGATCGAGGAGGCGCTCAAGGACGGCCGTCTGCCCGCGCTGGTCGCGACGTCGTCCCTCGAGCTCGGGATCGACATGGGCGCGATCGACCTGGTCATCCAGGTCGAATCCCCGACGTCGGTCGCCCGCGGGCTCCAGCGCGTCGGGCGGGCGGGGCACCGTGTCGACGAGGTGAGCCGCGGCGTGATCTTCCCGAAATACCGCGGCGACCTCCTCGAGTGCGCCGTGGTCGCGGAGCGGATGCGCGAGGGCGCGATCGAGGCGACGCTGATCCCGCGCAACCCGCTCGACGTGCTCGCCCAGCAGATCGTGGCGATGACCGTCATGGACCGCTGGACGGTCGCGGACCTGCTGGACACCGTGACCCGGGCGGCCCCGTTCGAGACCCTCACCCGCGAGATGCTCGATGGCGTGCTCGGGATGCTCGCCGGGGCCTATCCGTCGGACGAGTTCGCCGAGCTCAAGCCGCGCCTGGTCTGGGATCGCGCCGCGGACGCTGTGGAGGGCAGGCGGGATGCCCGGGTGGTGGCCGTGACGTCGGGAGGGACGATCCCGGACCGCGGCCTGTTCGGCGTCTTCCTGGCCGGCGAGGCCGGCACACCCGGGCGGCGGGTGGGCGAGCTCGACGAGGAGATGGTCTACGAGCTCCGCGCGGGGATGCACGGGGACGTCATCGTGCTGGGGGCGAGCAGCTGGCGGGTGGTGGAGATCACACCGGAGCGGGTGATCGTCGTGCCGGCGCCCGGCGAGCCGGGCAAGCTTCCCTTCTGGAAGGGCGACGCGATCGGCCGCCCGATCGAGCTGGGTCGGGCGCTGGGTGCATTCGTGCGCGACGCGGAGACGGACCTGGCGCGCGGCGCCGCCGGTCGCGCCGCCCTGGTGGCCAGGCTTGGCGCGAGGCACCACCTCGACACGCTGGCAACGGAGAACCTCGTTGCCTACCTCGAGGACGAGCGCGAAGCGGCGGGCGCGCTCCCGACCGACCGCCGGATCGTGGTGGAGCGCTTTCGCGACGAGCTCGGCGACTGGCGCCTCGTCCTTCTCACGCCCTTCGGCGGGCGCGTCCACGCCCCCTGGTCGCTGGCGATCGAGAGCCGGCTCCGCGAGCGCCTCGGCCAGGACGTCGCCTCCATCTGGTCGGACGACGGGATCGCGATCCGCCTGCCGGAGGGCGACCTGGAGGGGGTCGAGGAGGCGCTCTTCCCCGACCCGGCCGACGTGGAGGACCTCGTGGTTGCCGCGGTCGGTGGCTCGGCCCTCTTCGCCGCGCGTTTCCGCGAGAACGCCGGACGGGCGCTCCTGCTGCCACGCCGCCGGCCCGGTTCCCGGACCCCGCTATGGCAGCAGCGCCAGCGCGCCGCCGACCTGCTCGGCGTCGCCAGCCGCTTCGGGAGCTTCCCGATCCTCGTCGAGACGTACCGCGAGTGCCTGGCGGAAGTCTTCGACCTGCCCGCCCTGCGCGAGGTGCTGGACGGCGTCGCCCGGCGCGAGATCCGCGTCCACCGGGTCGAGACACTGGCCGCGACCCCGATGGCCTCCGCGCTCCTGTTCGACTACGTCGCCGCCTACATGTACGAGGGCGACGCACCTCTCGCGGAGCGCCGTGCCCAGGCGCTCGCCCTCGACCGCGACCTTCTCCGCGAGCTCCTCGGCCAGGAGGAGCTGCGCGAGCTGCTCGATCCGGCCGCGCTCGACGAGACGGAGCGTGGCCTGCAGGCACTGGATCCCGACCGCAAGGCGGGCTCCGTCGACCAGGTCGCCGATCTCCTTCGCCGCCTCGGGGACCTGGCCGAGGACGAGGTCGCCGACCGGACCCGCGGTGGGCCTGCCGCCGCGCGGGAGTGGTTGGAGGCACTGGAGGCGACGCGCCGCGCGATCAGCGTGCGGATCGGGGGAACACCCCGCTGGATCGCGGTGGAGGACGCCGGTCGATACCGCGACGCAACCGGTGCCCAGCCGCCGCTGGGCACCCCGATCGCGTTCCTTGGCGAGTCGCGGGGCCCGCTCGGTGGGCTGCTCTCGCGCTGGGCCCGCACCCACGGCCCGTTCCTCGCGGCCGAGCCGGCCACGCGCTGGGGCCTGCCCGTGGGAATCGTCGCCGCTGCACTCGAGCGGTTGGCGAATGCCGGGACGCTTCTCCTCGGCGAGTTCCGGCCCGGCGGCGCCGAGCGCGAATGGTGCGATCCCGAGGTGCTCCGCGTCCTCAGGCGGCGGTCGCTGGCCCGCTTGCGGCGTGAGGTGGAAGCTGTGGAGCCGGCGGCGTTCGCGCGATTCCTGCCCGCCTGGCAGGGTGTCATGCCCGTTCCGGCCCCCGGGGCGGAACGTCCCGCGCCGCTGCGGGGCCAGACCGCGCTGGAGCGCCTCGCCGAGGTGGTCGAGCAGCTCGCGGGCGTCCCGATCCCGGCATCGGTCCTGGAGCGCGACGTGCTTCCGGCACGCGTCGCCGGCTACCAGCCGCGGCTCCTCGACGAGCTCGGCGCGCTCGGCGAGGTGGCCTGGATCGGCTGCGGGGCGCTCGGCCGCGACGACGGCCGGGTCGCGCTGTTCCGGCCGGGAACAGGAGAAGCGCTCCGGGGTGCGCTCGCGGTCCCGCGCGCCGACGCGCTCGATCTCTTCCTGCAGCCTCGTCATGCCGCGATCCGCGAGCTCCTGGAGGCCCGGGGCGCATCCTTCTACCGCGAGGTCTACGCGGCGGCCGGCGGCGGTACGGACCGGGACGTGCTCGACGCCCTGTGGGACCTGGTCTGGGCCGGCGCGGTCACGAACGACACGTTCGCGCCGCTCCGCGCCCTGCGTTGGAAGCGCCCGGGCCGGGACGGGCGGCCTCGGCCGGGCCGGTTCGCCACGCTCGGCCCCCCCGAAGCGGCCGGCCGCTGGTCCCTCGTCCATCCGGCCGGGTCGGCCTTCGCGGGCGGGGCCTGGCCGAGCGGTGCGCCCGGGGGATCCGTCGATGGAGCGGCAGCGACCCGGCGGTTGCACGCGCTCGCCCTCGCGCTGCTCGACCGCCACGGCGTGCTCACTCGCGAGGCCGCCATCGCCGAAGGCGTCGAGGGCGGGTTCGCAGCGATCTACCCGGTCCTGCGCGCGCTCGAGGAGTCGGGGCGGATCCGGCGCGGCTACTTCGTCGACGGGCTGGGCGCCGCGCAGTTCGCACTCGCCGGGGCGATTGACCGCCTGCGCGGCGCCCGTGAGCCGGAGGCAGCCGCGCCGCGCGTCGACCTCCTCGCGGCCGCCGATCCCGCCCAGCCCTACGGCGCGGCGCTGGCCTGGCCGCGCCGCGATGCGTCGGATCGTCGCCCGTTCCAGCGAGCGGCCGGCGCGTATCTCGCGCTCGTCGATGGCCTGCCCGTCCTGTACCTCGAACGCGGCGGGAGAGGGCTGGCCACGCTTCCGGCGGCCGAGGACCCGGAGCGGCTCGGCCCTGCCCTCCGGGCCCTCCGGGCGCTTCTCCTCGACGGCCGGCTGCGGGAGCTTGTCGTGAGCCGCGTCGACGGCGAGCCGGTAGGTCCGGCGAGCCCCTGGCGCGAGCGCCTCGTGGAGGGTGGGTTCGTTCCCGGCTACCGCGGGATGGTCCTGCACGTGCCGGGCGCGGCCAGCGTGGATCCACGTGCCCGAAGGTGACACGCTCTACCGCACAGCCTCCGCGTTGCGGACGCACCTGGTCGGACGGACGGTGCTGGCGGCGCGCGCGCGCGTCCCGGGTCCCCGGGTGGGGCGCGTCGTCGGCTCGGAGGTCATCGCCGTCGAGGCGCACGGGAAGAACCTGCTGATCCGCCTCGCCAACGGCCTCGAGCTCCGGACGCACCTCCGGATGAACGGCACCTGGCATCGCTACGCGCCCGGTGAGCGCTGGCGCCGGCCCGCCGGACGGGCCGTGCTCGTCCTCGAGGTCGCTGATGCCGTCGCCGTGTGCTTCGACGCTCCGGTCGTGGAGCTCCTCGAGACCAGGGCGGCCGCCCTCCATCCCCCTCTCGGTGGGCTCGGCCCGGACCTCTGCGCGGATGATTTCGACGCCGCCGAAGCAGTCCGGCGCCTCCGCGACCCGCAGCGCGCCGGGTGGGCCATCTCGGAGGTGCTGCTCGACCAGCGCGCGCTCGCCGGGATCGGCAACGTGTTCAAGAGCGAGGTCCTCTTCGTCGAGCGCGTGGACCCCTTCGTGACGGTCGGGGAGATCGACCACGCGACGCTCGGTCGGCTCGTCGCCCGCGCCCGGGCGCTGCTGCTCGCCAACCGGATGTCGGCGGTCCGCGTCACCACCGGACCCGCCGGTGGAGGGCAGGCGGGCGCCGGGCTGTCCGGCGCGCGCCTGCCCGGGCGCCTGTGGGTCTACGGCCGCGCCGGCCTCCCGTGCCATCGCTGCCGCTCGCCGATCTCGGTGCGCCGGCACGGTGCGCTCCCGCGCTCGACATGGTGGTGCCCCCGTTGCCAGGCCCCCCGGGCGACACCCCGCCCACCGGAGACGCCGCACCCGCGAGCCGTCGGCCTCGTCGCGCCCTCGGAGGGCGGTGGATCCGACCCCGACCATTGACTGGCTCCCGCGCGAGCGGGATGCTTGCCGCTCGGAGAGAGGAAGGTCCGCGATGGCTGGACCCGCGTCGCGTGACGGGCGAGCCCGATCAGGCCCGGTGGGCGACGCGCGCCCGCCCGACGGCCCCGCGAGCGCCCAGGCAGGCACGTCCGGCGCCCCGGTTCGCCTGCTGTCGATGGCCCAGCTCGTTCAGCTGGCGGTCTACTGGTACGGGCTCGCCCCCGGGATCGGGGTCCTTCACCTGCGCCAGGTCGTGGCACCGCGGGAGCGCGCCGCCTAAGGGCGAGTGGCGGCCGACCTGGCGGATCGCGGCGGCGGGACCGGAACCAGGCCGAAGGCACCCCGGGCGCGGGCGACCAGGGTGGCCGGCTCGCGGATGGCTGCCTGCAATTCGCGGGCCCACGCCCGCCACGTCGCCGGTCGCAGGAACCACGTGGGGTCCGGTCGCAGCCAGAGCGAAGGGACCAACGCCCAGAGAAAGACGAGGTAGTCGAGCCGGACGGGCCGCGGGAACGCGAACAGGACCGAGAACTGGACGATCGTGAGCGGGAGCGTCGCAAGCGTCAGGAGCCCGGCGATCGCCAGGAAGATCACGCCGTTGAGGCGCGCCCGGGGAGCGAGAATCCCGATGAAGGCGATCGGGACCCACTTCATGGCGGTTGCGATCACCCATAACAGGCCGGCGGTTCGTGGTCCGACGAGCCGGGCGCCCCACAGCAGCAGGACGAGGACGAGGTTGATGTTGCCCGTGTCGAGGTTCGCGAACGTGGGAAACGCGAGCAGGAGCGCGACGACCGCCGTCGCGAGCGGGCGCCGGCGGTAGGCCCACGCCACCGACCAGAGGAGCAGAAGGATCGTCCCGCCGCGCCAGACGAACCAGGCGACGTCCCACGGCAGCAGTGCCCAGGGCGTGAAGACGGGCAGGAGCCACGGCGCATAGACGTACGGCATGAACGGGCTCGCCGGATGGTAGGGGTCGCCCCCATTGAGCCAGATCCGCACGGCCGCCCAGTACGCCCGGGCATCCGAGCCGCCCAGCTCGCCCCGGGCCACCATCCCGGCAAGCCCGATCCCGCCCGCGAGGGCGAGCAGGAGGATCGCCAGCAGGCGACGGCGATCGCTCAGCCGCGAGATCTGGCGTCGCAGCGATCGCCGATAGACATTTCCCCGACGCCGCGTCGGGAGGTCCTCCAGGATCGTCACGCGACCCGCCGCGCGCCCCGCTGCCATGCCGGGAGTATCGCATCGCCCTGGACCGCTGTCGTTCGGTCCGCGAACGGGGTCCGGGACGTTGTCGCCCGGGGTGGGCCTCAGGCAGTCGTGACGAGGCGCTCCGGGCTGAGCTGACGGCCGGCGCGTGGGCCTCGCCGAAGATAGCGTTGGACCGTCGTGCGGGGTGTCGCGAGCGCCCAGCGGCACCGGCACAGACCCTTCGGACAGCCGTCATGTGGCAGTCGCGGAGCGCGGAGCTCCGCGGAGATCCGGAGGACGCGTCCGTCGTCGGCTCGGCAGGTGTCGCAGCAGGTGGCGGCGACGAGCTCCGCATCGCGCGCGATCTCGGCGATCCCCCGAAGCTCCGCCGTCACGGCGTCCCGATGCAGCTTCACGATCTCGGCCGGGGGTGGCACGGGCGATCTGGCCACGCGGTACAGGACGGCGGCGTGCTCGCGCCGGATCCGGGATGCGTCCTCCCAGCGGCGCTCCCGCCTGGCCGCCCGGAAGGCCCGTTCGACCGTCGCCAGGTAGAGCGTCCGCGCACTGTCGACGACTTCTTCGGAGACCTCGGCGGCGAGGAGGCGGCTCGAACGTCCTGGAGGCGCGCCGGCCGCAGCCACAAGCTTGAGCCAGCGCGCGCGCTCGCGCGCCAGGCGACCCGCGTTCGCGCTCCGCTTGCGCTCGGCTTCGAAAACCTCGACGGCTGCCTCGGTCAGGTAGACGGCCCGCCCCGCAACGCGCTTGACCACGATCCGGTGGTGGCAGCGCACGCAGCGCCGGGATGTCGTAGGCGCCGGTTGCAGCAGGACCGCACAGTAGGGGCAGGAGGGCGCGATCGCGACCGGCACTGCCCTCGTCCTTCCGCGCGCCGGGCGCGCGGAAGGACGCACGGGCCGGGCTCCTGGGGTGCGCGCTGCGCTCCGGGCGCTCTTCGCGGCCGGATCCAGGCGCTCTGGTTGCATGATCCCGAGCAGCCTGCCCGTCCGGCGCGCAGGCCGGGCCGCGACGCCCGTCGTGCCCGTGGCGCCGCACGCGCCGATCTCGGGTTCGACGGCCGCTTCGTCGGCCACCCCGGGTTGCGCGATCACGCCGACGAGGGCGGGGTCCGGCTCCGCCATGACGCCGACAAGATTCGACCCGCCCTCGACGATGATCGCCGGGCGTGCTCCGTCCGCTGGCTGGGATGGGAGCGAGGCCTCCGGCTCGTCGTGCCGGCGGACAGGCCCGGAGGCTGCCTCGATGACCGCTTCGGCTGCCGGCGTTGCCCCGAGGCCAATCGCGGGACCGGGCGGCTCGAGACCGAACACCTCGGCGAGCCGCGCGGCGGTACGTGACGCGGCGGCGTCGAAATCCGCCTCGTCAGTCCTGGGTCGGGGACGCCAGAGCCCCTGCATCTTCGCCATCGCACCTTCACCCGCCGACGTTCAACCGGTCGCTCGATCCTCGGTCGCCCGGAGCCCAGGGAGATGAGCGTACTTCTTCCGTGAATGGGCAGAGTACTCCCGTCCTGGGAGGTTTCGTCCAGATCCACGTTCGGAGGCCGGTGCACCCGCGCACCACCGGCCGGCTCAGCCGGCCCCGAGCGCCCGGGCCGCGGCGGTCAGGACGACCGCGATGAGCAGCCCCAGGAAGAGGTTCCGGCGCCAGGCGACGAGAGCGACGCACGCCACGACGGCGAGGGCGTCGATCCCGAGGTGGATCGACGGGCGGCCGTCAGCGCCCGTGACGAGCAGCGCCTGCGAGGTGGCGATCGCCCCGAGGACGGCCGGTCCGACGAGCCGGAGATACTCGAGGGCGCGTGCCGGAAGTCGCTCGAACGCCGGCATCAGCAACGGAACCGCCCGGGCCGGGTAGGTGACGGCGGCCATCAGCAGCGCCAGGCCGACCAGCGCCGTGCTCACGTCCCCCTCGTCATGGCGCGATCCCGTCGTCGGACCGGCCGGGCCTGCTGAAGGAGCCCGGGTCGGCGGGCAGCTCGTCCGGCTCGGGGATCGTGGGGTCGTGACGCGGCACCAGCAGGCCCACGAACGGGCCGAGGAAGCCCCCTGCGAGGACGCCAGCGCGAGGGTCGACCAGGATCCCGAGCGCAAGGGCGATGCACACCCCCGCCACCCCGGCAACGACCTCCCGCCGGCCCGTGGCCAGCCCGACCGCGAGCCCGGCCATCGCGGCCGGGAAGACGATGTCCAGCCCGATGACCCGCGGGTCGGGAACCACCTGGCCGCCCAGCACGCCGACCAGCGTGGCGAGGTTCCACGGGATGAAGACGCCGCCGATCGCGGCCAGCCAGTAGCCGCGCCGGTCGGCGAAGCCGAGGCGCCGGAAGTGCACCAGGCTGAGCGCGAATGCCTCGTCGGTCAGGACGTGCGCCATGAGCGCCCGTTCCCGCCGCGGGCGGTCGCGCAGCCACGGCCCCAGGGCGGCGGCGTAGAGGATGTGCCGAGCGTTGACGAGCGCGGTCAGGATCATGATCGCCGGCCAGCCGTAGCCCGCCCCGACCATGCCGGCCGCCGCGAACTGCGATGCCCCCGCGAAGACGACCACGGAGAACACGACGGCCTCGAGCGGGGAGAAGCCGTTCGCCCGGGCGGTCAGCCCGAAGACGACCCCGAACCCTGCGGCGGAGGCCACGATGCCGAGCATGTCGACGACCAGCCGTCGCCGCGCGGCGCGGAGGAGCACGTCTTCCGGTTCGCCGCTGGGAGTGGCCGTCACCGGCGTGGTGGTCGAATGCGGTCGGCGGCGCTCAGCGCAGGGAGGGTTTCCCGCAGCGGTCGCAGACCACGTAGACCGCGTGCCGATCGAGCGCATAGCCGGCCACGTGGAGCGTCCCGCCGCAGCCGCCGTGGTGGTATGTCCACCAGGTGTCTCCGGCATCGAGCGGCACGGCCTCGCTCGAGATCATGGCGTCGAGGCCCGGGTTGGCGGCGATCGCAGCCGCGACGCCGGCTGCGCGCTCCGCCTCGGACTCGCTCGAGTACGGGTAGGACTGGGAGATGTTCGAGGTCACCTGCTCCTCCAGCGGCGGCGCGGCCGGGGCGTGCCGCGTTGGGATGGCCGGTTCAGCCGCGAGTATCGCACGCGTCGTGAGCCGGACGGCGACGCCGGCGCCCTCGATCGGCCGGGCCGGTGCACGTCAGGCCGGCAGCTCCCCGAGTGCCGTCCGCCAGGCGGCCTCCAGCACGCCGACCACGCCGGCGGCCAGGTGCGGGCGGAGCGTCGCGCCACAGGCGGCGTTCCAGCACGCCACGATCGCCAGGCGTGGGTCGAGCGGCGCGACGGCACCCTCGATGAGCCCGATCGCGGCATCCTGGAGCGACCGGTCGGGAGAGGCGTGCCGGAAGAACCGCGTCGCGTCGGCGAGGACGCCGGCCTCGTGACGGTCGATGGGTCGCGGGGCGATCCGGCCGGCGTCGAGCCCGGTAAGACCCTGCGCGATCGCGAGCACCACCTCCCCGAACAGGCCCTCGAGCTCCCGGCCCTCCGCCCCGGTGAGGTGCGGCCCGTCGTACCAGGCCAGCCAGAAGCCCATGTCCACGCGTTTCCGGTACGGGGTCTCGTGGCGGAGCGCGCGAACAGCCGCATCGAGCGCCTGCACGTCCGCGATCGTCAGCCGGCCGAGGCGTCCGAGCAGGGCAGCCCGCGCGCCGGCGGGGAGCAGCGGCGGGGGCCCCGGCAGGTGGTTCACCACACCGCCGGCAGCCCGGGGGACCGCGGGTCGGCCGCGGCCGCCAGCGTCCCGCCCCGGGCCGGCCCCCCGTCCACGAGCTCGATCGCGTGGGCGTGGCCCAGGGCACCGTCGAACGGCGCCCGCACATCCAGCCGGTGACCCTTGCCAGCCAGCCCCTCGAGCAGCCCGGCGCGGAAGCGCGCCTCGATCACGACCGTGTCCGGCGGCGCGTAGTGGCGGGCGGGCGCGGCGTGCCAGCGCGGCGCGGCGACCGCCGTCGCCACGTCCACCCCACCGTCGACCAGCGCCGACACGACCTGGGCGAAGATCGCGGGCTGCGCGTCGCCGCCCATCGACCCGTGGACGACCCACGGGCGGCCGTCGCGCAGGAGCATCCCGGGGATCAGCGTGTGGAGCGTGCGCTTGCCGGGGGCCAGGACGTTCGGATGCGCCGGGTCCAGGCTGAAGTAGCTGCCCCGGTTCTGGTACGCGATCCCGGTCGCGGGATCCACGATCCCCGACCCGAACCCGGCGTAGTTCGACTCGATCAAGCTCACGGCGTTGCCGCGGCGGTCGACCACGGCGAGGTAGATCGTCCCGCCACCGGGCGGGTTCGTCGCGGGCGGCGGCGCTGCCGCGCGCGACGGATCGATGCGAGCCGCGAGCTCGGCCCCGTGTTCGCGGTCCAGCAGGCGGTCGACCGGGACCCAGGCAAAGACGGGATCGGTCAGGAAGGCATCGCGGTCGGCCAGGGCGAGCTTGGTCGCCTCGATGGCCGCATGGACCCAGGGCAGGTCGGGCCCTGCCGTGGCGCCGTTGCCCGGATCGAACGCGCCGGGAGCCGGCGCTGGAAGCGAGCGCAGGATGTTGAGGATCTCGAGGCCGATGACGCCGGAGCTGTTCGGGGGGTGGCTCGTCGCGGTGACGCCGCGGTAGTCCAGGGCCAGCGGTGTCTCCCAGCTGGATTCGTGAGCCGCGAGGTCGGCGGCGGTGCAGGGGGACCCGGCCGCCGCCAGTGCCGAGGCCTGTCGTGTCGCGAGGTCGCCCGAATAGAAGTCGGCGAATCCGACGGTCGCGAGGCGCTCGAGCGTGGCTGCGAGCGCGGGCAGGCGAACGCGTTCGCCGAGGCGCCACGGACGCCCATGGCCCCGGTAGGTCGCGTGCCAGCCGCGTGCGGCCGGCCCGAGCTCGGCGTCGAAGATCCGGGCGGACGCCTCGACCGCCCCGACGAAATGCTCGTCGGCCGGGAAGCCGGACCGGGCGAGCTCGATCGCGGGAGCGAGGAGCGCTTCCACGGGGAGCCGTCCCCAGCGGGCGTGCGCGTCGGCCCACGATCGGACTGCACCGGGAACCGTGATCGTGAGGGGCCCTCGCAGGGGCAATGCCGTCAGGCCGCGCGCCCGCAGCGCCGCTGGATCCGCGCCGGCCGGGGCGCGGCCCGATCCGTTGAGGGCAACCTGGGCGCCGGCGGCCTCGTCCCAGACGAGCCAGAACGCGTCGCCGCCCAGGCCGCAGGCCTCTCCCATGACCACGCCGAGCACGGCGTTCGTGGCGATGGCGGCGTCGACGGCGCTGCCACTCGCCCGGAGGATCCCGAGGCCGGCTGCGGTCGCGAGGTGATGCGGGGCGACGACGGCGCCCGACCCACCCCGGGCGAGCGGCATCGGCGCGAGCGGACGGACGGGATCCATGCGGGCGCATTCTAGGGCTGCCCTTCGTCGCGATGCCGGGTACCCTGCACCCGTGACACGCTCGCTGCGGTCGGTCGTCGTGGGGACGCTCACCCTG
Source organism: Chloroflexota bacterium (assembly GCA_034435355.1). Classification (GTDB taxonomy): domain Bacteria; phylum Chloroflexota; class Limnocylindria; order Limnocylindrales; family CSP1-4; genus CTSoil-043. The sequence goes on from DAOTXE010000045.1 coordinate 13,930, forward strand.
CGGTTCAGCACGGGCCTCACGGGCGCGATGCTCGTCTACTACCTGGCCGAGCTGCACCGCCACGGCGGGGAGAACGTCTCCTCCTTCACGGTGGCCCTCTTCACCGCCGTCTTCTTCGCGGCCGAGCTGCTCCTCTCCCCGCTGTTCGGGTCGTTCGCCGATCGCTTCGGGTACCACCGGATCATGCAGCTCGGGCCGGTCTTCGGGGCGATGGCCGTTGTCCTGACCGGGATCACGACGAACCTGTGGCTGCTCGGCGGCACGCGGTGGCTGGAGGGCGCCTCGAGCGCGGCGAGCGTCCCCTCGATCCTCGGCTTCATCGCGATCGCGACCCTGGGCGACGAGGGCATCCGCGGGAAGGCCGTCGCGCGCTTCGAGGCCGCGACCCTCGCCGGACTTGGTGCCGGGATCGTGGCGGCGGGGCCGCTCTGGACCCTGCTCCATCGTGACGCGTTCTTCCTCAACGCCCTCATCTACGGCGTCTCGTGGGCCATCTACCGGTTCGGCGTGGTCGACCCCCGGGCGGAGCACGGCAGCGACACGGATGACAGGCGCACGAGTCTGGCGCGGTACCTCGAGGTGCTCTCCGGGGCCCGCGTCTGGCTCCTGGCGCCGACCTGGATCGCGGTCAACGCGGCGATCGGGATGTGGACGTCGCAGTCGATCTTCCAGTTCGTGCGAGGCCCGGACCCGAGGTTCGCGAACCAGCGCCTGATGGTCGGCGCCTCGCCGATCCTGGTGAGCGTCGGGGTGGCGATCGGGATGGCCGTCTTCCTCGCCGGGCTCGTCTACTGGGGCAACCGCTTCCGGAAGCTGCGGCGGACCACGATCATCTTCTACGGCATCGTCGGCGGCGCGGTGATGGTCGCCGCGTCCGTCGCGATCAACCACGGCGGCAGCCTGCCGGTCATCGTGACGCTGGTCCTGCTCGTGCCCGTGGTCGGCGGCCTGTTCGTCCTCGCCGGTTCGACGCCAGCGGCGCTCGGTCTCCTCGCGGACATGTCCGAACGGTACCCGCGCGACCGCGGCGCGATCATGGGGCTCTATTCGGTGTTCCTCGGAATCGGCCAGATCATCGGCAGCCTGCTGGGCGGGGTCGCCGCCGACCGGGCCGGGATCGACGGCCTGCTCGTCGGCACGCTCGTCCTGCTGGGCATCGCCCTGCTGCCCCTCTGGTGGCTGCGTGGCGTGGAGCACCATCTCGACGCCCCGGCTCCTGGCGTCTCGTCGGCCGAAGGCTGAGCCGGCGGCCGGCCCGATCGGCGAAGGAGGGGACCGGCGGCGCGCGGGCGGCCGCGCGGCCGCCCCCGTCGCGGCGAGCCCGGCTCGTATGATGCCGCCATGTCGGCCGTCGCCATCGTCACCGATTCTGCCTCCGACCTTCCGCCGGACCTCGCGGGTTCGCTCGGCATCCGCGTCGTCCCCCTCGTGGTGCGGTTCGGGGCGCAGGAGTTCCGCTCCGGCGTGGATCTCTCGGCGGAGGACTTCTGGACCCGGATGCTCGCCCCGGACGCGCCGTTCCCGACGACGGCCGCGCCGGCCCCCGGAGCCTTCGCCGACGCCTACGCGGATGCGTTCGCCGCGGGTGCCGGGTCGATTGTCTGCGTGACAATCGGCAGCGGGCTCTCCGGGACGTGCGCAAGCGCGGAGCTCGGGGCCAAGGAGCACCCCGACCGCGAGATCCACGTGGTCGACTCGATGTCGGCCTCGCTCGGCGTGGGGCATCTCGCGATGCTCGGGGCCGAGCTGGCAGCGGCCGGCCGGCCGGCCGCCGAGATCGCCGCAACGCTCCGGGCCCGGGCCGCCGACCTGGACATCTTCGTGGCCCTCGACACCCTCGAGTACCTCCGCAGGGGCGGTCGCCTCTCCCCGGCGCGAGCCGCGATCGGGACCCTCCTCTCGGTCAAGCCGATCATCACCATGGTCGACGGCCTCGTGGAGACCGCCGATCGCGTTCGGACCCGCGCCCGCGCCCTCGAGCGCGTCACTGAGCTGCTCTCGTCGCGGCCGGTGGAGCGCATCGCGATCCTCCACACCGGCATCGGCGACGTGAAGGCGTTCCGCAGCTCGGTCGTCGGCCGGATCCCCGGGGGCGTGGACCCCGCGCACGTCAGCACTCGGGTCATCGGCCCCTCGATCGGCCCCCATATCGGCCCGGGTGCCCTCGGGGGAGTCGTCCTCCTCCGGCGCTGATTCCCGGCTCCGGCCAGTGCGTCCGCGGCCACGGCGCCCGGGCAGTCTGATAGTTGCGAGACGGATACGGTCCGGGTTCGGTACCATTGCCGTCGACGTCCGGGCCATTCCGCCCGGGGCCAGCGTCCCCGTTCGGCACTCGCCCCGGAAGCGCGAATCGCCGGATCATCGGGCCGAACGAGCACTCCGTCGTGGAGCGGCCGCCCGTCGCACGGGCCCGTGTCTCCCGACCGGCAGCCGTCCCGGAGGCGGCAGCGTGGCCGTCCGTTGCGGGCGGCAATCGCAGCGGTCGTCCCGCGATGGGGGCGGCCGGGCAGGAGGTCCTCCGCTCCATGACGACAGAACAGGTCGCCGCGACGATCAACCCGTGGGCCGTTGCCCAGCAGCAGTTCGACCTCGCGGCCGAGCACCTGAAGCTGGATCCGGGCGTCCGCCGGGTCCTTCGCGAGCCCCGTCGGGCGCTCACCGTGACCTTCCCGGTCAAGATGGACGACGGGAGCATCCGCGTCTTCACCGGCTACCGCGTCCAGCACAACCTGGGCCGCGGCCCGGCCAAGGGCGGGATCCGCTACCACCAGGACGTCACGATCGACGAGGTCAAGGCCCTCGCGATGTGGATGACCTGGAAGTGCGCGGTCGTCGGGATCCCGTACGGCGGCGGCAAGGGCGGCGTCATCGTCGACCCCAAGAAGCTCTCGATGAAGGAGCTCGAGGCCCTGACGCGGCGGTTCACCACCGAGATCAGCGTCCTCATCGGACCCGAGCGCGACATCCCCGCCCCGGACGTCAACACGACGCCCCAGATCATGGCCTGGATGATGGACACCTACTCGATGCACGCCGGATACACGGTCCCGGGCGTCGTGACCGGCAAGCCGATCAGCCTCGGCGGGTCCGAGGGGCGCAACGAGGCGACGGCCCGCGGCTGCGTCTACACGATCGTCGACGCGGCGAAGCACCTCGGGATGGACCTCACCAGGACGACCACCGCGGTCCAGGGGTTCGGAAACGCCGGGTCGATCGCCGCCCGCCTCATGCGGGACGAGGGGTCCACGGTCGTCGCCGTCTCCGACACGCAGGGGGCGATCCACAACCCGGCCGGTCTCGACATCGAGAAGGTCGTTGGCTGGAAGCAGGAGCACGGCACGGTCGTCGGGTTCCCCGGCAGCACGAAGATCACCAACGGCGAGCTTCTCGAGCTCCCGGTGGACATCCTGATCCCGGCCGCCTACGAGAACCAGATCACGGCCCGCAACGCCGAGAACGTCAAGGCAAAGATCGTCGCCGAGGCCGCCAACGGCCCCACGACGCCCGAGGCCGACAAGATCCTCGCCCAGAAGGGCGTCTTCATGATCCCCGACATCCTCGCCAACGCCGGCGGCGTGACCGTCAGCTACTTCGAGTGGGTCCAGGACCTGAACCGGGACCACTGGAGCGAGAAGATCGTCAACGAGAAGCTCAAGGAGATCATGGATCGGTCGTTCGGCGAGGTGCTCGCGATGTCGCTCCTCGAGGAAGTCGACATGCGCACCGCGGCCTACCTGGTCGCGGTCAAGCGGGTGGCCGACACCACCGCCCTCCGCGGCCTGTACCCGTAGGCCCGGTCCCCGAGCATTGGCGCCCGTCGAGCGCCAGCCCGACCTCGAACCGACAGGGACGGCCGGTGGGAGCGATCCCGCCGGCCGTCGGCTCTCCCGCCGCGGCTTCCTCGCCGCCACGGCCGGGTTCCTCGTGGCGGCCTGCAGCCCGACACGTCCGACCCGCGCGCCGGCATCATCCTCGCCGTCCGCGACTGGACCGCTCGCTCCGGCGGCGTCCGCGTCGAGCGCACCGTCGCCCGGGCTACCCGGACCGCTTCCCTCGCGCGGGCCCAGCGTCGTGGCGAAGGAGAACCGGCGGCCGGGAGACGATGGCTGGCAGGCCGGCCTCAACGTCTTCCCGACGATCCGTGGGTTCCTGGACCGGACGTCCGTGGCGCCCGGCGACTCCATCGGGCTGCGCGCCTCGGGGAACGGTCCGTTCGATGCCCGCTGGTACCGCGTGGGATGGTACGCGGGCGCGGGCGGCCGGCTCCTGCGCGTTGATCACGGTCTCGTCACGAAACCCGGCACGGGTCTCGTCGTGGACGCTTCATCCGGGCTCTCGGAGGAGCCCTGGCCCGAGGTGCTCAGGATCGAGGTGCCGGCCGACTGGCCAAGCGGCATGTACGTGGTCGTCCTCGCGCCGAGCGCCGGGACGGCGGGCACGGCCGTCTTCGTCGTCCGGCCGGGTGCGATCGCACCGGCATCCGTCCTGTACGTGAGCGCCGCGGCGACCTGGCAGGCGTACAACCACACCGGGCCGTCGCTCTATGGCACGCTCCCGGCGGGCCGCTACTTCGGTTCGACCGGCGAGCGAGCCCACGAGATCAGCTTCGACCGGCCGTACGCGGAGGCCGGCGGGGCCGGCTACCTCCCGCGCTGGGAGGCGGCCTTCGTCCGCTGGCAGGAGCGCAACGGCCACGACGTGGAGTACTGCGCGGACGTGGACCTGGAGATGCACCCGGAGGTCGTGGCGGGCCACCGGCTCATCGTTTTCCCGGGTCACTTCGAGTACTGGTCGGGACCGATGCGTGACACCCTGGAAGCGGCCCTCGCCACCGGGGTGAGCATCGCCTTCCTCTGCGCCAACACGATGTACTGGCAGGTCCGGCTCGAGCCCTCGCCGCTCGGACCGGGGCGCCGGATCGTGTGCTACAAGTCGTCGACGTCGGATCCGATCACCGCGACCCACCCCGAGCTGACGACGTGCCACTGGCGGTCGGCGCCGGTGAAGCGGCCCGAGTCGCTCGTGATCGGCCAGATGTACGGGCACGTGGTGCTGCGACCCGCCGACTGGGTCGTGACGAACTCCGGTCACTGGCTGTACGCGGGGACGGGCGTGCGCGACGGGGACCGCTTCACGAGCCTCGTCGGCCAGGAGTACGACACGTTCTACCCCGCGGTGTCTCCACCGGGCACGGAACTCTGGGCGAGGAGCCCGACCGTGACGGCCTTTGGCCAGAAGGACCCGACGGGCCACCCGACCGTCCACACCGCGACCGTCCACACCACTCCGGCGGGCGGAACGGTGGTCTCGGCCGGCACGTACCAGTGGAGCTGGGCGCTCGACTCGTTCGGCCAGCATGCATACCAGGGTCGCTTCACGCCCGTGGACAGGCGGGTGGCTCGCGTGACGACGAACATCTACCGCCGCCTCGGCGACGGCAGCGGCTGAGCCTGGCGGACCCGCTACCCCTCTTCGCGGACGTACGGGACGCCGAGCGCCGCGGGTGTCCCGATCCGGCGCCGGGCCAGCGTCGTCGACGCGGCGGCGAGAACCACCACGGTCATGATGTAGGGCAGCGACGAGAAGAGCTCCGAGGGCAGCTGGACCCCGTTCGCCTGCAGAGTGAATCCGAGGCTGGAGAGCGCCCCGAACAGGTAGGCGCCCACCACGAGCAGGTCCGGTCGCCAGAACGCGAAGATGACGAGCGCGATCGCGATCCACCCCGCGCCCGCGGTGAGACCGTCCGTCCAGATCGGCGCGATCGCGAGCGTGAAATACGCGCCGCCGAGCCCCGCGAATGCGCCGCCGACGACGGTGTGCACGTAGCGATACCGCGTGACGTCGATCCCCATGGCGTCCGCCGAGCGCGGCGACTCGCCCACGGCGCGAAGGTAGAGCCCGAAGCGCGTCCGGTACAGGTAGTAGGTCACGAGCACGACGAGGAGCCAGGAAAAGTACACGAAGGCGTCCTGGTTGAGCAGGATCGGCCCAACGACCGGGACGTCCGAGAGCCCGAGCACGTCGAGCCGGACCAGCTGGTGCAGGCCGTGCTGTCCGCCCACGCCCCAGACCTGCCCTGCGAACGACGACAGCCCGATGGTGCCCGCGAAGATCGTCAGCGCGAGGCCGGACACGATCTGGTTGACCCGGACCGTGATCGAGAGGAAGGCGTGGATCAGGGCGAGGGCTGCTCCCGCGAGCGCGGCCGCGATGATGGCCGCGATGAGCACGGCCAGGCCCGGTCCGCCCAGCGTCTGCGAGACGAAGAACGCCGTGACGGCGCCCATCAGCATCATTCCCTCGACCCCGAGATTCAGGACGCCCGAGCGCTCGGCGAGCAGCTCTCCGAGGCCGGCGAGTACGAGTGGCGTGCCGTAGGCGATGGCCGAGACCGCGACCGAGACGATGAGATCGACGTTCATGGGGCCACCTCGGCTCCCGGCTCGTCGTCCGCGCTGCGAACGGGCTCGGTCGCGCGGCCGAAACGGATCCGATAGCGGCCGAGGAACTCGCCGCCCAGGACGCTGAACAGGATGATCCCCTCCATCGTGCCGACGAGGCCGGATGGGAAGGACGGCCCCTGGAGGGCGAATCCCGCGTTGGTCAGGGCGCCGATCAGGATCGACACGATCACGACCGCGAGGGGGTTGTAGAGGGCGAGAGCCGCCACCACGATGCCGGTGTACCCGTAGCCCGCCTGCTGCAGCCCCCGCGGGTCGAGGACGTGGCCGAAGTCGCCGATCTGGCTCGCGCCGCCGATCCCGGCCATGCTGCCCGAGAGCGCCATCACCGAGGCGATCTTGCGCTTGGTGCGCATCCCGGCGTAGTTGGCGGCCGCGGGCGAGTCACCCATCACCCGCATCTCGAAGCCGAAGCGGGTGTAACGGATCAGGGCCAGGAGAACGACCGCGAGCACCGTCCCGAGGATGAATCCGAGCGGCAGCGTGAATGAACCCAGGGTGAGCCCCGGCCAGTTCGACGAGGGGAGCAGGTACTTGCCCTGCGGGAAGACGAGCGCGCTCGGCGAGGTCAGGTCGCGCCAGTAGGAGGTGCTGTCGTAGATCAGGTAGTACATGAACAGGCCGGCCACGTAGTTGAGCATCAGCGAGACGAGGATCTCGTTGGTCTTCAGGTACGCGCGCAGCAGGCCGGGGATCAGCGCCCAGGCGAGGCCAGCCAGCGCCCCGCCCAGTGCCATGAGCACGATGAGGATGGGCAGCGGCCATCCGTTGAGGAGGAGGCCCACGCCCGAGGCGCCGACCGCGCCCATGTAGAGCTGACCTTCGCCGCCGATGTTCCACACGCGCATCCGGAAGGCGAGCGCCACCGCGAGGCCGGTGAACAGCATCGGCGTCGCATAGACGAATGTCGCCGTGAGCGCCCCCGCCGAGGTGAACGAAGCTGCGTAGATCTGCTGGTAGGTCGCGATCGGGTCGTGGCCCGAGACCGCGAGGACGATGCCGGCGATGATCGCCGCGAGGACGAGCGAGGCGACCGGGACGGCCACCCGGGTCCAGCGGGGGATGACGAGGCTTCGCTCGATGCTGATCACGACACGGCTCCGGCCATCATGAGCCCCAGGCGCTCGTAGCTCGCCGTGGCAGCGTCGACCACTCCAACCACCCGACCCTCGTAGAGGACGGCGATCCGATCGGACAGCTCGACGACTTCGTCCAGGTCCTCGCTGATGAGCATGATCGCGGCGCCATGCTTGGCCGCGTCGACGAGCACGCTCCGGACATACTCGGTCGCGCCGACGTCGAGCCCGCGGGTGGGCGAGGCGGCGATCACCAGGCGTGGTCCGGACGAGAGCTCGCGGGCAAGGACGACCTTCTGGACGTTGCCGCCCGAGAGCTGCCGGACCATGGTGCGAGGCCCGGGCGCCCGGATGTCGAAGCGCGCCATCAGCGCGGCTGCCTGCGCCTCCGCCTGGCCCATCCGGAGCACGGGCCCCGTGTGCGGGCTGTTGCGCCGGTACGTCTTCAGGATCAGGTTCTCCGCGATCGACAGGTTCGGCGACACGCCGGTTCCCATGCGATCCTCGGGGATGTAGGCCACTCCGCGATTGATCGCGTCGGCCGGGTCGCCCGAGATCACGTTCTCGCCACCGATCCGGATCGATCCGCGACTGAAGGGCCGGATGCCAGCGACAACCTCGGCGAGCTCGCGTTGCCCGTTCCCGGACACGCCGGCGATCCCGAGGATCTCGCCGGCGCCGATGGTCAGCGAGACGTCCTTCAACGCGTCGATCCCGAAGTCGCCGCGCACGTTGATGCCGCTCGCGTCGAGCACAGGTGGCGTCACGACGGCGGGTTCGGCCGCAGGTCCGGGGGTGGGTCCACCGGCAGCCCCGGCGGCGCCGTCGGCCGCACGAGGGTGCACTTCGAACGACATGTCGTGGCCGACCATCAGGCGGGCCAGCTGCCGCGCATCCGTCGCGCGGATCTCGAGGGTGCTCGTTGAGCGGCCCTTGCGCAGGATCGTCGTCCGATCGGCGATCGCGAAGACCTCCGGCATCTTGTGGGAGATGAAGATGACCGAGCTGCCACCCGCGACCATCTCGCGCACGCTGGAGAAAAGCTGGTCGATCTCCGCCGGGGTGAGGACGGTCGTCGGCTCGTCGAGGATCAGGATGCTCGCGCCGCGGTAGAGGGCCTTGAGGATGTCGACACGCTGCCGCTCGCCGAGCGACAGCTGCCAGATCCTCGCCCGCGGGTCAACCGCCATCTGGTACCGGGAGGCGATCTCCTCGATCTCGGCCTCGACCTTGCGGGCCGAGAAGCGCGGGCCGCTCTGGCGCGACCAGCCGAGGACGACGTTCTCGGCGACGGTCAGGCTGTCCACGAGGCTCAGGTGCTGGTGGACCATGAAGATGCCGGCCGCCTGCGCCTCGTGCGGGGAGTGCAGGCGGACCGGCCTGCCATTGATGTGCACCTCACCCTCGTCCGGACGGTACAGCCCGGTGAGGATGTTGCAGAGGGTGGTCTTCCCCGCGCCGTTCTCTCCGAGCAGCGCGTGCACCTCGCCGTGCCGTGCCTCGAACGACACGCGGTCGTTCGCGACGACGCCACCCGCGAAGCGCTTGGTGACGCTGACGGCCGCCACCGCCGGGCCGAGCCCGGCGGTGGCGGCGTCTGCGGCTGTGGCGCTCACTCCGGTGGGTCGGAGTTCCACGCTCGCTCCCGGGAGGTCGAAAGCCCTGTCAGGCTCGGATCAGCCCTTGGGGCTGCCGAGGACCCCCTGGACGAACCAGCTGAGCGCGTACTTGTCGTTGACGGTGAGGGTCGTCCCGGCCGGGACGCCGATCGAGCCGTCCTGCTTCGTGATCGGGCCCGTGAACGGATCGAAGGTCCCGGCCTTCATCGCGTCTTCCTTGGCCGTGATGGCGGCCTGGGTTGCGGCGTCGACGGACTTGCCGAACGGCGCCATGATGATGAAGTTGTCGTTGAACCCGCCGTAGTAGAAGTGGCTCTTCCAGGTGCCGTTCATGGCGTCAGTCACTTCCTGGGTGTAGTACGGGCCCCAGTTGTAGGTGGTCGCCGTCAGCCATGCATCCGGCGCGAACGAGGTCTGGTCGGAGTCGTAGCCGGTCCACTTGAGGCCTGCGGCCGCGGCGACCTGGCCGGTCGTCGGGCTGTCCTGGCCGTCGCCGAGCACGTCGACGCCGGCGGCGACGAGGCTCTCAGCGGCCGAGCGCTCGGTCGCGGGCGCGAACCAGGTGTTCGTCCACACGACCTTGACCGTGGCGTTGGGGTTCATCAAGCGGGCGCCCATCGTGAAGGCGTCGATCTCGCGGATGACCTCGGGGATCGCGAACGGGGCGACGAAGCCGATCTTGCCGGTCTTCGAGGCGGCACCGGCCGCCATGCCGGACAGGTAGTCACCGTCCTCGCCGGCACCGTAGTACTCGGAGAGGTTGGTCGCCAGCTCCGTGCCGGTCGCCTGCTCGAAGAGCACGTTGGGGTACTGCTTGGCGGCCGCGACCATCGCGTCCTGGTATCCGAACGAGGTCGCGAAGATGATGTTCGCGCCGCCGTTCACGAGCTGGGTGATGACCTGGCTGACCTGCGGGCCTTCCGGCACGTTTTCCTTGAAGGTCGTCTGCACGCGGCCACCGAAGGCGCTCTCCATCGCGAGGCGCCCGACGTCATGGGCGTGGGTCCAGCCGGCGTCGCTTCGGGCGCCGACGTAGATGAACGCGACCTTGAACGGGTTGCTCGTCGTGTACTGGCTGCCGGCGGCGGACGCCGCGGGGGCCGTCGATGCGGCCGCCGATGCCGCCGGAGCCGTCGACGCGGCCGCCGATGCCGCGGGAGCGACCGAAGCCGGCGCTGCCGACGGTGCGGGAGTCGCCGACGAGCTGCATGCCACGACCAGTGCCGCGGTCATCCCGAGCACGGCAGACAGCCGCAGGCTGTGCCTGGTTCCACTCACAGAAATGCCTCCTCCGCTTGCCAATCAGCGCGCCCTCGCGCCCGATCGTCCGCCACCTCGATCGTTCGAGCTGTCCCGGGGCCCCCCGATCATGACAGCGTGGCGGGCCGCCGGCGCGACGAGTCGCCCGTTAACCGTACCGCTTCTGATACTCCGTGACACGGAGATTTGTCGAGGGCCGAGTGACCTCCGCGGGCCGCATCTCTCGACCGCTCGGCGGCCGGCGGGGTCGTGACGGCCGGGACTCTCGACAGATACCGGAGGGCCGCGCGGGCGGGGCGGGGCGTGCGCCGGATGGCGGACGAACGGCGGGAGCCCGCGCCGGCCGGCCGGGGTCCTCCGGGCGGCGACCCGCCCTGCCCGCAGATGCTGCCGAAGATCGAGGGCCAGGGGTCACGAAGTACTGGCGCCGAGGGTCCCGGAGACGGCCGCACGGGCGCCGGGACCGACGCACCGGGCGTTCCGCCGGCGGGAATGCGTCGGGTGCGGTGTACCATCCCCGGCATGCTCGACCACGAAGAGAAGTTCCTGTTCAAGGAGGAGATCGGCCAGCTCGGGGCGGCGATGGCGGACACCGCCGTCCTCGACAATGTCGAAGACCTCCTGACCGACGTGATCACGAGCCCGCGGTTCGATTCCGAGGTGTTCACGCTGGAGCGTTCGCTCCAGGTCATGCTCGGCGCGCGTGCCGGCAGCACGCTCGTGGGCCTGCTGACCGTGACGCCGGAGGTCTTCGAGGAGGTTGCCGAGGTTCGGATCTCGCCGGAAGTGCACGAGCGCCTCGTGGCCTGGCGGGCCCGCTTCGGCCTCGCGATCGACAACGCGCTGAACTTCCTGAACAACCCGGACGGGATCCAGGGCCACTCCTTCGCCACCCAGATCGCCCACCTCGAAGACCGGCGCGTCCTCCAGGGCCGCCTGACGCTGGTCCGCTACAACAACGAGCCCCAGTTCTTCGTCGCGGATGCGAGCGTCTTCCTCGGCCTCGTCAGCGACGTGCTCGAGCGGCTCGGCCCGTACCTCGAGCCCGATGCGGTCGACCCCGAGACGATCGCCCGTCTCAAGGAGGCGATCGCGCTCGTCGAGCGGAAGACGACACCGCGCGGATGAGCCGTCGGGGCGCCCGGCCCGCGTCGCGGCGCCGACCCCGGTCGCGCCCCGCGCCGGCGGGGCCATCGCCCAGCGCGGCGCGCCGCAACCGGCGCCTCGCCTTCGTCCTCCTCGCGGTGTTCGCCCTGATCGCCCTGGCAATCCTCGCGAGCCCGTTCGCGACCCCAGTGACGCACCCGTAGGGCGCGCCGCCTGTGCATGGGGCAGCGCGCTGCGGATCGCGGCCCGACGGTCAGCCGAGGCGCACGTTGTCGATGAGGCGCGTGGCGCCGAACCGGACCGCGACGGAGAGCATCGCCGGCCCGTCGACGCGGTCCAGCTCGGCGAGGGTGGCGTCGTCGGCACACGAGACGTACTCGACGGCGGCGCGCGGTTCCGTGGCCAGCACTTCTCCGACCCGGATGCGGATGATGCTGGCGTCGCGCTCGCCGGCATCCCACGTGGCGCGGCCCGCGAGCAGCGCGCGGTAGAGGACCGGGGCGGCGGCGCGATCGTCGGCACCCAGGTGGACGTTGCGGGACGAGAGGGCCAGCCCGTCCGGCTCGCGCACCGTCGGGCAGCGCACCACCTCGGTCATGCCCAGGTCGCAGGCCATTCGCTCGATCACGCGGAGCTGCTGGCCGTCCTTCTCCCCGAAGTAGGCGCGGTCCGGGCGCACGATCCCGAACAGGACGGCAACGACCGTCGTGACGCCCGCGAAGTGCCCCGGTCGCGCCGCGCCCTCCAGCGGGCGCGTCAACCTCTCGACCAGGACCGACGTGTCGAAGCCCTCCGGGTAGACGTCGTCGATGGCCGGGATCCAGACGAGGTCGGCGCCCGCCTCCGCGCAGAGCATGAGGTCGCGAGCCTCACCGCGCGGGTATCGCGCGAGGTCGGCGGGATCGTCGAACTGGCGGGGGTTGACGAAGATCGAGACCACGACCCCTCCGCACTCTGCTCGTGCTCGCGCGACGAGCGAGCGATGGCCGGCGTGGAGCCAGCCCATCGTCGGGACGAGCGCACGCGGGCGGGGGAGGGCAGCGAGGGCGACGCGCAGGTCGGCGCGGCTCCGGACGACGTCCACGGGCTCCGGTCAGAGGTCGTGATCGAGCGGGATTCCGGCGTCGGTCGGCTGCGCTCGCCGTGCAACCCGGTCCTCCAGCGCCCGCCCGAGGACCTCGTCGAGCACCGCGTCATCCATCCGGCTCGATTGGGCGGGCCCGGGGAACGTGCCGGATTCGACCTCGGCCTGGTACGCGGCGGCCGCCGCGAGGATGACCCCGCGCAGGTCCGCGTACGGCTTCGCGTGGCGCGGGATGAACGAACCCATGCCCAGGAAGTCGGTCACGACCTGGACCTGGCCGGAGCACCCGGCGCCCGCCCCGATGCCGATCGTCGGGATCCGCAGGCGTTCCGTGATTGCCTCGGCGAGCTGTTCCGGCACGAGCTCGACCACGACGGCAAACGCGCCGGCATCCTGGACGGCGAGGGCGTCATGGAGGAGCGTTCGGGCGGCGTCGCGGGTCCTCCCCTGGACGCGGACCTTCCCGAGAGCGTTGATCGCCTGGGGCGTCAAGCCCACGTGGCCCATCACCGGCACCCCGGCCCGCACGAGCGTCTCGATGACCCTCGCCGTCCGGACCCCGCCCTCCACCTTGACTGCCTGCGCCCCGGCCTCGCGCAGGAAGCGGCCGGCGTTGCGGACTGCGTCGTCGGGCGTGGCGTACGAGAGGAACGGCATGTCGGCCACGACAAGGGCCCGCTGCGCGCCCCGGACCACCGCCTTCGCGTGGTGGAGCATCTCCTCCATCGTCACCCGGACGGTCGACTCGTAGCCGAGCATGACCTGGCCGAGCGAGTCGCCGACGAGGAGCATCGGGATACCTGCCTCGTCGAGCAGGCCGGCCGTCGGGTAGTCGTAGGCGGTGAGCATCGCGATGCGCTCCCCGTCGGCGTGCATCCGGGCGATGTCGAGGACGGACAGTCGGCGCGGTGTGTCCGATGCGCTGCTCACGAGGCGGATCTCCCGGCTGGGGCGGGTGTCGCGCCAGTCTGCGCCGGCCGGTCGCGTGCGTCCAGCAGGGCGGCGACGCGGTCGAGGATCCGGTCCGCGACGACGCGCTTCGGGAGGACGGGCAGTGACTCCGGGCCGACGTCAGTGGCGAAGATCGTCACCCGGTTCGTCGACGTCCCGAAGCCGGAGCCCGGCTCGCTCACGTCGTTTGCGACGAGGAGGTCGACGCGCTTGGAGGCGAGCTTCGCCGCGGCCCGCCCCAGGTCGCCAGTCTCGGCGGCGAACCCGACCAGGACCGGCCGGGGGAGGAGCGGCGTGCCCGCCGGCGCGCCCTCGGCGTCGAGCCCGCGGACGCGGCGGCCCAGCTCGGCGAGCAGGTCGGGGTTGGGGACCAGCTCGAGCGTCAGGCCGGCACCGGATCGGCCGATCTTCCGGTCGGCGGGCGCGGCCGGACGGAAGTCCGCCACGGCGGCGGACATGACCAGGGCGTCGAAGCCGGCGCGCCCGGCGGATCCCTCGACCAGCGAGGCGAGCGCCACCCCCATCGCCGCGGCCGTCTCCGCGTGGATCACCGTCACGCCGGACGGGATCGGGACCGAGATCGTCCCGGCAACGAGCGTGACCCGGGCGCCCCTGTCGCGGGCGGCCTCGCAGACCGCGACGCCCATCGTGCCGGTGCTCCGGTTGCCGATGAAGCGGATGGGGTCGATCGCCTCGACGGTTCCCCCGGCGGTGACCACGACGTGGCGGCCGACGAGATCGTCGGCGTCGCGGAGGGGCTCGTCCGCGCCGGGGAGCCGCGGCGGCCGGTCGGCCGGGTCGGGCTTCCGGATCGAGCGCCCGGCGATCGCTTCCGCTGCCGCGTCCACGATCCGCTCGAGGGTGGCGAGCCGTCCGGGGCCGACCTGGCCGGATGCGAGCCCGCCCGTCTCGGGCTCGACGATCCGGTAGCCGAACTCGTCGCGCAGGATCCGCACGTTCTCCCGGGTCGCCGGGTGGGCGTACATGTCGCCGTCCATCGCCGGCGCGACGACGACCGGCGCGGACGTCGCCAGGCAGGTGGCCGTGACGACGTCCGCCGCGAGCCCGTGGGCCATCGCGCCGAGCCAGTGGGCCGTCGCGGGGGCGACGACCACGACGTCCGCCGCATCCGCGGTGAGCACATGGCCGATCCGCCCGTCCGGGAGGAGATCCAGGACGTCCGCGTCGACCGGTCGCCGGCTCAGCGCGGCGAGCGTGAGCGGGGCGACGAAGTGTGTCGCCGATGGCGTCATCAGCACGACGACGTCGGCGCCCTCGGCGCGGAAGAGGCGCAGGAGATCCACCGCCTTGAACGCAGCGATCGAGCCGCTGACCCCGAGCGCGACCAGGCGCCCCGCGAATCGCCCGGGCGCGTTCATTCCCCGCCCTCGTCCCCGGCGATCGCGCGATGAAAGTGGATCAGGCCCTTCAGCGTCAGGTCGGGATCGATTCCGTCGAGACCTTCGATGGCGCGCGCCCAGGGAAGCCTGCTCAGGCCCCCCGTGAGGATGGCCCGCACCTGGTCCGGGGCGATCCCCGCGTCCGCAGCAAGCTCGCGCCGGATCCGGCCGAGGATTCCCTCGATCATCGCCTGGTGTCCCAGGACCGCGCCCACCCGGATCGCCGAGACGGTGTCGCGCCCGAGCGTGACATCAGGTGCCCGGAGCTCCACGAGCGGGAGGCGTGCGGTCCGCGTTGCCAGGGCCTCGAGTCCAAGCTGGAGGCCCGGCGCGATCGCGCCGCCCACGAACGAGCCGTGGGCATCGACGGCGTCGAAGGTGGTCGCGGTTCCGCAGTCGATGACGACGGCCGGCGTGCCGAGGAGATGAATGGCGGCGTAGGCGTTGACGAGCCGGTCCGGGCCGACCTCGCCAGGCCGCTCCACGTCGATGGCCATCGGGATCGTGCCCGCCGCAGCGATCGCGCAGGGGATCCCGCGCCGTTCCGCGATCGCCGCGAACGCCACCTCGAGGGCGGGGACGCTGCTCGCGACCGCGAACGCGGCGCTCCCGGCGAGACGGTTGCCGTCGAGCCCGAGCAGATCCTCGAGCAGGATCTCCAGCTCGTCGATGGTCGCGCCCGGGCGGGTGACCGCCCGACGAGACGAGATGAGTGCACCGCCTTCGGCCCGGCCGACGGTGACGTGAGAGTTTCCGGCGTCGATCACGAGGAGCACGCGTTTCTCCTATGTCAAGCGGCGAGCATAGCCCACGTCCGCGCGGGCGATGCCCAGACGTGCGATCGATCCTCCAGGCGCATCTGATGCCGTCTCCAGTTCGGGCTCGAATACTCCTCGGGCCTGCCCATCGTCGGCGATGCGACTTGCGGGCATGCGGGTCGCGCGGACGGACCGCAGCCGAGATGTCGGCTGCTCAGCCGGGCCACGGGCGTCGAAGCCGGGCGTGCCGAACCGCCACCGAGACGTGAGCGCCACGGCCGGGACGGCCGAACCGCAGCCGAAGCGGTCCGGAGTTCCTCCTGATCCATCGTCACGTCAGTCGTTATGCCTGCAACGGGCATAGCGGTTGCAGGCGTCCTTGTCGCCGCATGCGCCGCCAAGCGGCCCCGTGGATACGCTCGGCCTGCGCGGCCGCGTGCCGATCGCGCGCGCTCCCGCGATCGCGGAGCCGGCGGAACGATCCCGAACCGCAACTGCCAGCCCACCCTCCGCCGGCGCGAGCTGCGTTACGATCCACGCGTCCGCGGCCCTCGACCGGCAGCACGCGTGGCGCGGCGGAACGGCCCGTCCGGCTCCGAAGATGCAGGTGATGCCCCATGGCGCGTCCGACCCCGGCGCGTTTCTTCGTGAACAGCGGCATCGTCGCGTCGCGAACGGACATCCATAACCTGCTTCGCCCGCTCGTGAAGCAGACCGTGTCCTATCGGTACTACCGCAGCCGGGACCTGGTCGCGTCGGGGACGGGCTGGGTGGAGCGCGTCGTCGTCGACGAGCCGGAGACCTCGAGCTACTTCACGCCCGTCTCGATCTGCCTGAACGTCGACTCGTTCGAGCAGCTCGACTTCGACACGCGGCCCGACCAGTTGATCGTCTACACGCTGATCCAGGGCGACGAGCGGGTGGTGCTCGAGTACGCATCCCCCGGGGAGCAGGAGGGGGGGTCACAGGCGCCGGGCCAGCTGGCGTTCGACACGAGCGGGTTCGTGCAGATGGAGCTGCCGACCTCGCCGGACGACGAGGCGCCCTGACCGCTCGGCCGGCGCCGGCGCCCTGACCGCTCGGCCGGCGCCTGGTGCCGGCCCGCGGCACGATCTCGAGCCCGCTCACGTCCGCGCCGCGCCGTCGGCGGGCCGCGGGAGTCCGGGATGCCGGCGTTTGGGCTACCCTTCCGCCGATGTTCGAACGAACGGCGCTGCCTGCCGGGCCGCGCGTGATCAGCGCACGACTGCCGGGCGCCCGCTCGTTCACCGTGGAGGCGCACGTCCTCGCCGGCTCGCGCCACGAGGCGCCCGGGCAGGCCGGCTGCGCGCATTTCATGGAGCACCTGACGTTCAAGGGAACACGCGCGTACCCCACCACCCGTGCGCTCTCCGAAGCGGTCGAGGGGCTGGGGGGCACGTTCAACGCGTCGACCGACCGCGAGTCGACCGTCTACTTCGTGCGGGTTCCGGCGCGCCATGCGGCGACCGCGATGCAGGTCCTCGGCGAGCTCGTGGTCCGGCCCAACCTCGACGAGGCGGATATCGAGAGCGAGCGCGACGTCATCGTCGAAGAGATCCGCTCCTACCTCGACGACCCAGCCGAGCACGTGAACGTCCTGTTCGACCTCGCGATGTTCGACGACACCCCGCTCGGCCGCGAGATCGCCGGATCCGAGGAGAGTGTCCGCGAGCTCCCCCCGGCCGCCATCCATGGTTTCTGGCAGGCGTACTACCAGCCAGCGAATGTCGTCATCGCGGCCTCCGGCGATCTCGACCACGGACAGGTCGTCGAGCTTGCCGCCGGCGCCTTCGGGACCGGCGTCGGTCCCGTGCCCGGGTACGCGCCCGCACCGGCGATCCCGGCGGGACAGCAGAGCCTCCGCGCGTCCCGGCCGTCGACCCAGGCGCAGATCGTGCTGGGCGTCCCGGCGCCCCGCCGCGACCACGCGGACCAGTGGACGCTTTCGGTGCTCAACGCCGTGCTCGGCGACGGCATGTCGAGCCGTCTCTTCCTCGAGGTCCGCGAGGAGCGAGGATTGGCCTACGATGTCGGCAGCTCGACCGTTGCCTACAGCGACGCGGGGGTGCTCTCCGTCTACGCGGGCGTCGACCCGCAACGGATCAGGCCGACCATCGCTGCCGTTCTCGAGGAGCTGGCTCGGCTCCGAGACGAGGACGTGCCCGACCGCGAAATGGCCAAGGTCAAGGCCTACCTGGCCGGGCGCCTGGAGCTCCGCCTGGACGAGACTCGCTATCTTGCCTCCTGGATCGGGACGCAAGAGGCGTTGCACGACGCCGTCCTGACGCCGGAGGAGGCCCTCGCGGCGATTGAGTCGGTGACCGTCGCTGACGTGCGCCGGCTCGCCGGCGAGCTCTTCGTCGACGAGGCGCTCCGGCTCGCCGTGGTGGCCCCCGCCGGGAAGGGCCGTGCGCTCGGGGGGTCGCTTCGGCTCCCGGCCCGCCGCCCGGCGAGCCGAGCGTGAGCGGCATGGAGCCGGCGACCGCGCCCGTGACGGCGCGCCGCCTCGCGCGGCTGCATCTCCGCACCGGCCTGCTGCGCCTGGCGCGCGTCGAGCTCGAGCAGCTGGCCGGGGAGGACGCGCTGGACGAGGATGGCGTGCTGGATCTCGCCGAGGCCAGGTGGCGGACGGGTGACCTGCGCGGCGCAGCCACGGCGGCAGAGGCGTGGCTCGATGCGGGCGCGACGGCGGGCACCCCGACCGATCGCGACGACGCGGTGCCCGCCGCGGGCCGCACGTCGGTGTCCGGGCGTCCGGCAGCCCTCGCTCATGCGCTCGTCGCCGACGGGCTCGCCGCCCGGGGTCGCGACGACGATGCCGCAGCCCACGTGCTCGCTGCCCTGGACGCCCTCGGGGACCAGCCCGGCGGATCCCGCGATGCCGACCTCGATGCCCTGTTCGCCGGGATCACGCCGCGATCGGACGCCTGGCCGGCCTTCGGGTCGAGCGGACGCGCGAAGCGGCAGGCGGATCGGGCGCCAGCTTCTGCGTCGGCGGGGACGGTTGCAGGCAAGCCGAGCGGCCGCCCGGGGCCGGATCCGATCGCGGCCGCCGAGGAGCGGCTGCACGCCGGCGACGACGTCGCAGCGGCCGTCCTCTTCCTCCTCGCCCTGCGTGCGACGCCCGAACGTGCTGCCCAGATCCTCGAGGCCGTCGCCGGGGCGATCGCTGCGCGGCCCGGCGCGGCGCTGCTGCTCGTGCGGGCGGAGGCGCTGCGCGCCCTTGGGCGCCCGGAGGCGGCGGCGATCGCCTACGCTGCAGCCGAAACGCATGCGCGCGGCGGAGCACCGGGTCCGTCCCCTGCGCCCGCCCCGGCGCGGGTTGCCCAGGCTTCCCCCCCGGCGGACGCGCCCGGCGCGGCCGCCAACCCCGACCCCGAACGGAGCCCGCAATGACCGAACGCAGCCTCGTCCTGATCAAGCCCGACGGCGTCCAGCGCCTGCTGGTCGGCCGCGTCATCACCCGCTTCGAGGACCGCGGCCTCAAGCTCGTCGGCCTCAAGCTTCTCCACGTCACGCGCGAGCTCGCCGAGCTTCACTACGCGATCCATCGCGACAAGCCGTTCTTCCCCGGACTCGTCGCCTTCATCACGTCGAGTCCGCTCGTTGCGATGGCCGTCGAGGGCCCGAACGCCATCGCCGTCGTCCGCTCCATGGTGGGCGCCACGCGACCGTGGGAGGCGGCGCCGGGCACGATCCGGGGCGACTTCGCGCTGGAGGTCTCGCAGAACCTGATCCATGCCTCGGATGGGTCCGAGACCGCGGGGGCAGAGCTTGCCCTATGGTTCCCCGAGGGGACGCTCGCCTACTCGCGCGAGGTCGACCGCTGGGCGCTCGGGCCGGAGCGCTGATCAGCCGCCCACGAGCGGCGACAGCGCGCCCAGCCCGGTCTCGCGGGCTGCGGCATCGATCCCGAATGCACCCGCTGCGACGAGGACCGCGAGCCCCGCGAGCATGAGCACCACGAATGCGCGCAGCGGGACGCGATTGAGCTCCAGGGTCGGGCGCGCATCGTGTCCGACAGCAGCGGCGAGCACCCTGAGTCGCTGAGCCAGCGGGCGCGCGCCCCCCACCGTGACCACTGGCGACGGGGCGCCTGCGATGGCCTCGGCGCCCTTCGCTTCGAGCCGTGCCGGGAGTCGCGGCAGCTCACCGGCCGATCCGGCGACGGTTGCCGACGCCCGGCCGCCGCCCACGGCCAGCATCCGGCAGATCGCAAGGCCCGTGCCGAGCGACCCCGCGTAGGCGAGGAAAAGCGCGGGTCCTGCCGTGGCCGACTGCAGGATCGCGAGCCGGAGGTCCCACACGACGAGGCCGGGCCAGCCCACCGCGGCGACGAGGACCCCGACGAGCGCGACGCCCAGCGCGGGTGCACGGCGCAGCCAGCCCGATGTCTCGCGGAGGCGCCCCGTCCCGAACGCGGCCCGGAAGGCGATCGTCCAGCCGACCAGCGCCGTTCGCGTCGTCGCGAAGACGAGGAGCCAGCCACGGGCCGCGTCGCGGGCGCCGGGATCGAGAGCCGCGAGCGCGAGGAGCGCGATCCCGGCGTCGGCGACGATCGTGTAGGCAACCACGTGCTCCACCTCGTCCTGGACGAGCGCGGCGAGGGTGCCGAGCAGCAGCGTCAGGAGGGCGAGCGCCACGATCAGGCCGCGCTCCAGGCCGAGCCCGGGTGCGTAGGCTCCGAGCGCGGCCGGCGCCCAGCCCAGGATCACGAGGCCCCAGGTGGTCGGGAGCCAGGCGAAGAGGATGGGCAGCGCGCCGGATGGAGCCACGTCGGCGAGGCGTGAAACGCGGGCGTGCAGCGGGATCGCCCCGAAGCGGTGCGCCACGACGAGCCCCATCCCGGCGAGCACGAGCGCGGCCGCTGCCGGCTCCGCGTGCACCCCGCCGTTCGACGCAGCGGGCACGATCCCGGCGGCGACGAGGCCCACGACGAGGCTTGTCGCGGCGCCGCGCAGCTCCCGCGCCAGTGCCCGGATCCGCGACGGCGCCGCGGGACTCCCGAGCGCAAGAACGCTGGCAGCGATCGTGGCGGCCGCGGCCCCGAGCAGCGCCACCGGAGCGTCGGCGACACCGAGGGCGAGGCTGATCCCCGCCGCGCCGCCGAGGAGTGCTCCGGGTGCGGACGGCTGCCATGTCGCGAGGCGTGCCACGAGCAGGACGAGGAGCCCGCCCGCCAGGCACAGCGTGAGGACGAGGCGCAGGTGGTCGCTCCCGGCGAGCGCGCCGCTCCCGATCCGGAGCGGTGAGTCCGGGCGAACGAGGAGCGCGGCGACGAACGCCGCGACGACGCCTGCGAGTCCCACCAGCGTCCCCAGGCGACGAACGTCGCGGGCGAGCGTCGCCAGCACGGCTGCCGCGGTCGCGACCGCAACGAAGACAAGCACGCTCATCGCGGTTCGCCGCCCGCCCGGGCCGCGGGCGCACGGCCGGCGGGGACGTCGTCGGGGATGGACGTGCCGCCGGTGGCGACGACGGCAACGCCGGTCAGCGCGGCCACCCCGGCCGCGAGCACGATGAGAACGATCCCCGATGCCATTCCGGTCATCGGCTCGGGCGTGCCGGCGAGCGCACCCAGGAGCAGGATCGCCCCACAGACGAGCACGAGGAGCGCCGAGCCGAGGCGGAGGACGTCCCGGGTGACCACGAGCGGTCCCACGGCCACGGCGACTGCCGCCAGGCCGGCCGCGAGCGCGGAATCCACGCCCAGGCGGGGCAGGGTGACAGCGGTCGCGCCGATTCCCACGGCGAAGCCGGCGGCCGCCGCTCCGAGGGACGCGGGCAGGCCCAGCGGCGGCCCGGGCCGGTCCGGCACGCGACGCGCGGCGACGAACACGAGATAGCCAGCCAGGATTCCGGCAATGACGCCGAACGCGAGCGACGGGGGTTCCGGCAGCGGATCTGCCACGAATGGCGTCGCCGCCAGCGCGCCCGCCAGGCCCAGGGATGCGATCCGGGCGTCGCGGGCTCCTGTCGCGACCGCGGCCCCGATGGCGACGAGGGCGCCGGCGGCGACGAGGAACGGGGTCACGGAACGGCGGGGGTCGGTCTCGCGTCGCCGTTGCCGACGGGGGCGGGGTAGGTGGGCGTCTGCAGGATCCCGAAGGTCGACAGCGGCCAGTAGCGCAGCCAGGCGCGCCCGATCACGCGGTCGATCGCGATCGTCCCGAACGACCGGGAATCCGCCGACGCGGCCCGGTGGTCACCCATCACGAAGAGCTGGCCGCTCGGGACGATCCACGTTGCCGGCTCCTGGGCCGCGGTCGTGGGCTGCAGATCGTAGGTGTACGGCTCCTCGAGCTTCGTCCCGTTGACCCACACGGCTCCGTCTTTGACCTCGATCGTGTCACCGGGCAGGCCGATGACCCGCTTGATGAAGGGCGTGTTCTGGGTCCCCTCCGACCAGCCGTCGGGCGGCTGGAAGACGACGATGTCACCCCGGCTGTACGGGTCGAAGCGCGGGGTCAGCTTGTCGACGAGCACGTACTGGTCGGGCTGAAGCGTGTTCTCCATGGACATCTGCTCGACCCGGTAGGGCTGGGCAACGAACGTCTGGATCACGAAGAAGATGATGAGGGTGAGGACGAGCGTCTCGACGATCTCGAAGAGGCACCCGAGCGGGCGTCTGGTCACAAGTCCCGCAGTATAGGGGCTGGCCTGCGGCGACGCCCCAGCGGCCGGCTGCGAACCCCGCGGCGGGGGCCGTCCGGACTGCATATTCCGGGACCCTATGCAGTTTGACCCCCGCGTCGGCCGGAGGCTATCCTTCGCTCGGCCTGCCAACAGGAACCTGCCCCGCCACCACGGTGGAGCGCATGCCGCGGCGAGCCATGTGTTCCACGTCCCCGGCGCGACAGACGCGCTCGTGCGGACGGTCGCGTCCTGACAGGGAGGGCACGCACAAGCCGTGGATTCAAGCTCGCTCCAGCTCATCATCCTGCCCGCCGGCCTCGTCGCGGTGGTCTTTGCTCTCTTCCTTGCCCGGGACGTGCTGGGGCGCGATACCGGCACGAAGGCGATGGAGGACGTGGCGGAGACGATCTTCGAGGGTGCCGTCGCGTTCATCCGGCGCCAGTACTCGACGATCGCAATCCTTGCCCTGGTCGTGGCGGTCGGGCTCGCGGTCCTCATCTCGGTGGCCGAGACGGCGAACGTGGCCGATACGAGCACCTACGGCGCCGCGCTCGGGATCCGGACGGGGATCGCCTTCCTCGTCGGCGCTGCCTGCTCGATGGCCTCCGGGATCATCGGCATGTT
The DNA here is from genome assembly GCA_034435355.1 of Chloroflexota bacterium. GTDB lineage: Bacteria > Chloroflexota > Limnocylindria > Limnocylindrales > CSP1-4 > CTSoil-043. Next base: position 36,927 of record DAOTXE010000045.1, read on the forward strand.
CATCAGCGTGAAGTCGAACATCCGGACCGCCGCGGCAGCCCGGCGGAGCCTCGTCGAGGCGGTCCAGGTCGCGATGCGCGGCGGAGCGGTCTCCGGATTCCTGGTCGTGTCACTCTCGCTTCTCGGCGTGTACCTCATGTTCGCCGCCTTCGGTGGCCTCGACGGCAGCACCGTCCAGGATGCGCCCTTCCTGATCGTCGGCTACGGGTTCGGGGCCAGCTTCGTCGCGCTCTTCGCCCAGCTCGGCGGCGGGATCTACACCAAGGCCGCCGACGTCGGGTCCGATCTCGTCGGCAAGGTCGAGAAGGGAATCCCCGAGGACGATCCGCGGAACGCGGGCGTCATCGCCGATCTGGTCGGCGACAACGTCGGCGACTGCGCGGGCCGTGGCGCCGACCTGTTCGAATCCACCGCGGCCGAGAACATCGGGGCGATGATCCTCGGCGTGGGCATCTTCTACGTTGCCCAGAAGGCGGGCTGGCCGAACCCAGCGGCGTGGATCTTCTTCCCGCTCGTCGTCCGCTCGTTCGGGCTCCTGTCCACGATCGTCGCCATGTTCTTCGTCCGCGGCCGCGAGGACGAGAACCCGATGAACATCCTGAACCGCGGCTACTGGGTCACGACGATCCTGTCGGTCATCTCCCTCGCCTTCGTCACGAACGTGATGATGCAGACCGGCAGCCAGACCGGCGCCAACGGCATTCCGACCTGGATCTGGTTCTTCGGGGCCGGCGTGGTCGGCCTGGCGACCAGCGTCGCCTTCGTCTACATCACGCAGTACTACACGGCCGGCACGTTCCGCCCGGTCAAGGCGATCGCGGAGGCCAGCAAGACCGGGCCTGCCACCAACATCATCAGCGGCGTCTCGGTCGGCTTCGAGACGACCTTCGTGACCGCGGTCACGATCGGCATCGCCCTCTTCCTCAGTCACTGGCTGGGTTCGCAGGCCAACCTGACCGACGCGAACGGCGCCAATGTCGGCGGCATCTTCGGGACCGCCGTGGCGACGATGGGCATGCTCATGACCACGGCCTACATCCTGGCCATGGACACCTTCGGGCCCATCACCGACAACGCTGGAGGGATCGCCGAGTTCAGCCGGGCCGAGGCGGGCGCCCGCGAGATCACCGACCGCCTCGACGCCGTCGGCAACACGACCAAGGCGCTCACGAAGGGCTACGCGATCGCCTCCGCTTCGCTGGCGGCCTTCCTGCTGTTCAGCGCCTACATCGACAAGATCAACCTGATCCTCGGCCGCCAGATCGCGGCCGGCAAGCAGGGCGTCACGCTGATGACGTCGGTGAACCTGGAGAACGTCAACGTGTTCATCGCGGCGCTCATCGCCTCGATGCTCGTCTACTTCTTCAGCTCGCTCGCGATCCGTGCCGTCGGCAAGACCGCCGGCGCGATCATCGTCGAGGTGCGGCGGCAGTTCCGGGAGATGCCCGGGATCATGACCTACGAGCAGAAGCCGGACTACGCCCGCGTCGTCGACATCACGACCCGGGCCGCCCTTCGCGAGATGGTCGCGCCCGGCCTGGTCGCGGTCGCCACCCCGATCGTCGTCGGCCTGCTCCTCGGCTACGAGGCGGCCGCGGGCATGCTCATGGTCGGTACGATCGCCGGCGTCCTCCTCGCCACGGTCCTCAACAACGGGGGCGGCGCGTGGGACAACGCGAAGAAGTACATCGAGTCGGGCCATCTGACCGACGACGAGGGGAAGGTCCTGGGCAAGGGTTCCGAGGCGCACGCGGCGGCCGTCGTCGGGGACACGGTCGGCGATCCGTTCAAGGACACGGCCGGGCCGTCGCTCCACGTGCTCGTGAAGCTGCTCGCCACGATCACGCTCGTTCTCGCCCCGCTCTTCATCCGCTAGTTCGGAGGGCAAGGCGGGCCGCGCCCTCACGGGCCGGCCCGCCTCCGCATTTCATGGACATCGCGTTCCAGGCCTTCGTGATCGGGATCGTCCAGGGACTCACGGAATTCCTGCCGATCTCGTCGTCGGGGCACCTCATCCTCGTGCCGTGGCTGCTCGGCTGGACGGACCCGTTCATCGGTTCGCTCACGTTCTCCGTGATGCTCCACCTGGGCACGCTCGTCGCCCTGCTCGCCTACTTCCGGCGCGACTGGGCACGCCTGGTGCCGGCCGGGCTCGGCGCGCTCCGGGAGCGCTCGTTCGGCGACGATCCCGACCGGCGGCTCGCCTGGCTGATCGCGGCGACGCTCCCGCCCGCGGTCGTGCTGGGCGTCCTGCTCGGCGACTTCCTCGACACGCAGGTGCGCCGGCCGCTCCTGGTCGCGGCGATGCTCGTGGTGGGTGCGGCGATCCTGTGGCTGGCCGATCGACTGGGCCGGAAGACCGACGGCGTCGAGCAGCTCGGCTTCATGGGCGCCTTCGCAATCGGGTGCGCGCAGGCCCTGGCCCTCGTCCCCGGGATCAGCCGGTCGGGGATCAGCATCAGTGCCGGTCTCGGGCTCGGGCTGCGCCGCGAGGCCGCCGCGCGCTTCAGCTTTCTGATGGCGACCCCCGTCGTCGCCGGCGCCGGGATCCTCGAGCTGCGGCGCCTCCTCGTGGGCGACCTGTCGGGCGACGTCAACGCCGCGGCCGTCGCCGCCGGGTTCACCGCGGCCGCGATTTCCGGCCTGGTCGCCATCCACGTCCTGCTCCGCTTCGTTCGAAGCCACGCGATGTCGGTCTTCGTCGCCTACCGGCTCCTGCTCGCGGCGCTCGTCCTCGTCGCTTTCCTGGCAGCCTGACGGGGATCGCGGGACGGCCATGGAAGTCATGAAGCAGCTCCGGCAGCGGACGATCCGCGACCTGGTCGACCAGCGCCCGATCCGGACCCAGCAGGAGCTCGCCGTCGCCCTCCGGGAGCGCGGCTTCCGGGCCACGCAGGCGACGATCAGCCGGGATGTCGCCGAGCTGCATCTCGTCAAGGTGGGCCGCGAGGGCGTTGCCGTCTACGCGCAACCCGCCCGCCTCGTGGAGGCCGATCCGACCGGCGAGGAGCGCCTCCGGGTCCTGTTCCGGGACGTCCCGGTCGAGTTCCGCGAGGCAGGGCTGCTCCTGGTCCTGGTCACCCTGCCCGGGTCGGCGCACGCAATCGCGGCCGCCCTCGACCGGGCACGCTGGCCGGAGGCGGTCGGCACGATCGCCGGCGACGATACGCTCTTCATCGCGTGCGCGGATCGGCGCGCCCTGGCCCGGCTCCGGAGCCGTCTCGAGCGCCTGGCGGCTGGGTAGGGCAGCGCTGGTCGATCGTCGAGCCGCGCTCGCCAGGCCGCCGACGAAGCGGTGGCTGCCGGGCGAGGAGGCCCGCCGAGCGGTGCCGAACCCGGCCCGATCGCTTTGACACCCCCCGTGGCGCGGGCTATCATCCGCACCCGACCGGACTTCGGGTGCGCCCACCCGCGAGGCAGCCCCGGGGTCCTTCCTTTGTGCCACGTCACACGCCGGGCGGTCTGACTCGCCCGGCCGCCAGAGGTTCCAAGCTCTCCGTGAACAGCAAGCCGACCTACCTCTCTCGGGAGGGCGAGACCAGCCTTCGGCAGGAGCTCAACGACCTCGTGAACGTTCGACGCTCGGAGGTCGCCGCCCGCATCCACGACGCGAAGCAGCATGGTGACCTCTCGGAGAACGCGGAGTACGAAGAGGCCAAGAACGAGCAGGCCTTCGTCGAGGGCCGGATCCAGACGCTCGAGGCCATGCTCAAGACCGCGGTGATCATCGAGAACTCGGGCTCGGACCACGCGGCCCTCGGCTCGACGGTCGTCGTGGAGAGCCTCGACGGATCGGAGACCTTCACGATCGTCGGCTCGGCCGAGGCGCGTCCCGCCGAAGGCAAGATTTCGAACGAATCGCCCGTTGGTCGGGCGCTCCTCGGGCGCAAGGCCGGTGACGAGATCAGCGTGCGGCTTCCCAACGGGAGCGAGTTCACCTACACGGTCAAGCAGATCATCTGAGCGCGCGCCCCGCGAGGCTGGGACGCACGGCCGGTGCGGCCCCCGCCCGGCGATCGAAAGGCGAGGAACGCACGGATGTACTGGGCCGACGAGCTGGCCGCCGCGGTTGACGGGCCGCAGGTCGTCAACGACTCCAAGACGCCCTCCGGGACGGTCCATGTCGGCAGCCTCCGCGGTCCGGTCATCCTCGAGGTCATCGCGCGGGCGCTGCGCGATCGCGGCGTCCCGACCACGCTCCTGTACGGCGTGGACGACATGGACCCGATGGACGCCCAGGCGCTCCTGACCCCGGATGCGGTCGAGCGCGAGATGGGCCGCCCGCTCTCGCGGGTGGCCGATCAGGCGGGCGACTGCCACGCGTCCTACGCCCGCCACCACGCCCAGATCTTCATCGACATCTTCGCCGGCCTCGGAATCCACCCCGACCGCTACTACTGGATGAGCGACATCTACCCCTCCGGCCAGATGGACCCGTTCATTCGGACGGCGCTGGACCGCGCCGGGGTGGTCCGCGAGCTGTACCGGCGCGTCTCCAGGGTGGAGCGGCCGGCCGGCTGGCTGCCGATCAGCGTCGTCTGCCCCACCTGCGGCAGGGTCGGCACGACGCTCGCCCGTGACTGGGACGGCGCGACCGTCGCGTTCGAGTGCCTGCCGGACTACGTGACGTGGGCGAGCGGATGTGGGATGAGGGGGAGGCTTGCGCCGTTCGGCGGTGCCGCGAAGCTGCCGTGGAACCTGGAGTGGGCCGCCCAGTGGTCGCTGTTCGGCGTGACCATCGAGCCGTGCGGAAAGGACCTCGCAACGGCGGGCGGCTCGCGCGATCGCTCGGATGCGCTGGCCAGGGAGGTCTTCGACCGGGAGCCCCCGCGCAACCTGGCCTACGAGTTCCTGAACATCGGCGGGCGCAAGATGTCGACGAGCAAGGGACGCGGAGCCGCCGCCCACGAGATCGCCGAGGTCCTTCCCCCGGAGCAGCTCCGGCTGCTCTTCCTCCGACCCCGGCCAAACCAGGTGATCGAGTTCGATCCCGACGGCACGGACGCCGTCCCTCGCGTCTTCGACGAGTTCGACCGGCTGGCCGGTGCCGCCGCCGGCCGCGAGGTCAAGGGCGAGCTCCCGGCGGACGCGGACCGGATCTTCCGTTACGCCCTTGTGGATGCCTCCGCCGACGCCGCCGGCGAGGCCGGACGCTATCGGCCCGCGTTCGCGCACCTGGCGCTGCTCGCGCAGATCCCTCGCGTCGACGTGGCGGCGCGCGTGGCGGCGGAGAAGGGGAGCGCCCTGTCGAACGAGGAGCAGGCGATCCTCGCGACGCGCCTGGCCGCCGTGCGCGGCTGGCTCGAGGCGTACGCCCCGGAGCGCGCGCGGATCGAGATCCGGCGCGACGCGCTGCCGCCCGAGGCCGCGGCCCTCGGCGAGGACCAGCGCGTCTGGCTCGCTGCGCTCGCCCGGGCCGCGGAGGGCGTGCCTCCGCCGTCCGGTGACGCATGGCAGGCCCTCATCTTCGCGATCGCCGAGGCCGCGGCGCTCCCTGCGGGACGGGCCTTCGGGGCACTGTACGTGGCGCTCCTCGGCCGGACGAACGGGCCGCGGGCCGGCTGGCTGCTGGCCAGCCTGGAGCCGGGCTTCGTGGTGGAGCGCCTGCGAGCGGCGGCCGGCTGGCACGATCATGCGGATGCCGGCACCGACGGCCCCGGCCGGCGCGGCGGGGCGGGGGCGCCCGGCAGGACGGAGGCGGCGGGATGAGCGTCGGGGTGCAGCGGCTCCGCGACGAGCCGGACGTCATCCGGAAGGGCGCCCTCGACAAGGGCGAGGACGGGGCGCTCGTGGACAGGGCGCTCGTGCTCGACGCGCGCCGCCGCACGCTCCTCGGCGAGGCCGACACGCGCAAGGCGGAGCGCAACGCGGCTTCGAAGCGGATCGGCCAGGCGATCAAGGCTGGCGCTGCGGCGGGCGGTCCCGAGATCGCGGCCCTGCGCGCGGCTTCGATCACTGCGGGCGAACGGATCGCCGCCCTCGACGAAGAGATCGGCCGGATCGAGGCGGAGCTGGAGGATGCGCTCCTGCGCATTCCGAACCCGGCCGACCCGGACGTGCCGGTCGGCGACGCCGAAGCGAGCGTGACGGTACGGACGTGGGGCGAGTGTCTCCCCCGATCCGTCCACGCGCCGGAGGACGCCAGCGCGGCCGGCCCGGCCGGCCCGGCCGGTCGGGCGGCGCCTGCCTGGGATCGCCGGCCCCACTGGGAGGTTGCCGAGCGGCTCGGCATCTTCGAGCTGGAGCGCGGCGCGAAGATCGCGGGCTCCGGGTTCCCGGTCTATCGCGGCGCGGGTGCCGGCCTGCAGCGCGCCCTGATCGACTTCTTCCTGGCCGTCCACACCCGTGAGAACGGCTTCACCGAGATCTGGCCGCCGGCAGTGGTGAACGCGGCATCCGCCCGGGGCACGGGGCAGATCCCCGACAAGGAAGACCAGATGTACGTCGTGACCCGCGACGAGCTCTACCTGGTCCCGACCGCCGAGGTCCCGGTCACGAACCTCCACCGCGACGAGATCTTCGAGGCCGGCGAGCTGCCGGTCCGGTACGCGGCGTACTCGCCCTGCTTCCGCCGGGAGGCCGGAGCGGCGGGCAAGGATACCCGCGGGATCCTGCGGGTCCACCAGTTCGACAAGGTGGAGATGGTGCTGTTCGAGAGGCCCGACGCGTCCGCCGAGGCGCTCGAGTGGATGGTCGGCCGGGCCGAGGACCTCCTGCGCCGTTTGGGGCTGGCCTATCGCGTGCTCCTCATGGCCACCCGGGACATGGGGTTCGTGCAGGCGAAGAAGTACGACCTCGAGGTCTGGGCGCCCGGGGTGGAGCGCTGGCTCGAGGTTTCGTCCTGCTCGAACTTCCGCGACTACCAGGCCCGCCGCATGGGGATCCGCTATCGGCCGGCGCCGGGCGCGAAGCCCGAGCTCGTCCACACGCTGAACGGGTCCGGCCTGGCGCTGGCGAGGGTGGTCGCCGCGATCCTTGAAACCTGCCAGGAGGCGGACGGCAGCCTCCGCGTGCCGGAGCCCCTCCGCGCGTTGCTCGGGACGGACGTCCTGCGCCCACCCGCCTGACGGTCGCCCCGCCAGGGAGATCGAGCGGACCGGCGCACGCGGCGCGCACTGCTCACGAGTTCGCCACCAGCCGTCGGATCAGCCGGATGACGGGCGCCGCCGACGCACCAAGCGTCGACGGATAAGGGCGATCGTCCCGACGTCCTGCAGGGGCGCGTCGAAGAACGGCCGCACGGCGCGCGTTTCGCGTCCGGCCGTGATGGAGTTCACCATGTCATCGAGGTGCAGATCGGCGAAGTACTCGGGCGGCTCCGTCACCTCCGAGTTGCCGCTGTCGCCCACCTCGTCGAACAGGATGCTGTGGAACGTCGCCGTCTGGGTCAACCGCCTTGGCCATGATCCGCGAGGCCCAGGAAACGAGAATGGCTTCTGGAGCTGAGCTCCAGAAGCCATCACCCGTCGAACGGGATACCACGCGAGCTTCATCGCGTTTGGTTGTCGTTCCGATTGTTCCGCCAGGCTGAGAATGTGTCAACCGCGGCGCGTGCGCGAGACCACCACGCTCAGGACCGCCGGGATTGGACCCCTCTTGGGGCCAGAGGCCAGGCTACACCGCGTCAGCCCAGGCTCCGCACGTCGAGCACCCGTCCCCAGTGGAGGGCCCGGACCGCGACGAGGACGCCGATCGCGACGAGCACGAGGATCGCCGCAGCCGCGATCGAGCCGTCGAGGTCGCCCCCCTGGAACTCGC
>DAOTXE010000046.1:0-13813 GCA_034435355.1 Chloroflexota bacterium
TCGACCAGCCGTCGTGTCGACCGGCCCTCGGCTCGACCGGCCGTCGCGTACTCAGCCCGCGGTCACGGCCGTGGCCCTGCGTCCCGTCGAAGCGCCCCGACCCCGGGCGCGGTGCGCCCACCTCGGCACTCGCCCAGGTAAGCCCACGATGAGCGCACGCCGATACCGTGCCGACCATGAACGGTTCGCGCATCGGGCGAGGCGTTCGGGCGATCCGCATTCGGGCGAACCTGACTCAGGGGGTAGCCGCCACCCGCGCGGGCGTGCCACGGGCGGTCGTTGCAAGCGTCGAGCGCGGCGACCTCGGGCGAGTGCGCGTGGAGCAGCTCGTCGCCATCGCCGCGGCTCTGCGGGCCGACATCGACGTCCTCCTCCGCTGGAGCGGCACGGACCTCGATCGCCTGCTGAACGCCGGCCATTCGGCGATGCACGAGATCGTCGTGGGCATGCTCACCGAAGCGGGATGGGTCGTTGTGCCGGAACGATCGTTCTCGATGTGGGGCGAACGCGGGGTGGTCGATCTCCTCGCGTGGCACCCGCCGACCCAGTCCCTGCTGGTCGTGGAGCTGAAGACGGAGATCGTCGACGTCCAGCGGCTGATCGGGACGGTCGATCGCTACAGGCGGCTCGCGCCGGTGATCGTTCGAGAGCTCGGCTGGAAACCGGTCACCGTGAGCACGTGGATTGCCGTCGCCGAGAGCCCGACGAACCGTCGCCGGCTCGCAGAGCATGCCCGTCTCCTCCGAGCCGCCTACCCGTCCGACGGCCGATCGGTCCGCGGCTGGTTACGCGATCCGCAGACCCAGCTCCGGGCGCTGTCATTCCTATCAGATGTACGTGTGGCGAACCGTACGGCAGCTCGATCGTCGCGGCGGCGGGTCCGGAGTGCGGTTTCGGCGGTCGCGAGGCCCGCCACAGCCGCCGAACCCGATCACGTGACGCGTGGGACGAGCGTTTGACAGGGTCCGGGGCCCGCATGAACGCGCCTCCTCGCGCCGGACCCGTGCGGACCGGGCATACGGTTCGTGACGCGCGCAATTGACAGGATGCGGGCAGGAGTCGGCGGGCGGGGAGCCGACGGGCAGGAGTCGACGGGCGGGCGTCGGCGGGCGGGGAGCCGGCGGGCGAGGGCGGGCGTCGGCGGGAGCCGGCGGGGCGCGGGCGGGCGTCGGCGAGAGCCGGCGGACGAGAGCCGGCGGGCGAGAGACATCGCGAGTCCGAGAGCGGTGCGGCCGCTTCGCCCGGTCAGACCTCCCGGGGAGGCCGCGCGATCCGCCGCCCGTCGAGCGTCATCTCGAACCAGGGCGCAGCCGCAGGATCGGTGAGCGACCCAAGGATCCGCTCGATCGTCGCCCGGTAGGAGGGCCACACGACGAGGCCCAGCGCCTCGTCCGGCGCGACCCAGCGGGCGTCGTCATGCTCGTGCGAAAGGCGCGGCACTGCGTCCGCGCGGACCCGGACCGCGAACGTGGAGCCGCCGACCACCGCGTCGGGCCCCTCGTCGTAGAACTGGGTGACCTGGTCGAGGTCGTAGAACGCCTCGATCTCGGCAGACCCGAAGCCGACCTCTTCGGCCACCTCGCGGAGGGCCGCCATCGGGACGCGCTCGCCGGCCTCGAGCCCGCCGGTGACGCACTGCCAGAGCCCCGGGAAGATGCGGCTCGCCGAACGTCGAACGAGGAGGAGCTCGACGCGTCCGGGCGCCGGGACACGGAAGATCCAGCACTCGATGAGATCGGGGCGGAACGGGCTCACTCAGATCCGCTCGAACCGCTCCACGGGGAGGACGAAGACGGTGGCGCCGCCGACCTCGACCTCGAGCGGGTAAGGCAGGAAGAACTCGCCCGGCTCCATGATCGGCGGCATCGGGTTCACGAGCTGCGTCCGCGAGTGGCAGTTCTCGCGGATGATGGCCAGCGCCGTCTCGACCTGGTCGTCGTCCACGGCCAGGATGACCGTTGCGTTCGATTGCTTCAGGAAGCCGCCCGAGCTGTGGAGCCGGGTCGCCCGGAACTCGCGCTCGAGCAGGCCGTCGACCAGCTGACCGGCATCATCGGTGTGGACGATCGCGACGAGGAGCTTCACGAGCCGGAGTATATGCGGAGCCTCCTCCACGTCGATCCGCGGGCGTTCCCCGAGGTGCCGGCTTCCGTTCGCTCGAACGGCGCGTATCATCGCGGCGATGCCCATCCGGGCGGCCGGCGCGCCGCCCCGACCCAGACGTGGAGGCCTCGTGCACGACCCCGATGCTGCCGGCTCCGCCGGCACTCTCCTCTCCGCGATCCGGGCGATCGCTCGCAGCGGAGACCTGGCGTCGGCGCTCGACGCGGTCCTCCGCCTCGTCGCCGACGACCTGGATGCCGATCGGGCGCTGATCGTCGTCGCCGACGAGGATCGGCCGCAGCGCCGCGTGCTGCGAAGCATCGGGTTGTCCGAGGAGGACGTCGCGATCGTCGAGTCCGCCACTGCGGACGCAGCCGATCCGATCGCCGTTGCCGCGACGGGCCAGCGGAGCATGGAGGCGGCGGGCAGGGGCGCCGCTGCGGGCGCGCCGGGCCGGGGCGGCATGATCGAGCGGCTGGGCCTCGCGCGGTTCGCTGCGATTCCGCTCGTCGTCGCGCGCGGCGGGATCGAGCAGGTCGTGGGCGTCCTCGGCGCCGGATGGACGAGCGGAGCGCCCGGCACGGCAGACGCTCCGGCGTCTCGGGGAACCCCGGACCTCGCGGACGCACTCGCCGACCTCGCCGCGCTTGCGATCGATCGGGCGCATCTCGCGTCGGGCATGGCCGAGCGCGCCGAGTGGATGGAGCGCCTCGCCCACATCGACCCGCTCACGGGGCTCGCGAACCGGCGGACCTTCGACCGGGTCCTCGAGCTCGAGGTCACCCGCGCGAGCCGCCAGCAGGGCGAGGTGGCCGTCGCGGCTTTCGACGTGGACGCCTTCCGCGAGGCGAATGAGGTCGCCGGGCACGCGGCCGGCGACGACATCCTGCGGGCGGTCGCCGCGGTGCTCGCCGAGCAGGTCCGTCTCGTCGACACGGTGGCGCGCATCGGCGGCGACGAGTTCATCGTGGTCGCCCCCGGGACCGGCGGACTGGCCGTCGCCGAGCGAGTGATCCGCGCGATCCGAGCGCTTCCGCCGGTCGGCGGCCGGCCCATCTCGGTCTCGGCCGGCGTAGCGCGGTTCCCGGCCGACGGGAGCAGTGCTGACGAGCTCCTGGCGGGTGCGCTCGACGCGCTCGAGCTGGCGAAGGGCAGCGGGAAGGGCGCGGTCGCGAGCGCCCCGGCCGCAAGCTGAACCCACGACCCCGCGGGCCGCGCGAGCCGCCGACCCTGCCGGCCGCGGGCTGAGCTTCGCCGCGGGCGAGCCGCCGCGGGCTGAGCCCCGTGCTGCGTCAGGAGCCGCGCTGTCGCCCGAGCCGCGGTCCCAGGTCGGGGATCGCGACGAGCACACCCCACAGGGCCGCGAAGACGTCGTCTGGCGGCGCGGTCCCGTCGACGATCACCCATCGCGCCGGCTCCGCGGCCGCGAACGAGAGGTAGCCGGCCCGCACCCGCTCGTGGAACGCGCGGTCGAAATGCGCTTCCCAGCGCGTGGTCTCGGCCGCCGACTTTCGCCCAAGGCCGACCTCGACCGGGACGTCGATGAGGATGGTCCGGGCGGGCTGCAGCCCGCCCGTGGCGAAGTTCACCACGGGGCGCAGCTCGTCGAGCACGAGCTCGCTCCCGCAGCCCTGGTAGGCCAGGGTCGAGTCCGCGTAGCGGTCGGAGATCACGAGGGCACCCCGCTCGAGCGCCGGCCGGATCACCTCGTCCAGCAGCTGCGCCCGGGCTGCGTTGAAGAGGAGCGCGTCGGTGCGCTGTGTGAGCCGGACCCCGACCGGCCCGGGATCGTTGAGGATCGCCCGGATCCGTTCCCCTGTCGGCGTTCCTCCGGGCTCGCGCACGAGGACCACGTCCTGGCCGGTCCGAGCCGCGGCCGCGCGAAGCCGCTCGGCCTGGGCCGACTTGCCGCTGCCGTCGGGGCCCTCCAGGGTCACGAACCAGCCCCTCGTTGCTCGCCCGGGCGCCTCGGCCTCCATCACGGCCGGAGTGTACCGGGCCGGCAGGGTGTCGAGCGCTCGGCGCAACCGCAGCGTGCAGCGCCCGTGCGGCGTGCAGCGCACGTGCGGCGGGTGGACACGGCGCCGCGTGCAGCGCCCGTGCGCCCGGTGGACGCGGCGCGGCCGTTCACGTCGCGGGCGTTCGGTTCCAGCGGGCACCGATGCAGTCGAGGAGCGCATCCACTCGATCGCCCGCGGCGAACGTGATCGCGACGAGCAGGATGCCGGCCCACAGCCCGAGCATCACCCCGGTCCCGATCAGGATCACCGCCACCAGGGCGACGTCGCGGCGCACCCGAAGCATCGCCGGGAGCAGGAACAGGGCGCCGTACGAGCGCAGCGACGGCGCCCCCAGCACGAGGAGCAGGCCGGCGGTCGCCCCGAGGCGGCGGGTCGGCACGAACAGCACAAGGAGAACGGTGAGCGCGGTGGCCGCGGGCGAGAGCAGTCCCGGCAGCAGCTGGACGAGCGACGAGCCGCGCAGCGCCCACGCCGGGTCATCCGCCCGGGCGAGCTGGGCGACCCAGGCCTGCCAGGCGCCGATCCCGACCAGCGGCAGCGTGGCGAGCGCGACCGCTGCGGCCACGGCGAGGCCGGCGACCGCCGCCCACGGCCGGCGTCGCAGAAGCGCAACCCACGCGTGCGGCTGGGTCAACTTGAGCGCCGGCGTCACCACAGCGAGCAGGCCGTCGCCGAGTGGCGCGCGGCGTGGACCGGCCCCGGGATCACGCTCGGACGACCGCCACGCGGCCACCGGCGGGTCGAAGAACACGGCCACGTAGGCGGCAACGAGGAGCACCTGCGCGTTGCCCCCCACCAGGCCTTCCGAGAACGGCACCCAGCACAGCACGATCGGTACCGCGCGCACCGGAACGCCAAGCCGGCGCAGGAGGAAGACCGCCGCGCCGACCGTCGCCGCGAGCCAGGCGACGTCCACGATCGCGCGCGGCAGGGCGAGGAGCGGAGCCAGCAACGGGAGCACCGGCGGCGGGTAGAGGAACGGGAGGTCGTAGCCGGGCGGAGCGCTGAAGGCCGAGGCGAGGTATGGCTCGCCCCCGTGGACCCAGCGCTCGGCTGCCCGAAGCGGGATTTCCAGGTCCACCATCACCGGGTGCGTGAGCAGGACGATCACGCCGCCGACGATCGCGACGAGGCTGCCCAGGATCTCGAGGGCCCGGACTGGCGTGAAGCGGGGCGGGTCGACCACCGTGCCACTGTAGATGCGTCCGGCCCGCGCGGTCCGCTCCGGCAGCCGGCGCCGCCGGACCCGCGAACCCGCGGGCGACTCGGCTGCCGTGCCCGCACCGCCGCTCCCGCGCCCTGACTCCCGCGCCCCGACGGCCGCGCCCAGACGGCCGCGACGGGACCGGCACTCCTGCTACCGTTCGGGAATGCGCGAGATCACCGACCGGGCGCTCGACACCGCCCGAGCCCGGGGAGCGACCTATGCCGACGTGCGGGTCGTCCGGCGCCTCGAAGAGTCGATCGACGTCAAGAGCGGGACGCTGGCTGGTGTCTCCGTCAACGAGAGCGAGGGCTTCGGCGTCCGCGTGCTCGTCGACGGTGCGTGGGGCTTCGCGGCCAGCCATGTCCTGACCGTCGCCGAGGCAGACCGGATCGCGGCGCAGGCCGTCCGGATCGCCCGGGCCTCCGCGACCGCGATCCGCCGTCCCGTGGTCCTGGACGCCCGGCCGCCCGCCCACGGACGGTTCGAGACCCTCGTGGCCGAGGACCCATTCGCGGTCCCGCTCGAGGCCAAGATCGGCGACCTGCTCGCCGCAGATGCGGCCCTGCGGAGGGTGAAGGGGATCACGTTCACCGACTCGATGTACGGCGCCCAGCGCGAGTGGAAGACGTTCGCCGCCGTGGACGGGAGCTACACCGAGCAGGTCATCACCCACGTCGGGGCGGGCGTCGAGGCGAGCGCGGTGGGCGGCGACGAGCTGCAGCGCCGCAGCTTCCCCGACGCGGGTGGCGGATGGCAGGGAGCCGGGTACGAGTACGTCCGCTCGCTCCAGCTGGCCGAGAACGCGGAGCGTGTCGCGACCGAGGCGGTCCAGCTCCTGTCGGCGCCGATGCTGCCGCCGGGGCGCCGGACGATCGTGCTCCACCCGTCGCAGCTCTTCCTCCAGGTTCACGAGAGCTGCGGGCATCCCACAGAGCTCGACCGGGTCTTCGGGACGGAGGCCAGCTACGCGGGAACCAGCTTCCTGACGACCGACAAGCTCGGCGGCGGGTTCCGCTACGGCTCGGAGCTGATCGACCTCGTGGCCGACGCGACCGCGCCGGGCGGGCTGGGCACCTTCGGGTGGGACGACGAGGGCGTGGCCGCCCAGACCGTGCCGCTCGTGCAGGCCGGGCGCTTCACGGGCTACCTGAGCAGCCGCGAGACGGCGCCCCGGATCGGCCGAGAGTCCGGCGGGGCGATGCGGGCCGACGGCTGGAACCGGATCCCGCTGATCCGGATGACGAACATCAACCTGCTGCCGAAGCCGGGCATGAGCTTCGACCAGATCGTCGCCGACACCGACGACGGCCTCCTGCTCGCCTACAACCGCAGCTGGTCGATCGACGACCGGCGCCTCAACTTCCAGTTCGCGACCGAGCTCGCCTACGAGATCAAGGGCGGCAGGATCGGCCAGCTCTTCCGTAACGCGACCTACACCGGGATCACTCCCGAGTTCTGGGGAAGCTGCGATGCCGTCGCGGACGCGTCGAGCTACGTGATGCTGGGCACGCCGAACTGCGGCAAGGGCGAGCCGCCGCAGACCGGGCATGTCGGGCACGGCTGCTCGGGTGCCCGGTTCCGAAACGTCCAGGTGGGAGTGATGCAGTGAGCGCGGCCGAGATGCGGACCGGGGGGACGCCGGCCGACCGGCTCGGGATCGCGGAAGCCGTTCTCCGCCATGCCGAGGCGGCCGGGGCAACGGAGGCCGAGGTCCTCGTGATGGCCGAGGACGCCGCGCTCACCCGCTTCGCCAACTCCGAGATTCACCAGAACGTGTCCGAGGCGAACGTGCGGGTCAACCTCCGCTTCGTGCGCGGCACGCGGGTCGGCGTCGCGACGACGGGCCGCACCGACGCCGATGCCCTCCTCCGGCTGGCGGAGACGGCGAGGCGGATGAGCGACCTGGTCGAGGAGACGCCCGACTGGACGGGCCTGCCCGAGCCCGGGCCGATCCGGTATGTGGACGCTGCGTTCGCCGACGGCACGGCTTCGGCGAGCCCGGAGCTGCGCGCGTCGGGCGTGCGAGCCGTGATCGCCGCGGCCGACGAGGCGGGCGTGACGGCCTACGGATCGTTCTCCACGAGCGTGGAGACGGTCGCGATCGCCAGCTCGCGGGGGATCCGGGCCGCAGAGGCGCGGACGGCGAGCCAGCTCATCACGGTCTCCATGGGTCCCGAGAGCGGCACCGGGTACGCGGAGTCGGCCTCCGTGGATGCCACGACCATCGACGCGGCCGCGCTGGGCAGCGAGGCGGCCGGGACTGCCCGGCGATCGGCGCGGCCGGGCGCCCTCGAGCCCGGCGACTACCCGGTCATGCTCGCGGAGTACGCGGTCGTCGACATCCTGGACATGCTCGGCTACCTCGGCTTGAGCGCGCTCGCGGTCGAGGAGGGGCGCTCGTTCTTCGAGCCCGGGAAGCGGATCGGGAGCGACCTCGTCAGCATCCGCGACGACGCCCGCGATCCGACGGGACTGCCCGCGTCGTTCGACTACGAGGGCGTTGCCTGTCAGCCGGTGACGCTCGTCGACGGGGGCATCTGCAGGGACGTGGTCTGGGACAGCGCCACGGCCGCTCGGGCCGGACGACGCTCGACCGGTCACGGGCTGCCGGCCCCCAACCCGTACGGCCCGTTCCCGATCCATGCCCAGATGGCGGCCGGGACCACGCCGCGCGCCGAGCTCCTGCGGGGGATCAGGCGCGGGCTCTACGTCACCCGTTTCCACTACACGAACCCGGTCCATCCGAAGCTCGCGGTGATCACCGGGATGACCCGCGACGGCACCTTCCTCGTCGAGGATGGCGAGATCGTCGGCCCGGTGCGGAACCTGCGCTTCACGATGTCCTATCTCGACGCGCTCGCGGCGGTGGAGGCCGTGGGCAGCGAGCGGCGCCTCCTGAAGGGCTCCCTGGGCGCGGTGCTGGTCCCCGCCGTGCGCCTCGGCAGCTGGCGCTTCACGGGCACCACGGGCACCGACTGACCCGGCGCTGGACGTGGTCGACGCGCGGCACCATCCGTACATCCCGAACGCCATCCCGGACGTCCGGTCGGAGATGCTCGCGGCCATCGGGGCGGCGTCCATCGACGACCTGTACGCGGATATCCCGCCCTCGCTTCGGCTCGGCCGGCCGCTGGACCTCCCGCCAGCATTGCGGTCGGAGGCGGAGCTGGCCCGGCACGTGGAGGGCCTGCTCGACCGCAACACCTCCACGCGCGAGGTCCTGAGCTTCCTCGGCGCGGGCTGCTACCCGCACCACGTCCCCGCGGTCTGCGACGAGATCGGCGGCCGCGCCGAGTTCCTGACCGCCTACGCCGGCAACCCGTACGAGGATCACGGCCGCTTCCAGGCGCTGTTCGAGTACGCCTCGATGATGGGCGAACTCCTGGAGATGGACGTTGTGAACGTCCCGACCTACGACGGGTTCCAGGCCGCGGGAACGGCGCTCCGCATGGCGGGCCGGCTCACCGGCCGCCGCCGCGTGCTCATCCCGGCCTCGATGAGCCGCGACAAGCGGTCCCGGATCCTCGACTATCTCAGGCCCGACCTCGCGGTCGATGAGGTCGCCATCGACCGCGAGACGTCGCTGCTGGACCTCGACGCGCTGGCGGCCGCTCTCGCCCCCGACGTCGCCGCGGTCCTCGTGGAGAACCCCACCTTCCTCGGCAGCGTGGAGACCCGGGCGCCCGAGATCACGCACCTCGCCCAGGCTGCGGGCGCGCTCGTGGTCGGGAGCGTGGACCCCTCCACGCTCGGCGTCCTGGCGCCGCCCGCGGCCTGGGGCGCGGAGATCGCCTGCGGCGACATCCAGCCGCTGGGAATGCACCAGCAGTTCGGCGGCGGTCACGGCGGCTTCATTGCGACCCGGGACGACCCCCGGTTCGTGGCCGAGTTCCCGTCGCGCCTGTTCGGGATCGCCGCGACCAGGGTCACCGGCGAGTACGGCTTCGGCGACGTGGCCTACGAGCGGACGTCGTTCGCGCTCCGGGAGGAGGGCAAGGAGTGGGTGGGCACCGCCGCTGCCCTGTGGGGGATCACGGCCGGCGTCTACCTCGCCCTGATGGGCCCGCAGGGGATGCGCGAGCTGGGCGAGACGATGATGGCCCGGGCGCGCTACGCGATGACCCTGCTGTCGGAGATCCCGGGCGTCCGCGTGCCGTTCGCCGGCCAGCACCACGTCAAGGAGTTCGTGGTGGACCTGACCGCGACCGGGCGGACCGTCGCCACGGTTTCGGCGGCGCTCCGCGGACGCGGCATCTTCTTCGGCGCGGACCTGACGCGCGAGCAGGCGTGGCTTGGCCAGAGCGCCCTCGTGTGCGTCACGGAGATCCACACGCGGGCGGACATCGACCGGCTCGCCGCCGAGCTCGCGGAAGCCGTCCGGTGACGAGCCCGCGCGATCCGGCGACGCCGGCTGGCGGCCTTCCAGTCGCGCCGAAGCCGGTCCCGCGCCGCTTCCACCAGGCGCGCTGGGACGAGCCGATCATCTTCGAGCTCTCCGTGCCGGGCGCGCGCGGGATCCTCCCGCCGGCAACCGATCCGGCGATCAGCGCGGTCGTCGGAGACCCGGCTGCCGCCCTGCCGCCGGGGATCCGCCGGGAGCGGCCGCCCGCCCTCCCCGAGCTCAGCCAGGTCCACGTCGTCCGCCACTACGACCGGCTCTCCCAGGAGACCCTCGGCGCCGACCTCAACGTGGACGTGGGCCAGGGCACCTGCACGATGAAGTACAGCCCCAAGGTCAACGACCGCCTGGTCCGGGCCCCGCGGCTCGCGGACCTCCACCCGCTCCAGGATTCCGGCAGCGTCCAGGGGATCCTCGAGATCATGTGGCGCCTGGAACGGATGCTCGCCGAGGTCTCCGGGCTGGACCAGGTGACGCTCCAGCCAACCTCCGGGTCCGCCGCGATCTGGGCGAACATCTCGATGATCCGCGCCTGGCACGCGTCCCGCGGCGAGGGGTTCGACGCTCCCGGCGGCGGCCGCGACGAGGTCATCACCACGATCTTCAGCCACCCCTCGAACGCCGCCTGCGCGAAGGTGGCCGGCTACCGGGTCGTCACGCTGCTCCCGGACGAGAACGGCGACCCGGACCTCGGGGCGCTGCGGGCCGCGGTCTCGGAGCGGACCGCCGGGCTGCTGGTCACGAACCCGGAGGACACCGGAATCTTCAACCCGCGCATCGAGGAGTTCATCCGGGTCGTCCACGCGGCGGGCGGGCTCGCCTCGTACGACCAGGCGAAC
The DNA here is from genome assembly GCA_034435355.1 of Chloroflexota bacterium. Taxonomy (GTDB): domain Bacteria; phylum Chloroflexota; class Limnocylindria; order Limnocylindrales; family CSP1-4; genus CTSoil-043. Next base: position 10,570 of record DAOTXE010000046.1, read on the forward strand.
GCGAACGGGATCCTCGGCATCACCCGGGCCGGCGACGCCGGCTTCGACCTCTGCCACTTCAACCTGCACAAGACGTTCTCGACCCCCCACGGCAGCGGCGGGCCGGGCGCCGGCGCCTGCGGCGTGACGGAGGAGCTCGCCCGCTTCCTGCCGCGCCCGACGGTCGAGCGCGTCGGGGACCGGTATGTCCTCGACGACGAGCGCCCCGACTCGATCGGCAAGCTTCGCCCGTGGTACGGGGTTGCCCCGAACCTCGTGCGCGCCTACGCCTGGATCATGAGCCTCGGTGCCGACGGCCTTCGCGCGGTGGCCGAGACAGCCGTCCTGAACAACAACTACCTGATGGCCAAGATCCTCGAGATCCGCGGCGTGTCGGCGCCGTACGCGGCCGGCCGACGCCGGATCGAGCAGGTCCGCTACAGCTGGGAGCAGCTGACCAGGGAGACCGGCCTCACCACGGACGACCTGGGCCGGCGGGTCGTGGATTTTGGGACCCATTACTGGACGAGCCACCACCCGTTCGTCGTCCCCGAGCCGATGACGCTGGAACCCACCGAGTCCTACTCGCGGGCCGACCTCGACGAGCACGCCGCGATCCTGGCTCGGGTGTCCGACGAGGCGTATTCGGACCCGGACCGGGTCCGCACCGCGCCGCACGCCAGCACCGTCCACCGGATCGACGACGCGGCGCTTGACGACCCCGCAGCATGGGCCGTCACCTGGCGCGCCTACCGTCGCAAGCATCCCGGGAGCGGCGCCGACCCGTCGGTCTGACCGGCGAGCGGGCCGGGGCGGTGGCAGCCCTTCGGGTCCCGGCGCGCACGGCTCGGGAGGCGCACGAGATGCGGCACGGCCCGACCGCCGGCGGATTGTGGGACAGTGGGGCCGGCGCGGCGTTCGGCCGGGCGGCAGGAGGGCCTGGGCTCAATGGCGAAGATCGGCTACGCGGCGATGCTGGAGCAGTTCCATCCCACGGACCTGCTGGAGTGGTGCCCGGCGGCGGAACGGGCGGGCTTCTCGGCGGGCTTCACGGTCTCCGAGCACATCCAGCCATGGACGCCGCAGCAGGGGCAGGCCGCGTTCGCCTGGGCATTCCTCGGCGCGCTCGGGCAGTGCACCAGCCTGCGGTTCGGGACCGCCGTCACCTGCCCCGGCTTCCGCTACCACCCGGCGGTGATCGCGCACGCGGCGGCCACGATGGGGGCCATGTACCCGGGACGCTTCTGGCTCGGCCTTGGCGCGGGCGAGGCGCTCAACGAGCACGTGATCGGTGGCCAGTGGCCGGAGATCGGCGTCCGCAGCGCGATGCTGTTCGAGGCGATCGAGGTCATCAACCGGCTCTTCGGAGGCGAGGTCGTGCGGCATCGCGGGGAGCACTTCCGGCTGGAGTCGCTGCGCCTCTACACGCGCCCGGAGACGCCCGTCCCGGTCTACGTCGCGACCGCCGGACCGGTCAACGCGAAGAAGACCGGCAGGCTCGCGGACGGGATGATCACCGTCGGAGCGGCCGACGAGAAGATCGGGATGCTCTGGGGCAAGTTCGAGGAAGGCGCCCGCGAGGCCGGCAAGGATCCGGCCGGCATGCCGAAGCTCCTCCAGGTCCACGTCAGCTGGGCCCGGACCGAGGAGGAGGCCCTCGACAACGCGATGCGCGAGTGGCCCAACGGCGGGATGCCGTTTCCCAAGCAGGACATCCGCAACCCGGAGGACTTCGCGGCGATGGCGAAGCTCGTCCGGCCGGAGGACTTCCGCAACCGCATCCTGATCTCGTCCGACCTGCGGGTCCACGCCGCGAGCCTCCAGCACTACGTCGACATGGGTTTCGACGAGGTCCACGTCCACAACGTCGGACGCAACCAGGCCGAGTTCATCGAGGCATTCGGCGCGGAGGTCCTGCCGGCGCTGCGCCTGGGCTGAGGGAGGCGAACCCGAGCGCGCCAGCGGCGCTGGCGGCGCAGCGCGACGCGGGCGCCGCCGGGCGACGCGGCGCATCCGGCATCGTGACGTCGAGAATCGGCACCGGTCCTCCGCCCCCGTCATTCCGGAATACGCACCCAGTTCGTGCCGCGGCCGTCGCGGACGACCTCCCTTCATCAGTCGGCGCGATCCCCGCCGACGGCGCACGATGCGCGCATGAAGGCTGACGCGCTCGACGCGATCGTCATCGGATCGGGACCGAACGGGCTGGCGGCGGCGATCACCCTCGCCCGAGCCGGGCGGTCGGTGGTCGTGTACGAAGGACATGACACGCTCGGCGGGGGGATGCGCAGCGCGGAGCTGACGCTTCCCGGATTCGTCCACGACATCTGCTCGGCCGTGCAGGGGACGTCGACAGCGTCACCGTTCTTCCGTGGCCTCGACCTCGGGCGGCTCGGGCTCGAACTGATCGACCCGCCGGCGCCGCTCGCGCATGTCCTCGACGGCGGGCGTGCCGCGGTCCTCGAGCGCTCCGTCGCCGAGACGGCTGCCGGGCTCGGGGCAGACCGGAAGGCCTACCGCCAACTCATGGGACCGCTCGTCCGTGACGCCGACGCGGTGATGGACCTCGTCCTCGGCCCGATATTCCGCATCCCGCGCCACCCGCTCGCGGCCGCCCGGTTCGGTTTGCCGGCACTCCGTTCGGCGGTCGGCCTCGCCCGGGGCAGGTTTCAGGGGGATGAGGCCCGGGCGCTCCTTGCCGGCCTCGGCGCCCACTCGATGCTGCGGCTCGAACGCCCCTTCACCGCCTCGTTCGGCCTGGTCCTGGCGATCACCGCGCACGCCTACGGCTGGCCGGTCGTCCGCGGCGGGACGGGGCAGCTCGCCGACGCCCTGGCCGCGGAGCTCCGCTCGCTCGGTGGGGAGATCGTGACCGGCCATTCCGTGAGCGCCATCTCCGAGCTCCCGGCGGCGCGGGCCGTCCTCTTCGACACGACGCCGCGCGCGCTCGCCGCGATCGCGGGCGATCGCCTGCCGGGCGGGTATCGGCGCCGGCTGGAAGGGTTCCGCTATGGCCCGGGTGTCGTCAAGCTCGACTGGGCGCTGAGCGATCCCATCCCGTGGACGGCCGAGGGGGCTCGTCGGGCGGGAACGGTCCACGTCGGGGGCACGCTCGACGAGGTCCGGGCGGCCGAAGCCGAGGTCGCTGCCGGCCGACACCCGGAGCGGCCGTTCGTCATCGTCGTCCAGCAGAGCCGCTTCGACGCGAGCCGCGCGCCCGAGGGACGCCACACCGGCTGGGCCTACTGTCACGTTCCGAACGGCT
>DAOTXE010000047.1:0-4238 GCA_034435355.1 Chloroflexota bacterium
TCCTGCGTGACCTCGGCCGGCGGAAGGTCCGGACGTCGCTCACGGTCCTCGGCATCACGATCGGGATCTGGGCGCTCGTCGTCTTCGGCTCGATGGCCAACAAGATCGACGCCCTCGTCGCGGGCGGCAGCGAGTTCTACGCGGGCAAGCTGACCGTCTCCGCGACGGGCGGCTCGATGGGGTTCGGGAGCCCCCTCGCGATCTCGACGGCCGGCCAGGTCGCCCGCCTGGACGGCGTGGACGTGGTCGTGCCGGGCGTCTCGATGCTGATGTCCGAGGAGGCCAGCACCGTCTCCTTCGGCATCCCGGAGCTCATCGAGGGCCAGGTGGCCGGCGCCGACCGTGGGCGGGAGACGTTTGCGCTCCACTACGCGAGCGGCCGTGCCCTCACCCCCCAGGACGAGGGGAGCAATGTCGCCGTGGCCGGCTCCGACCTCGCCCGCCAGCGCAACCTGCACGTCGGCGCCACCCTGATCCTCCGCGGCGAGCCGTTCACGGTGGTGGGGATCCTCGAACCCACCCTGACCGCGCCGGACACGACGGCCATGGTGCCCCTCGCCGCGGGACAGCGGCTGTTCGCGACGTCACTTCCCCAACTCGTCGCGGCGAGGCTCGACCCGACCACGATCGTGAGTGGCCTGACGGTCTACCCGAAGCCCGGCACGAGCCCGGAGGCGATCGCCGCCGAGGTCAAGGCGGCGATCCCCGGCGTCGTGACGATGACCGGGGCGGACTTCGACCGCCAGGTCGGGTCGTCGACGGCGATCCTCAATTCGATCCTGGTCGGCATCGCGCTGATCAGCCTCGCCGTCGGCGGGCTGTCGGTCATCAACACGATGGCCATGTCGGTCGCCGAGCGGACACGCGAGATCGGCATCAAGCGGGCGATCGGCGGCGGCCGGGCCCGAATCGTGCGCGAGCTCGTCACCGAGTCGGCGCTGATCGGGTTCCTCGGCGGCGCGGTCGGGCTGGGTCTCGGGGCGGGGCTCGTCCTCGCCGTCAACGAGGCGGGACGCTCCTCGGGCACGGTGCTCTTCCAGCTGACGCCGGGCACCGCGCTCTCCGCGGTGGCGTTCTCGACCGTCCTCGGCGCCGTCGCCGGCTTCGTGCCGGCGCTCCACGCGGCGCGTCTCGACCCGGTCGCCGCGCTGCGCTACGAATGACCACCCCCAACCGAACAGGAGACACACCGGTGGAAGCGTCCGCACTCATCGAAGCACGGAACCTGCGCAAGACCTACCGTCTCGGCAGAAGCGCAACCGTCGAAGCGCTGCGCGGCGTCGAGATCCGGATCGAGCCGGGCGAGATGGTGGCGATCATGGGACCGTCCGGGTCGGGCAAGAGCACTCTCATGCACATCCTCGGTCTGCTCCACGCCCCCGACCTCAACCACGGCCCGCGTCCCGAGCTCCGCTTCGAGGGTCGCGACATGGTCGCGCTCGGCGAGGCCGAGCGGACGAGGATTCGGGCCCGCCGGATGGGCTTCGTTTTCCAGGACTTCAACCTGGTACCGACGGCCACTGCGCTCGAGAACGTGATGCTGGCCTGCGACTACGCCGGGATCCGCGGCGCGGCCGGGAGAACCGCCGCGCTCGAGGCGCTCGACCTGGTCGGACTGGCCGGGCGCGGCGATCATCGGCCGGCAGAGCTGTCGGGCGGCGAGCAGCAGCGCGCCGCAATCGCGCGGGCGCTCGTGAACCGGCCGTCGCTCGTGCTCGCCGACGAGCCGACGGGTAACCTCGACTCGGAGCGCTCGACAGAAGTCCTCGCCCTCCTGCGGCGCTTCAACCGCGAGCACGGCCAGACGGTCGTGCTCGTCACCCACGACCCCGAGGTCGGCGAGGCCTGCGACCGCGTCGTGCGCATGCGCGACGGCCGCGTCCGGGACCAGGCCATGCTGCCCTTCCCGGTTGCGGCGGACGCGTCGGCGTCGGTGGCCGCGATCGCCTAGCGTCGAGGCGGCCGGGATCCGTGCGATGGCTGCAGACGAGCACACTCCGGACCGGCCGGACTGGTAGGGTCCGCACGATGAGCGAACGCGCCGGCAGCCGCGACGAGGCCGCGAGGCCGCAGCGCCTGTCCAATCTCCTCGGCGCCTTCCTCTGGTCGCCGCTCAACCCGGCGACGTGGCGGGCAAACCTGGCCATCCTGCTGGGCCTGTTCATCGCGATCCTGTCGATCGGCACGCTGAGCGCCTTCTTCTCGGCCGGCGGCTCGATGCTGATCTGGCTGGTGGGGATCCCGATCATCGGCATCGGCATCGAGCTCTCGCGCGTCTTCGCCCGGGTCGAGCGCTGGCGCATGACGCTCATCGACCGCCGCCCTCTGCTCCCCCACCCATACCGCACCTTCGACGGTCCCCCACGCCGCCCGTTCGGAGCCTGGGTTCGGGCCTGGGCCGAGACGGAGTTCCTCGACGCGAACCGCTGGCGCGACGTGGTCTACATCCTCGTGCTGGCACCCCTCGCGGCGCTCGAGTTCGCCGTGGCCGTGGGCCTCTGGGCCGCCGCGATCGGCCTCATCGCCGCTCCCCTCGTGCTCGCGGGCCTGCGCTCGGCGGGGGTCGGCCCGCTCCTGCAGAGCGTCCCGATCGAGTGGGACGGGCTCGTCATCGTGGCCCTGTTCGTCGGCCTGCTTCTCGTGCCGGTTGCCGCGTCGGTCTCGCGCGGCCTGATGATCATGCACCGCGCTGTGGTCGAAGGGCTCCTGTGCGTCAGCCCCAGCGCGGCTCTCCGCCAGGAGGTCCAGCGGCTGCGCGGCAGCCGGTCCGCGGCCGTGGAGCTCGAGGCGAGCGAGCTGCGCCGAATCGAACGCGACCTGCACGACGGGGCCCAGCAGCGCCTCGTGATGCTGAGCATCGACCTCAGCCTGGCCGCCGAGCGAATCGACGCGGACCCTGCCGGCGCCCGGGCACTCGTCGTCGAGGCCCAGGACCAGGCGCGCCAGGCGCTCGCGGAGCTTCGCGACCTGGTCCGTGGCATCGCCCCGGCGATCCTGCTGGACCGGGGCCTGGTCCCCGCGCTGGGCGCCATCGCGGGACGCTGCCCGGTGCCGACCGTCGTGCAGAGCACGCTGCCGGAGGGAATCCGGCTGCCGGACTCGATGGAGCGGGCCGCCTACTTCGTGGTCGCCGAAGCACTCGCGAACGTGGCCAAGCACGCTTCCGCCGAGCATTGCGAGATCCGCTGCCGCGCGGAGGAACGCGGCCTCGTCGTGGAGGTGTGGGACGACGGGTCCGGCGGGGCCCGGGTCCTGCCAACCGGCGGACTCGCGGGGCTGGCCGGTCGTCTGCAGGCGCTGGACGGGTCGCTTACGGTCGACAGCCCGCCGGGCGGCCCCACCCTCGTCCGGGCCGAGATTCCCGCCCTGCGCTACGAACCGAGGTAGGCGAGGACCGCCAGCACGCGGCGGTGGTCGTTCTCCGAGTCGGGCAGGTCGAGCTTGCCGAAGATGTTGCTGATGTGCTTCTCGGTGGCACCCTCGGAGATGTCGAGGAGCGCGGCGATGCCGACGTTCGTGCGACCCTCGGCCATCGCACCGAGCACGTCACGCTCGCGCGGCGTCAGCGCCTCGAGCCGGTCGTCGCGCTGGCGGCGCACCATCAGCTGGGCGACGACCTCGGGATCGAGGGCCGTCCCCCCGGCGGCGACACGGCGCAGCGCGTCCATGAACTCGCGGATATCCGCCACCCGGTCCTTCAAGAGGTAGCCCACGCCGCCCGCGCGGTCGGCGAGCAGCTCCGTCGCATACTGGCGCTCGACGTACTGGCTGAGCACGAGCACGGGCGTTCCGGGGACACGGCGCCGGGCCTCGATCGCCGCGCGCAGGCCCTCGTCGCGCTGGGTGGGGGGCATCCGCACGTCGACGACCGAGACGTCGGGCCGGTGCCGAGCGACCGCCTCCACGAACGACGGGCCGTCGCCGACCTTCGCCACGACCTCGCCGCCCGAGTCGGCGATGAGGCGCGCGAGGCCCTCCCGGATCAGGGCCGAGTCCTCGGCGATGATCACCCGCAGCGGTGTCGCTTCCACGCGTCGATGATGCACCACCGGGTCGGCGGCGTTGGCACTCGAGGAGCAGCGGCCGCTCAGCCGAACCAGAGGCGGATGTCGGTCTCCGTGATGTCGCGCTCGACGACGACCGGGGGCCGCGTGTCGGGAGGAAGCGCGCGGCCGGCGGGCCCGGGCGGTCGTGTCTCACCCAGACCGCCGTCGACAGGGCACGACCCCGCGGTCGGG
>DAOTXE010000048.1:0-6001 GCA_034435355.1 Chloroflexota bacterium
TGAGGGAGACGGCCTCGGCGGAGCCCTGCGCCGGGCTCGGCGGTCAGCCCTTCGGCTCGACGATCACCGTGACTTCGGGCGTCATCCCGGACAGGACCTTCACGGCGACCTTGTAGGTGCCGAGCGACTTGAGCGGCGCGGCCAGGTCGACCTTGTGCTTGTCCACCACGATGCCGCGGCGGCCGAGCGCATCGGCAATGTCCTGGGCCGTGATCGACCCGTAGAGCTTGCCGCCGTCGCCCACCTTCACGCCCATCGTGAGCGTGGTCGAGCCGATCCGGTTCGCCGCGATCTCCGCCTCTTCCCGCTCCCGCTTCCGCTTCTCCTCGCGGCTCGCGATGTCGTGCTGCCAGGCGCGGTAGGCGCCGCCGGCCGCCGGGACGGCGAGGTTCGACTTGATCAGGTAGTTGCGGGCGTAGCCCTCGGCGACGTCCTTGAGCTCGCCGCTCTTCCCGAGCTTGGCGACATCGGTGGTCAGGATGACCTTCACGCGGGGGAACCCTCCTTGGTGAGCCAGCCGCGCACGTGCCTGCCGAGCTCCAGCTCGCGGGTGAGGCGGCCGGCCGTTTCGAACGTGGCGGGGAGACGCTTGATGATGCGACGGACGGGTCGCGGAATGGTGCGCCGCACGCGCGCCCGATCCATCTCGAACGCCGCGCGCGGGATCCCGAGCCGCTCGAGCTTCTCGTCGATCAGCTCAGCCGGGATGGCGGACAGGAACAGCTCGACGCCCAGGACGGACACGACGACGTCGTCGAGCGCACCCAGCACCGGGAAGCGGTCCGGGATCAGGTCCAGCGGCGAGATCGCGTAGCCCAGGACGCCCGCCAGGAGCGCCTTGCGGGCGACGGGGACGCGCGGATCCGCCAGGAGGTCCAGCGTCAGGCGCAGGTACGAAGGCAGCCTGGCGGCAAGCGGCAGGAGTGCCAGCGCGGTCAGCGCGCGTCGAAGGATCGCGGCCCGACGACCGCGCGGTGCGAGGCCGCCTCTCGCCGCCCACCCGGCCGCATGCCGGTTCCTGGGTGCCATCCTCGTTCCGCAGTGCTCCGCCGGCCCGGCGTCGTCCCTGCGCGACATGCGCGAGCGGCCGGAACGGCCAGTCTACCAGCCTTGCGGCGGCGGACGGAGCACGGCGGGCGGAGCACGCGTCCCCGGAACGCCTCGACCGGAGGCCCCCGACGCACAGGCGCTCGCCGGCCGCCGCGACGTCCCGCGACCCGGTCGCGCCGTCAGCCGGAGCGGGATCAGGCAGACCCGTCCGGGGGCGCCTTCGCGAGCGTGATTGCCGCCTCGATCGCCGTTGCCAGCCGGTCCCCGGTCGGGCGGCCGACCAGCGGCGTCACGCGATGCTCCCCGGCCGTTGCCACCCACTCCGGCTCGAAGCTGTTCGTGACGAGCACGATCGGCACGTCCGGGTGCAGCTCCCGCATCCCCTCGACGAGCCCCTGGGCGCCACCGGGCTCACCGGTCATGAAGGCGTCATAGACGAGGACGTCCGCGTTGGCGGCGAGCTCGCAGGTCTGGCCCGAGAGAACCGGGCAGTTGATGCCGATCGGGCCCATGCACTGGCGCGCGTCGTAGCCGCGGCGCCGGAGGGCATCCACTTCCTGATCGGACAGGTCGATGTCGTGGTGAACCACGAGGACGCGCGTCATGGCAATCTCCTGGACCGGCCGCGAGAGGAGGATCGTAGCCGTGGCGACCGTCGAGTGCCAGTGCCGATTCGCCGGGAGCGGCGGCCGGGTCCGGCAGTCCGGATCCGCGGCCGCCCCTCGGGTGGCGTGCCTTCTCGCACCCGTTCGCTGTCCGGCGCTTGACAATCGAACGGACGTTCGGTAGCATGGCGCGAACGGCCGGAAAGGAGCTCGCGTGACGAAGCACGACGCGGAACGGAAGCGGAAGATCCTCGACTACATCGCGGCGATGCTCCGGGCGAACGGCGTCCCTCCATCGGTCCGGGAGATCGCCCGCGCGGTCGGCCTTGCCTCCACCTCGGCCGTGCACCACCACCTGAAGGCCCTCGAAGAGGACGGCCTGCTGGAGCGCGGCGCTGCCCAGAGCCGGATGCTGCGCTTCACGCCGAAGGCGGCCATCGCGCTCGGGCTGTCGAGCGAGCTCACGCCGCAGTCCGCGGTGCGCGAGGCCCACATGCTGCCGGTGATCGGCGAGATCGCCGCGGGCGGGCCGATCGAGGCGTACCAGGTCGTCGGCGACTACCAGGCCGTGCCCGAGATGCTGGCCCCGTCCGGAGACGCGTACCTCCTCCGCGTCCGCGGCGACTCGATGATCGAGGCGCTGATCGCGGATGGTGACTACGTCGTGATCCGCCCCCAGCAGACCGCCCGGAACGGGGACATCGTGGTTGCCCAGGTCGAGGAGAACGCCGTCACGCTCAAGCGGTTCTTCAAGGAGGACGGCCGCGTCCGGCTCCAACCCGCGAACCCGGCCTATCCGCCGCAGTTCTATGACGCCGTCCGGATCCAGGGCAAGCTCATCGGGGTGATCCGCCGGCTCGACTGACCCGTCCCGCGCCGCCGGCGAGGTGGGCCGGGACACCCGGCCACGACGGAAGCGTCCACAGGCTGTCCACGCATCGGGCAACCGGCGAGGGCCGCGCTGGGGATATCCCCGCGAAGTCGTGGACATCCCCGTGGCGCCCCAGGTCCCCCGTCGCCACCATGCAGGAGTCCCGCTCCCGCCAGTTCGGAGTCCGCGTGTCGATCGATCGCCTTCCGCCGCAGAGCATCGAGGCCGAGCAATCGGTCCTCGGCGCGCTCCTCATCGACCGCGACGCGATCATCGAGGTCGCCGACGTCGTCCGGGCGGACGACTTCTACCGACAGGCGCATGGCCGCATCTATGCCGCGATGCTCGAGCTGTGGGAGCGTCGCGAGCCGATCGACATCGTCACGGTCGCCGAGGCGCTGGAGCGGGCCGGCGATCTCGAGCAGGTCGGCGGCCGGGCCTACCTCTCGTCGCTCTCGGAGCAGACGCCGACGGCCGTCTTCGCGGCCCAGTACGCCCGGATCGTCGAACGCAAGGCCGTGCTCCGCAACCTCATCGCCGCGGCTGGCAAGATCGCCGGGATCGGGTACGAGGACGGGCCGGAGATCCAGGAGGCGATCGACCGGGCGGAATCGGAGCTCTTCGCGGTTTCCGAGCGACGCGTGGCAGCCGGCTTCAGCCCGCTCCGCACGCTCCTGCACGAGGCGTTCGACCGGCTCGACTACCTGCACACGCACCGCGGCGAGGTCAGCGGCATCCGCACCGGCTTCCCCGACCTCGACACGCTGACGACCGGCCTGCAGCCGTCGGATCTCGTCGTGGTCGCCGCCCGGCCCTCGGTGGGCAAGACGAGCCTCGCCCTCAACATCGCGGAGTTCGCCGCCATCAGCAACACGCCCCGCAAGAGCGTCGGGATCTTCAGCCTCGAGATGAGCAAGGAGCAGCTCGTCCTGCGCCTGCTCAGCTCGGTCGGGAACATCGACAGCCAGCGCCTGCGCACGGGCTTCCTCGACGAGATGGACTTCGTGGGCGTCTCGAAGGCGATGACCGGCCTTTCCGAGGCGCCGATCTACATCGACGACACGCCGAACATCAGCACGATGGAGCTCCGGACCAAGGCCCGCCGGCTCCAGGCCGAGGTGGGCCTCGACCTCGTGATCGTGGACTACCTCCAGCTCATGCAGGCCTCGTCGACCTCGCGCGACGCGAACCGCGTCCAGGAAGTGTCCGAGATCAGCCGCGGCCTGAAGGCGCTGGCCCGCGAGCTCCGCGTCCCGGTCATCGCGATCTCGCAACTCTCGCGGCAGCCCGAGATGCGCGAGTCGAAGGAGCCCCGCCTGTCCGACCTCCGCGAGTCGGGGGCGATCGAGCAGGATGCCGATCTGGTCGTGTTCCTGTGGCGGGAGAAGGAGCGCGGCGAGGACCAGGACGCGGACGGCGAGGTCGTCAAGCTGCGCCTCGCCAAGCATCGCAATGGTCCGACCGGCGAGGTCAACCTCTGGTTCAAGAAGAGCCAGACCCGCTTCGTGAGCTACGCCGGCGAGCGCTACGCGGGCGCCGCACCCTAGCGGCCCAGGCGCACCGGCTCGCCGCAGCGCGGTCGCGCGCGCCGCCGGGCCGCCGGGCCGACTCGCGCGCCGATTCGCCGCAGCGCGGTCGCGCGGACCCCCAGCGCTCCCCTAGACTTCCGTGGCGGCCGCGGACCTGCGCGGACCTGTGAGAGTGGAGGCACGCATGGGCGTGATCATCATCCGGGAGATGGTCGGGACGAGCCCGAAGTCGTGGAGCGATGCGGCTCGACAGGCGGTCTCGACCGCGTCCCGGACCGTTCGGAACATCCGGACCATCGAGGTCGTCAAGTCGACGGCCGCGGTCGAGGACGGGGAGATCGTCGAGTACCGCGTCGACCTCAAGATCGGCTTCGAGTACGAGGGCGCCTGACCGGGCACGCGATGCGTCGGCACTGAACCGGCCGGTCCGCCGTGCCCATGCAGCGAGGCCCGGATAAGCCACTGGTGAGCGCCGTGCGGCACGATGGCCGCATGGCTTCCCCGGCTCCTGGCCCGGTCGTACTGTCGCTCGCTCCCGGGATCGGGCAGCGTCGGTGCATGGTGGACGCGGTCCGACGCGATCCACAGGCGGCCTCGACGCACCTCGTCCCGGTCGGGCCGGGCCCGCTCGCGCATCGCTCCTCGCGCTCCGTCCCGCAGGATGACGTGGAAGTCTTCGGCTACCCGGTCCAGATCGGAAAGATCCAGCCACCCCTCCTCCCCGAGGAGACGCTTCGGCGTGACCGGTTGCTGGACTGGCTCCACGCGAAGACCCGCTCGCGGCTCGCGCTCATCGTCGCCGAAGCCGGCTATGGCAAGACCACGCTGCTCGCGGACTGGAGCCGCCAGACTCGCGTGCAGACCCTCTGGTACCGGCTCGACGAGCACGACCGGGATTGGGCTGTGTTCATCCACCACATCGTCGCGGCAGGCCGCGAGATCGACCCGGGCTTCGCCCCGAGCACCCACGCACTGCTGCGCGAGCTGGCCGCGAACCTCGGAAGCCGGACGACGATCGTTCGGACGCTCCTCGCCGAGCTGCGAGCCTGGGCAGTCGCGGGCACGGCGCTCGTGCTCGACGACTACCAGCAGGTCGACGACGTCCCGGAGATCCGCGAGATCGTCCGCGATCTGGTCGTCCGGGGCCCCGACCGGCTGGCCGTGGTCATCTCGTCTCGGACGCGGCCGACGCTCCCGCTCGCACGCCTGCGCGCGATCGGCGAGGCCGCCGAGATCGGCACGGACGACCTGCGCTTCGACCGGGACGAGACGGAGCGCCTGTTCCGGGATACCTACCGGGATCCCCTGGAGCGCGATCTCCTCGACGACCTGGCCCGCACAACCGAAGGGTGGGCGGCCACGCTCCGGCTCGTCGAGTCGGTGGTCCGCGGTCGCCCACGGGACGAGGTCCGAGCGGTCATCCGGAGCCTCTCGGGCCGGCAGAGCGACCTTCACGATTACCTGGCCGAGGAGGTCGTCGGTCGGATGCCGCCGCCCGCCCAGGACTTCGTCGAGCGCTCCTGTCTTCTCGCCGTCGTCACCCCCGAGCTTGCGGCTGCCGCTGCCGAGGTGACACCCGAGGCCGCCCGCGGCTTCCTGGACGTGGCCGAGAGCGCAGGCCTCCTCTCGCGGCGCGGCCGTACCGGACAGGCCGGGCGACTCTTCCACCCCCTCGTTCGCACCTTCCTCGAGGGCCGTCTCCACGACGCCGTCGGCGAGGCAGCGGTCCGCCAGATCCACGCCCGGATCGCCCGCGCGGCCGAGCCCGACTCGTGGTCCGTGGCGGCGCACCACTACGCGGCGGCCGGCCTGGCGGACGACGCGGTTCGCGTCCTCTCGGCCTCGGTCCCGGTGATCCTCGGCTCCGGCGCCTACAAGGACGCCGAGCAACTCGCCTCGCGCCTCGATCCCTCCACCCTCGGCGCCTGGCACGACGTGATCGTGGC
>DAOTXE010000049.1:0-46717 GCA_034435355.1 Chloroflexota bacterium
GGCAGCGGCGCGGCCCACCGGCCCGCCGCCCCCGCCGCCGACGCGGCCGGTCACGGCGCGCCTGGACACAACGGATCTCTACCGTCCCCGCAACGCGACGACGACGCCGGCCGGCGGTGGATACCGCCACCGGCCGCGCTCGCCGTCGAGGCTTCGGCTAGCGACCTGGACCGAGGCAGAGGAACCGCGGGCCTCCGAGCCGACGGGTCCACTGCAGCGGGTTCGCGCCCGACGCGTGGCCGGGCGGCGGCTCCCCGATCTCGCCACGGCGCTCGCGATGCAGATCGCCTTCGGCAAGTTCCATGGGCACAGCCTCGCCGAGATCGCTGCGCTCGAGCCGGCGTACCTGGCCTGGGTCGAGCGGACCATCACCCGCGATCCCGACCTCGTCGCGGCTGCCCGGGTCGTGCTGGACCGGCGGGAGCGCGACACCGCGGACGAGCGGTCGGGCGCAGGGGCAGACCCCTCGGAGGCCCGGGCCGGCCTGGCCGGGGACGCGGGCAGGGACGCGGGTGGGGACGCAGGCAGGAACGCGGGTGGGGACGCGGAGCAGCGTCCCCACGGGCCGGCGGATGGAGCGCCCGCGGGATAGCCGCGGGCGGATGAGTCCACAGCCGTCACCGCGGGACCGGGCCTGCTGGCCGGAGATCCTTGGTTACTCGGCTCGTGCCCGGAGCCCCAGGGGCCACCCAATGACGCTCCCCGTTGCGTCCTGCAAGATCGGGAGGTCCCGACGGTCCGGGCCGTGGTCGATGCCCCAGGGCTTCCCGGTGGCTCGCGCCGGCGGCTGCGCAGAGAACGTAGCCGGGCCGATCACCAGCGGCAAGGGGACCTCCGTCCGGTGGGGGGCATCGCGAAAGGGTGGAGGCGTGCGCGCAACACGGCGACTTCAGCCCACGACGGTCGCCACCGTCGGGCGCATCCCAGCCGACGACCCCCGAGGCGCGGCGATCCGTCCCCACGCAGGAGATCGCGCGGACGGATAGGCTGCCACCATGATCGCGTCCACCGTCCGACGTGGCCTGGGCTGTGCCGCGGCGGTCCTTCTCGTCGCCGCCTGCGCAGGCCCGTTCGCCCCGTCGTCCCCGCCATCCTCGTTCGACCCTTCGACGTCGTGCAGCGGAGCGGACCGCCAGATCATGAAGGCCGCCTACCCGGATCTCGAGGCCCGGATCCCGCTTCGCATCGCCGGCCAGGCTGCCGATACGCGCGACTCGGGGCGCTTCTGCTCGAAGGCGACGCTCGGGACGCTGTGGGACGCGGGGATCCACGAGACCGAGTTCGGCGGCGGGATCTGGGCATTCGAGCCGACGGGCGGAACCTCGCTGCCCGGCATGCAGCTCACCGTCGTCCGCGCCGCGGGCCTGACCGCCCAGCTGGTGGCGGATGAGTACCGGGCCGGTGCGACGGCGACGAGCCGCGTGACGGTCGTCTCGTCGACCGTCGAGCAGATCGACGGCCGGCCCGGCTTTCGGATCAACTTCCTGAACGGGGATTCCCACCAGGCGATCCTGGTCTGGCCGTCCGCCGATGGGGAGGTGATCCAGGTGGTCATCGCGGCGGACGTCGACGAGTTCAAGGTCCAGGCCGCGGTCGCCGCGTTCGGCTGAGCGGTCCTACTGCCGGTCGGCCTCGCCGAGGTCCCGCGGGGGAAGGGCGTCGGCGACCGAGCGGGCATGCCGTTCCGCCTCGACAAGGGATCCGGCGACGAAGTCCACCGCGAGCCGCCCGGCAACGGCCGGGTCCGTGGCCAGCGCACCACCCAGCATGATCGTGAGCGGAGGGCTCGTCCGGGACGCCCGGGCTGCCGCGATCGCGTCGCGGACCGCGGGCTCGCGCTCAGGCAGCGAGGCGCTCAGGGCCAGCAGGTCGGCATCGTTGCGCGCCAGGAACTGCGCGAGGTCGGCCGCGGGAACGTCGGGTCCCAGGTTCGCCACCGTCCAGCCCTGGTCGCGCAGGACCTGCTCGAGGCACGCCAGGCCGAGGGAATGCTGTTCGCCGGCGACGCCGGCGAGGACCGCGAGCGGTCCCACACGACTCTCGGGTCCCTTCGCGGGGCGGATCCGGTCCAGGGCCCGGATCAGCGTCTGGGAGGCAAGGTGCTCCTCGGCGACCGACCAGCGGCCGCTCTTCCAGCGCTCGCCGACGAGCACCATCGCATCGCGAAGCAGGCCGTCGAAGACGCGGGCGCGACTTCGTTCCACGAGCGCGTTCCGGAGCGTCCAGGCTGCCAGCTCGTCGTCCCCGTCGGCGAGCAACGAGGCGAGCAGGTCCGGCGTGAACGTGGAGGCGTCGACCGGCCCGGCTGCCCGGCCGGCGTCGACGGGTGGGAGGTGTGGCGACGAGTCCCGCATCGAGTGTGACTGTAGCACCGGCCCGTCGACGTGCGGGTGCACGAACGTGGCCGGTCGACTGCCGGATGCGCCCGCGGCAGCGCGATGGCCGGGCTACCATCGCAGCGTGTACTTCGATGCGCTTTCCTTCCTCGAGGACGAGCGGGATGCCTGGCGCCCGTACGAGGCTCTCTTCGACCTGACCCCGGACCAGCTCGAGCAGCCCGTGGCCGGCCCGGATCGCTGGTCCGGCCGGGACCTGCTGGGTCACCTCGTCTTCTGGCAGGAGCGCGCGCTCGCCGTCGCGCGCGACCTGGCCGTCGGTCCCACGAGCGCCACGCGGCTGCGCGACGAGGCCCAGTGGAATGCCGGGGGAGATGCTCTCAATGTCGCGGCGCTGGAGGAGTGGCGGGCGCTCCCGCTCGACGAGCTGCTCGGCCGGGCGCGCTCCGTCGCCGGCGAGCTGCGGGGACACCTGACGGTGGTACCCGAAGCGCGCTGGCTCAAGGATCCGACCGTCCAGGCGTTCTTCGCCGGCGAGACGATCGACCACTACGCCGAGCACGCCGCCGACCTGGCGGCAATCCTTGCCGCGACTCGATGACGGACCCGGCGCTCGCGGTCCTGCTCGCCGAGCATGTCGGGCTGCTCGACGGGGCAGCCGCCAGGCCGGATGGACCCGGGACCGGTTACTCCCTCGAAGACGTCCTGTTCGCCTTCGTCGACCACGCTGGCGCCGAGTTCCGCCTCCGCGAGGAGGTCGGCGCCGCCGCGCTGCGGACTCCCGACGTGACGGCGTCTCGACGGGGGCCGGGCTGGGTGCGGTTCGCGCCGCGGCGCCTCGACGGGCACGCCCGGGACCGTGCCCTCGCCTGGCTCGAGAGCGCCTGGCGGCGCGCCGACGCGGAGCTCTCCGGCGTGGTCGCCGGCCAGCTGGGTCCCGGGACGGACGCGCTGGGGGACGAGCTGGACGACGACGACGACGGGGACGATCTGGTCCCCTGACGCCCGGGGACGATCGCCGCCTGCGCCGCGTGCGCCTCCATCGCGCCGCCTGACGCGATCCCGCGGAATCGAACCGCCCCGCGGGGCCAGGCCGGGCGGGGCGGTCTCGTTGCTTCCGCGGACCCGGCGGGGCCCGCGTGGAGACGGATCAGTTGGCGGTCTTGGCGTAGGTCGGCAGGCCGAACCGCTGCTCGAGCTGGTCGGCGGGCTGGAAGCCGACCACGCCCATCGGCTGTTTGCCCGCACCCGGGAAGAAGGCGATGGTCGGGATGCTCATGATGTTGAAGGCCTGGCTGATGCCCGGGTTGGCATCCACGTCGACCTTCACGACGTCGACCTGGCCGTCGTACTTCTGGGCGAGCTTCTCGAGCTCTGGGGCCACCAGTCGGCAGGGCCCGCACCAGGCGGCCCAGAAGTCCACGATCACGGGCCGCTCGGCCTTCAGGACGAGCTCTTCGAAGGTTGCATCGGTTGCGTGCTTGATCTCGACCATCGGTCGGGAAACCCTTTCTCCCGGTTGCACGGGCGCGGGACTGGCTAGCCGGCCAGCCCCCGGATGAGACGGTAGGCCTCGAGGACGCGCGGGTCCGCGAGTCGGTAGTAGACGGTGCTTCCGTCGCGTCGGGTGGAGACGAGCCCCGCGCCGCGCAGCACCGCGAGGTGCTGGGACATGTTCGGCACCTGGCAGCCGACGCACGCCGAGAGTTCCGAGACCGAGAACTCGCCGGTGGCGAGCGTCTCGAGAACGCACAGGCGCTTCGGGTCCGCGAGCGCCCGGCCGATCAGCGCCGCGCGCTGCCGCTCGGCGTCGCTGCCCGTGTACTCCTGGGTGACCACGGCGGGAGTATCTCATCACTTGCGCAAGAATGCAAGTACCGGTGTGCGCACCGGCGGCGGGCATCGGTCGGCAGCGGGGGATGCGCTCGGCGATACTGCCCGGCATGCCGATCACGTTCGATGCGCCTGGTCACACGATCCCCGCGGAGTCGTTCGACGAGGCGGCGGCCATGCTGGCCGGGCGGATCCACCGCACGCCCGTGCTGACATCGCGGACCGCGGCTCGGGTCGCCGGGTCGGCGAGCGGGGTCCGCCTGGCCGGCGGGACGCTCCACGCGAAGGCCGAGCACCTCCAGGCGACCGGCTCGTTCAAGCCGCGCGGCGCGATCCTCCGGCTGGCGATGCTCGACGCAGACGAGCGTGGCGCGGGCGTGATCGCCGTCTCGGCCGGCAACCATGCGGCCGCGGTCGCGGTGGCGGCCCGCGGAGCCGGCGTTCGCGCGGTGGTCGTGATGCCGGCGACCGCCGTGCGCTCCAAGGTGGAGGCGTGCCGCGGGTACGGCGCCGATGTCGTCCTCCACGGGGCGACGACGGTCGAGGCCTGGGCCGAGATGGAGCGGATCCGCGACGCGCGCCGGCTCACGTTCATCCACCCGTTCGACCACCCGGTCACCATCGCGGGGCAGGCGACCGTGGGCCTGGAGATCCTCGAGGAGCTCCCGGACGTCGACGTCGTCGTCGTCGGAGTCGGTGGTGGGGGTCTCGCCTGTGGGATCGCGACCGCGCTCGCAACCCGCCGGTCGCGGACGCGAGTGTGGGGTGTCGAGCCGGAGACCTCTGCGGCGCTCTCCGCCGCACTCGCCGCGGGCAGTGTCGTGCCGGTGACGCCGGGCAGCATCGCCGACGGCCTGAACGCGCCGTTCGCCGGCGAATGGACGCTCGCGCTCGGCAGGCGGCACCTGGCGGGGATCGTCACCCTGAGCGACGCCGAGATCCTCGCCGGCGTCCGGTTCGCGGCCGAGCGCATGAAACAGGTCATCGAGCCGGCCGGCGCCGCCGCCCTCGCGGCCGTGCTGTTCGGACGGATTCCCCTGCGGGACGGCGACCAGGTCTGCGTCGTGCTCAGCGGGGGCAACGCGCCCCTCGACCGGCTCGGCGAGATGCTGGCCGCCAGCGCGCCGATCGGCGGGCTTGACCCGATCCCCGGGCCCTGACGGTCAGTCCATCCCCAGCTCGGCCAGGCGCTCGTCGTCGATGCCCATGTGGTGGGCAAGCTCGTGGACGACCGTGATCCGGACCTCGTCCTCGAGGTCGAGCGGCTCCGGGAAGTCCTCCTCCAACGGAAGCCGGAAGATCGTGATTGCGTTCGGGAAGGGCACCTCGTCCGCACCCCAGGCCGTCCGCGGCACGCCCTCGTACAGCCCGTAGAGCGTCTCGTCTGGGGCGAGCCCTTCCTCGCGCCGCTGCTCGGGCGACGGCTCGTCGGCGATCACGATCGCCACTTCCCGGAGAGCGGCCGCGAACGGCATGGGGATGCCGGCCAGGGCCCGGTCGACGAGATCCTCGAACCGAGCATGGCGAGCTTCACGCCGCCGGCGGAGGGCGGCAAGCTCGGCGGCGGGGATCCCACGGCGTCGCTTCGGCATGGCGGCCCTATCCTACGGCGCGATGGAGCGGCCACACGGCATCGGTTTCTCGGGCCCCGGGCTCCGCGCCCTCGAGGCCGGCGGCCCCGGTCCGGCGCCCGACACCACGGCGGAGCCGGCCGGGTACCTGGTAGCGATGGACGGCGCAGTGCGGATCCATTTCCTCGACTGGGGCGGGCCGGCCGGGGACCCGGAGAGATCGCTCGGAATCCTGGCCATCCACGGGCTTGCCCAGACCGCCTGGACCTGGACACCGGTGGCGCGTCGTCTGCGTGGGTCCGCCCACGTGGTCGCGATGGACCTGCGCGGCCACGGCCTGTCGGACGCGCCTGCCGACGGGTACGACCGAGACCACCTCGTCGAGGATGCGATCGCCGTCGCCGAGGGCGCCGGCCTCCTCGCGTACGTGGACGAGGCCGGCGCGCACGCGAGCGGTGCTCGCGCGTGCGGCGCGAGCTCGCCGTTCGTCGTCGCGGGGCATGGGTTCGGAGCGGCGGTTGCCGCCTGGACGGCACGCGCGCTCGGCGACCGGTGTGCCGGCCTCGTGATGGTCGACGGCGGCTGGACGCACATGCAGGAGCAGACGGAGATGTCGCCGGACGAGTGGCTCGCTGCGATCGCCGAGCCGCCGGAGGTGCTTCGCTCGGCCGACGCGTGGCTTGCCGACCGCCGGTTGTTCGACCCGCCGACCTGGAATCCGGACCAGGAGCGCGCCGCGCGCGCCGAGGTGGTCGAGACGGCGGCCGGCAGGGTCAAGCCCGCGATCCACGGCCACGCCCTCGCGGCGTCGGTGGCGGCCCTGTGGACGTACGTTCCCCTGGCCGTCCTGCCGGCCGTAGAGGCCGAGGTCGTCGCGCTCGCCGCCCGCGACGACGACGGGAGGCGACACCACCAGGCGCTTCGCGAGGCCGCCGCGGCGCGGTCGGCGGCCGGGCGGACGCCCATCCGGGCGGCCGCCTATCCGGCCCTCGGCCACAACCTGATGCGCTACGTGCCGGACGCCGTCGTCGCGGCGATCCTCGCCTCGGCCCGCTAGGATGCGCGAATGCCCAGCCGGAACCTGCCTCCGAACGTGAAGTCGATCGTCGCCGAGATCGAGACCGAGATCGGCGAGGACGAATCGGTCCCCAGCTTCGCCGCTGCCCTGGCTCCCGCGGCCGCGATCGAGGGCATGGGTGCCACGGACAACGGGACGCTCACCGGAAACCGACGCGTCGAGGCCGCGGTCCGCGGCATCCTCCGCGAGATCGGCGAAGATCCCGCCCGGCCGGGCCTGATCGGGACCCCCGGGCGCGTCCACCGCATGTACGCGGAGCTCACGGCCGGCTACCACGTGGACCCGGATCGCCTCATCAACGACGCTATCTTCGAGGTCGACTACAGCGAGATGGTTGTCGTCAAGGAGATCCCGTTCTACTCGCTCTGCGAGCACCATCTCCTGCCGTTCTTCGGCACGGCGGCCGTCGCCTACATCCCCAGGGGACGCGTGATCGGCCTCTCGAAGATCCCGCGGATCGTCGAGATGTACGCCCGCCGGCTCCAGGTCCAGGAACGTCTCACCCAGCAGGTCGCGGACTTCCTCCAGGCGCGCCTGGACCCACGGGGAACCGGCGTCGTGATCGAGGCGACCCACCTCTGCGCGGTGATGCGCGGCGTGCGCAAGCCCGGGACGGTGATGACGACGAGCCATGTCCTCGGTCTCTTCCGGACCAACGACAAGACGCGGGCCGAGTTCTTCGCGCACCTCGAGCGGCGCGCGCCGGGCGCCTGACGGCGAGGCGCACGGCTATCATCCGCGCCATGAGCCAGCGCCCGATCAAGGTCCTGATCGCGAAGCCCGGCCTCGACGGCCACGACCGAGGTGCCAAGGTCCTGGCGCGCGGCTTACGCGACGAGGGCTTCGAGGTCGTCTACACCGGGCTGCGCCAGACCCCCGAGATGATCGTCACGGCGGCGCTCCAGGAGGACGTCGATGTCGTCGGGCTGTCCATCCTCTCCGGCGCCCACATGACCCTCCTGCCGAAGGTGACCCGGCTCCTGCGCGAACGAGGCCTTGGCGACGTGCTGGTGACCGCGGGCGGGATCATCCCCGACGATGACGTGCCGGCCCTCAAGGAGGCCGGGGTTGCGGCCATCTTCGGACCGGGCACGACGATCGCCGAGGTCGCCGAGTTCATGCGGAGCCACGTGCGGCCGCCCGAGGCGTGAACGAGAGCGCACTCCGGGCGGCGGAGCTCGCCGACGCTGCCGTCGCAGGCGACCGGCGCGCGCTCGCGCGGCTGCTGACCGCGGTCGAGAACCGGACGGCGATCGCGGAGGCGGCCCTTCGCCGCCTCCACCCGGTGGCCGGCGGCGCGCATCTGGTCGGGATCACGGGCGCCCCCGGCGCGGGCAAGAGCACGCTCGTCGCCTCGCTCATCGCGGAGGCGCGGCTGGCGGGCCGGGCGGTCGCGGTCATCGCGGTCGACCCGAGTTCGCCCATCACCGGGGGAGCCCTGCTCGGGGACCGCGTCCGGATGCAGGCCTACGCGTTCGACGACGGCGTCTTCATCCGGAGCATGGCCGCGCGGGGTCACGCCGGCGGTCTCGCCTCGACCAGCACGAACGCCGCGACCGTCCTCGACGCGGCCGGGTTCGACCTGGTGCTCCTGGAGACGGTCGGCACCGGCCAGAGCGAGGTCGAGGTGGCCGCGGCCGCCGACACGACCGTGGTCCTCGAGGCGCCCGACATGGGGGACGAGGTCCAGGCGATCAAGGCGGGTCTCCTCGAGGTCGCCGACATCGTGGTCGTAAACAAGGGCGACCGGCCGGGTGCCCAGCGGACGGCATCCCAGCTGCGCGCGATGCTCGGCGGTTCGACCGTCCCGGGACCAGCCTCCGGTGGGCAGGCGGCGGGGGAGGGCCCCGCGCGGCCCAAGCGGCCCGAGGTCCTGGTCACGACCGCTGCGACCGGGGAGGGCGTGCCGGAGCTCCTGGCCGCACTGGATCGGCACAGGTCGGCGGGCCGGGACGGACCGGCCGACCGGGCTCGCCTCGCCCGAGCCGAGGCGCAGGTCTGGGCGATCGTCTCGGAGCGACTCCGCGATCGCTTCCGCAGCGCGGCGGCCCGGCCGGTCACGGAGGCCACCCTGCGCTCCGTCGCCGAGCACCGGCTCGATCCGTACAGCGCTGCGGATCGCCTCCTCGCCGCCCTCGACGGGGAGCAGTCTCGACCCTGAGCGAAGACCGCGGTCAGGCGCCGCCCGTGCAGACCTCCAGCCGGTGGAGGAGGTCGGCCGGCAGCATCGACGGCGAGACGCGGACGCGCGGCGCGGCGAAGCGGCCCCACCAGCTCTGCTGGCATCCGCTGATCTCGGTGAACGCCATCGCGTAGCCGGTCTCCCGGACGAGACCCTGGGCGAACAGATCGAGACCGCCGAACGGGTAGGCGAACGTGGTCGGTCGTCGCCCGGTCACACCCGCGACGGTGGCGGCCGAACCGGTGAGCTCGAAGCGCGCCACGCCGGAGTTCGCCGAGGAGAGGCGGACGTGATCCACGGTGTGACTGCCGATCTCCATCCCTGCCGAGGCCATGCGGCGGAGCTGGCCGGCCGAAAGGTTGTAGGTCATCCCGATCCGGCCGGTGATCACGAAGAACGTGGCGACCAGGCCCAGCCGACGCAGGATCGGGAAGGCATGCGTGTACCCGTCGCTGCGACCGTCGTCGAAGGTGATCACGAACGTCCGGGGCGGTGGTGTGATGCCCGCGGCGAGATCGGCCGCCAGTTGCGCCGCCGTGATCGAGCGCCAGCCCGCCGCAACGAGCGCCTGGAGCTGGGCGGTGAACAGGTCCGGCGACACGACCAGGCCCGGCAGCGAGTCACCGATCTCGCCGGCGGGAGCCACGCGGTGGTACATCAGGACCGGAACCTGGACCGCGATGCCGGCCGCGGGTCCCGACGCGTTGGCCGCGACGAGCGGCCACGACGCGACCGACGTCGGGGATGGTGACGGCAATGGCGATGGGCTCGCGCTCGAGCCGGCGAGCGCGCCGGTCGATGAGGCCGACGGCCCTGCGCTCGCTCCCGCCGATTGGTCGGCGGGGCCGGCCGCCGCGGAACCGCCGGGATCCGCACCGGCGGCCACCGGGACTGTTGCAGCCCGGGGATTGGCCGCGCCGCCATAGCCGACCGCGGCACCCGCGCCCAACGAGACCGCGAAGACGGCGATCGCGACGAGTGCGAACAGTGGACGACGCAGGCGCATCTTGCTCCCGAGGATCGCGTCACATCGGCGCACTGGCGCGCGCCCGGCGCGACGCCGAGCATAGCGCCATCCGAACCGCCGGGGATCGGGTACCCGGTGCGACGGCTGGCCGGTTTCTTTGCTAGACTCCCCCGTCGCGGGCCCGTAGCTCAACGGTAGAGCGGGGGACTCTTAATCCCTAGGTTCAGAGTTCGAATCTCTGCGGGCTCACCAGATTCCCGTGATGATGCCGGTTCCCGGACGAGCCCTGGAGCCGTGCGATCCGGGCCGACGCCGGTGCGCTGATCAGCCGCGGCTCGGGAGGGCGGACGACTTTCCACCTTGCGACGGGTGCTCGCGGGTCCGATAATCCGGCCGACACGGGGCCCACTCGCGGTTGTTCGCCAGGGCGGACGCGTGGGCGCATCTGGAGGCCGTCCGAATGAGCGACCCGATCGGCTCGGCAGTCGACCTCATTCACAATGCGATTGCCTGGTTCCAGGCGCTCCTGCCGGGCGGGTTCGGGCTGCTCATCATTCCGCTGGGTGCGCTGGCCCTGATCAGTCTCTGGTTCGCCTTCCACCGCTGAGCAACGCGGCTCACCGCGCACGGCCGGGACCGCGCATCGACCAACCCGCGGCTGCCCGCGGCGGCCGTCTCGATCCGGTCAGCACCCCGGCAGGACCGGGCTGGTACACTCCCGGCGGTTTCCGCGGACACGTCCGCCAGACACCGTTCCCCCTCGGTGCAGGGTTTGAACCTCCGAGGGCCCACTGCCGACCTGAGCGACGGCGTCCATGCCCGCGGCCCGCGCGGGCCCGACATGCATCGCGCACGCTTTCAGGCCGGATCCGGTCGGGCCCGGGAAGATGTGGAGCATGACCGAATCCCAGTTCTCCGAATCCGAACCCGAGACCGACGATTCCGAGGCGTTCGGCCCCGACGATCCCGGGGACGACGTCACCCGGCCGCGCCGGACAGGCATGATCGTTGCCATCGCGGCCCTGGTCCTCGCGATCGTGGCCGTCGGGCTCTCTGCAGTCGCCTACCTGCGGCCCACGACCTCGAGCTGCGAGGTGGCCGCCTGGAACTCGGTACCCGTGGCGAGCGAGATCCCGACGGGCTGGAGGGTCACCGCGACCGACGTCTACCCGGACAACCAGACGACCACGATCACCGGGCCGACCCCGGCCGGCGGCGCGGCGGCGTCCACGATCTACGCGAGCGTGACCTGCTTCGGCGATCATGCCGCCGACGCGATCGCTCGCTCCGAGCAGGCGTCCGAGGTTGCCGGACGCGCGGTGACACCGGTCGCCGGCCTGGGTGAGACCGGGTTCGCGATTGCGGGCGACACGTCGGGCGCGAGCGCCATCCAGTTCAAGCGCGGTTCATTGCTCGCGTACCTGGCGAGCTCGGGAACGGTAAGCCAGGCGGATCTCCGGCAGGCGGGATCCGCGATCGACGCCGCGATGCGCCGCGCGCTCGGCGACGCCGCGGCCACCGCCGCGCCCATGGCCAGCCCCGCGCCCGTGGCCAGCCCCGCGGCATCGGGAGCCGGATCGGTCTCCGGCTCGCCGCAGCCATCGGGCCTCGCGTCCCCCCAGCCGTCCGCCGCCGCGGCGAGCCCCGTGGCACCCGAGCTCCAGGCGCTGATGCCGACCACGGTGTCAGGGACGGCGCTCTCCGTGCAGAGTGCCACTGGCGACCAGGTGCTGGGCACCGACGCACGCAGCAAGGCTCTGACGGCAGCGTTGGCCAGCCTGGGCAAGCAGCCAGCGGATCTCCAGCTCGCGCAGGCCTACGATCCCTCCAGCACGCTTGATCTCACGGTCACCGGGTTCCGCGTGCCGGGCGTAGCGGTCACGAAACTCGAGCCGGCCGTCCTGCAGACCTGGCTCTTCGCGGGCGCCACCGGGGTCACGACGAAGCAGACCACGATCGGCGGCGTCACGGTCACGGAAGTGTCCTACAGCGGCGTCCAGTCCGTGTCATCCGTGTCGTACGTGGTCGTTCGCAAGGACGCCGTTCTCGTGATCGAGTCCGGCAGCGCCGCGCTCGCCACGGCGGCCATCGCCGCGCTCCCGTGACCGGCGACGGGGCGGCCGCGCCGGTGGCCCCGGGGCTCCCGTCAGCGGATCCCGTCGAGGTCGGCTGGGCGGAGCTGGACGCGCTCGTCGCGACGCTTGCCACGTCGATCGGGCGCGACCAGGACCTCGTCCTGGCAATCACGCGCGGCGGCCTGGTCCCGGCGGGCATCCTGGCCTACCGGCTCGACCTGCGCGAGATCCTCGTGGCCGGGGTCGAGTTCTATCGCGGCGACGGCGGAACCCACCCCTCGCCGCTCGTCACCCACTTCCCATCCGCGAGGCTCCTACGGGGTCGACGGGTCCTCGTCATCGATGAGGTGTGGGAGACCGGCGAGACGATGGCCGAGGTGGTGCGACGGGTCCGCGCGGCGGGTGGACTCGTCACGAGCGCGGTGATCCACTACAAGCCGGGCAGGTCGCGCGTGGCTCTCGAGCCGGACCACTACGCGGCCCTGGCACACGGTTGGGTCACGTATCCGTACAAGGCCGGCGCGTAGGGAGGGCCGGGCGGCCGAGCGAGCCGGCCCCGATGGGTGGTCCTGCAGAGCGCCCGGTGGTGTCAGCCGCCGGGCTCGGCGAACATCCGGCAGGGCCCGGCGCGCGAACACAGGGCATGACGAACATGACGGTGCCCCAGATCTCGTATGACGAGGGAGCCTACCGGCCGGGTGCCTGCAACATCGGCCCCGCCGAGATCGCGCGGCGCCAGCGGGCCGGGGTCCTGAGCCTCGCCGCAGCGGTCGTGCTCGCAGCTGGGCTCCTGATCCTGGGCGCGCCGCCCCTGGCGCGCCTCGTGGTGGCGCTGCCGATCGCGGCCGGCTCGATCGGTCTTCTCCAGGCGCGGTTCCACTTCTGCGTGGGGTTCGCGCTCGCCGGCCTTCGCAACTTCGGGCCGCTCGGCAGCGAGGAGCGGGTCACGGACGCCGCTGCGCGACGCGCCGACCTCAGGACGGCCGGCCTCGTCACGCTGCTGGCCCTTGCGATCGGGGCTGCCGGAGCAGCCGCCCTCCTCCTGCTGCCGGTCTGAGCCGCTCGGCCGCCCGGACCGGGCAGCGCACCGGGAGCGCGGGCCGCGGACGCGGCGTCGGCTCGGATCCGGAGAGACTCCTGCCGATCGCGATGAGCGCTCCGCCGAAGTGCTCGCGGAAACCCGGTCGATGGGCGACCAGGCGCTCGCGGGCCGCCTCGTCGAGCAGGCGCCTGATCCGGTATTCGACTTCGCAGCAAGTCATCTGGAGCGCTCCTTCATCCACCCGCCCGTACAATCACGGAGACTCGCCACCCTGTCCATCCGTCGGACACCCCGACGTCTCGCAAGGAGCCGCATGACCGTCCCGACAGTCGTCTACACCGACGAACGCCTCCCGAACGGGCTGCGCCTCCTGGTCAGCGAGGATCACCTGGTCCCCGTCGTGGCGGTCAACCTCTGGTACAACGTCGGGAGCAAGCACGAACAGCCCGGCAAGACCGGGTTCGCCCACCTCTTCGAGCACGTGATGTTCCAGGGCAGCCGCCACGTCGCGAAGACGGAGCACTTCGCCCTGGTCCAGGCAGCGGGCGGCAGCCTCAACGGCTCCACCTGGCTCGACCGCACGAACTACTTCGAGACGGTCCCGTCGCATCACCTCGAGCTCGCCCTCTGGCTCGAGGCGGACCGGATGGGGACGCTGCTCGATGCGCTCAGCCAGGAGAACCTGGACAACCAGCGCGCCGTGGTCAAGAACGAGAAGCGGTCGAGCTACGACAACCAGCCCTATGGCAGCTGGCAGGAGAAGCTGTTCGGCCACCTGTTCCCGGAAGGCCACCCGTACCACCACCCGACGATCGGGTCGATGGAGGACCTCGACGCCGCATCGCTCCAGGACGTGGCCGCCTTCTTCCGCACCTACTACGCGCCCAACAACGCGGTGCTCTCGATCGTCGGCGACGTCGACCGCGAGCAGGCCCGCGCGTGGGTCGAGCGGTACTTCGGGGTCCTGCCGACCAACCCGGCCATTCCGGCCTTCCACCCCGACCCGCTTCCGCTCACGCTCGGCGGCGAACGGCGCGAGACGGTTCCCGACCGGGTTCCGTTGCCCCGCATCTACACCGGCTTCCGCGCCCCGTCGGTCGGCGATCGACGCCTGTACGCACTCGAGATCGCCGCTCAGGTGCTGGCGGGCGGAAAGGGGAGCCGGCTGCACCGCAGGCTCGTCCGCGACGCCCAGGTCGCCCAGGACGTGGCCCTGTTCGGCCTCGGCTTCGTCTCCGGCCCGTCCGTCTTCGTGGGCTGGGCAACCGTTCGCCCCGAGGCGGCGGTCGAGGCGGTTGAGGGGGCCTTCTTCGACGAGCTCGAGCGGATCTCGCGCGAGCCGATCAGCGCGGACGAGCTGGCCCGTGCCAGGGCGCTCATCGAGACCGACGAGCTGGGCGGGCTGCAGCGTGTTGGCGAGCGCGCCGACAGGCTGAGCATGTACGCCACGTTGCTCGACGACCCCGGCGAGATCAACCGTCAGCTCGAGCGATACCTGGCCGTCACGGCGGAGGACGTCCGGGCTGCCTGCGCGGACGTGCTCGTCCCGGCCAATCGCGTCGTCCTGACCTACATCCCGGCCGAGACCGGGACCGAAGGCACGGAGGCCGCATGAACGCCCTGGATCCCGTCGAGGCCGCGCTCTCGGTTCGGCCCGTCTCGGGCACGCCCCGGCCCTTCACGTTCCCGGCGGCGGAGCGCGATCGCCTGTCGGGCGGCCTGGAGCTCGTGGTGGTCGATCTGCCGGGGAGGCCGCTCGTCTCGGCGAGCCTCTACCTGCCGAACGGCGCAGTGGACGAACCCGCCGAGCAGGGCGGAGCGACGGTCCTCGCCGCCAGGGCGCTCACCGAGGGCACCCTCCGGCGCGACGCCGTGGCGCTGACCGAGGCGGCGGAGCGTCTCGGCGCCTCGCTGCGTTCGGAGGCCGGCTGGGACGCGACGGTCGTGGGCGTGGATGTCCCGGTGGAGCGCCTCGGACCGGCGCTCGCGCTCCTCGCGGAGATGGTCCGCGAGCCGGCGTTCCCGGAGCGAGAGGTGGAGCGCCTGCGCGACCAGCGCCTCAACGACCTGCTCCAGGCGAAGGCGGACCCGGCCCGGCGCGCCGAGGAGGCGTTCATCGAGACGATCTACGGGTCGGGCACGCCGTACGCGCGGCTCGCCGGCGGCCGTCGCGAGACCGTCGAATCGCTCGACGCCGCAGTCCTTCGGCAGGCCTACAGCCGCGCGGGCGAGCCGGACCGCTGCGCGATCGTGATCGGAGGCGATCTCGGCGGCCTGGACGTCAATGCACTGGTCGAGCCGCTGCTCGGGGACCTGGCGTGGTCTGCTCGGGGCGCTGACCAGTCCGGACCGCCACCGGTGATCGAGGATGGCCTGGACCGGACCCGGGTGCGTCTCGTGCACCGGCCGGGCGCCGTCCAGTCCGAGCTTCGCGTCGGGCACGTCGGCCTGCCGCGGCGGACGCCGGACTACCACGCGGTCAGCGTGATGGCCATGATCCTTGGCGGGCTCTTCAACTCGCGGCTCAACGCGAAGCTCCGGGAGGAGAAGGGGTATACCTACGGCGCCGGTGCCGGGTTCGACTTCCGGCGCTACAGCGGGCCGTTCTCGGCGCGAGCCGCCGTCAACACCGATGCCACCGTTCCGGCGCTCGCCGATCTCCTGGCCGAGCTCCACCGGATGCGCGATGCCGCCCCGGTCGAGGCGGAGATGCGGGCGGCCAGGGACTACCTCGTGGGAGTGTTCCCGCTGCGCTTCGAGACGCCGGGGCCGATCGTGGCAGCCCTCGGCGGGCTCGTGACCTTCGGCCTGCCACCCGAGGAGCTCGACCGCTACCGGCCGGCCATCGACGCGGTGACGGCCGCCGACGTCCTCGCCGCTGCCCGGGCCCATCTCCGACTCGAGCGGCTCGCGGTCGTCGTCGTCGGCGACGCGGACGTTGTGGGCGCGGACCTTGACCGGGCGGGCATCGGAGAGGTGGAGCTCGTCCGCGAGCAGGACGCGCCTGCGACGGCCGACTGAGCGGAGCCGGCCGCGGCCCTGCTAGGCTCACCCGAGTGATCGCCGTCATCGGTTCGCCGTCCTTCGTTCCCGGTACGTCGCCCGGCGATGCGGCGAAGGCGGGAGGGCTCGCGGCCTCGATCGCACGGGCGGCAGCGGATGCGGGCGCGGAGGTGCAGGTCGTCGGCAGGGTCGGGGACGACCCCGCAGGCGATGCCGTGCTGCTGGCGCTCGCCCGCGGTGGCGCCGGACACCGGGCGCTCCTCCGCGATGCCGGTCGGGCCACGCCGTTCGAGCCGCCCGACGCGGCGGTCTCCGATCCCGACGACGTGGAGCCGATCGGGGCCCTCCTCGCGGCGGATCACGTTGCCGGCGATGCCGCCGACCAGACCGACGAGGGTCCCGGATCCCGAGTTCCCGGCCTCGCCCTCGACGCCGCCGACATTGCCCTGGGGCTCCAGTACATCGGCGACTTCCGCGTGCTGGTCGCGGCCGACCCGCTCGACGCGCCCGGTGCACGGGTCGTCGCCGACGCTGCGGCGTTCGTCGGCGCGGCCCTGATCGTGATCGCTGCGCACGGTGATCGTGCGAGCGGGGCACCGGGCGGCGCGATCGTGCTGGAGGCGCCCGGCGCCGACCCGGGCGGCGTCTTCGCAGCGCTCATCGGACGCCTGGCCGCGGCGATGGACCGTGGCGTGGACGCGGCCGAGGCGTTCCGGGCGGCGACGGCCGAGGGTGGCTGGGAGCGCGCGGCCGGCTGAGGAGGCCAGGCGTTGGCAGGCGCGTCCGCGTCGCGGCGGGCGAGGCGGTCAGCCGAGCGTGCGCGGTCCCTGGCCGGGCCCGGGTCCAAGCGGGCCGAGCGGCACGATGAGGTCGGGTCCCTCGTTGCGAGCGCTGTTGACGCGCCTGGTGACCGGGTAGCGGATGAGCAGGTCGTCGGGCGCCGGGCGAAGCAGGCCGAGGAGCGCGCCCGGATCGCGGGCTTCGGGGTCGAGCCAGGCATCCCATTCCGACGCCGGGAGGATCGCCGGCATCCGGTCGTGGATTGGGGCCAGCGTCGCGTTGGCGGTCGTGGTTACGATCGTGAACGTGTGGACCCATTCGGCCGCCGGGTCTGCCGGGTCGCGCCAGGGTGACCAGATGCCGGCGAACGCCATCGGCGAGCCGTCGGCGCGGCGGATCAGGTTGGGCTGCCGGATGGACGTGGCGACGTGCTCCCACTCGTAGAACGCGTCGGCCGGGACGAGGCAGCGGCGCTTCTGGAACGAGCTCCGGAACGCGGGCGTGGTCGCGATGGTCTCGGCTCGGGCGTTGATCAGGCGGCTCGCGATCCGGGGGTCCTTCGCCCAGCTCGGAACGAGTCCCCAGCGGTAGGCGACGACCGAGCGGCGTTCGTCGGGCCGCTCCACCACCACGAGCCCGGACTGCTGTGGAGCGAGGTTGTAACGGCCGCCGGGCGTGTCGGCGGCGTCGTCCGCGGCGAAGAGCGCGGCCAGCTCGGCACTGGGGCGCTGCTGGGTGAACCGGCCGCACATGGGTCCTGAGTCTAGCAGCGGCCGCACGCGCTCCCGCCTTCTGCTACGGTCACGTCGATGAGCGGACCGACGACCAGCGACCCGGCGGTCCCGGGACCTCTCGACCGCCCGACCGCGGAGGCGCTCCTCGCCCGCGCCGACGTGCTGCTGGCGGCCAGCGAGTTCGACGCTGCCCGGGCGCACTATGCCCGCCTGATCGGCTTCCCGGACCCGGCGATCACGGGGGCGGCCCTGCTCGGGGCAGGCGAGGCGCTCTTCCGGCTCGACGACGAGGCCGGCGCGCTGTGGAGCTGGGAGCAGGTGACCCGCCTGCCCGAGAACCCGTCGGCGTATGCAGCCTGGCGCCAGATCGCCGCCGCCCGGGTTCGTGCCGGCTCCCTCCGGGCCGCCTTCGAGGCCTACCGCGAGGCCGAGCGCCGGGCGCCGGCGCAGGACCGTGCCGAGATCTCGTCGCGGCTCGGCTGGCTGAGCAAGGAGCTGGGCGACAAGCGCGGCGCGGGCCGCTACTTCGCCCGAAGCCGCGGTCGCGACCGGACGCCGATCGCGAGCTACGCGATCCTCGGCGTGACCATCGTGGTCTCGTTCGTGGCCCTGCAGCAGGAGGGCAGCTGGCTGCTCAGCCTGCTGATGCTGGACAAGCCGCAGCTCGCAGCGGGCGAGTGGTGGCGCCTGCTGAGCCCCGTCCTGGTCCACGAGAGCATCCTCCACCTCGCGTTCAACATGTACTTCCTGTACCTCGTGGGACCGCTCGTCGAGCAGCTCTACGGGTCGGCCCGGTTCGTGCTCCTGTACGTGCTGACCGCCGCCACGGCGTCGGTCGCGAGCTACCTGATCGGAGGGCCCGATCCGAGCGTCGGCGCCTCGGGCGCGCTCTTCGGGCTGTGCGGCGTGCTCCTCGTGGGGCGGGCGCTCCATCGTCCCGTCCTCCAGGGCCAGCAGCGCGCGATCCTCAGCCAGATCGGAGCCCTGGTCGTCATCAACCTGGTGCTCGGGTTCGGTCTCAACGTGTTCGGTGGCGGGATCGACAACGCGGCCCACGTCGGCGGCCTGCTCGGCGGCCTGTGGCTGGGGCTGCTGATCCCGCCGGTCGGCGCGACCGAGCTGCCCGTCGTGGGCCGGCGTCCGGGCGGCGGCATGCCGGGTTCCCGGACGGACCAGGTGGCGGGGACCGGCCTCGCGGCAAACACCGGCGGCACGGGATCGTCCGGCGCGCGTCCGGTGGCCGTCCCCGGCGGGCTCGGCCTGGTTCTGGCGCGCTGGTCTGGCGTCGTCGCGCTCGTCATCGTGGTGATCGTGGCCGTCACGGCGGGTGCCGGGCTCTACCGGTAGCGCCGCGCGGGCCCGGGCCCGCACGCTTCGGGCCCGCCCGGGGCCGCGCCCAGCCCGTGGCCGACCCGCGCCGCGATGTCCGAAATCCGCGAGCGGAGGCGCCGGCGAGGTGCGATCCTGCCGGCGTGACCGTTCCCCTCGACTTCGAGCATCGCTATCGCGCCGTCGCCAGCCGGGACCCGCGGTTCGATGGCTACTTCTTCCTGGGAGTCACGTCCACGGGCATCTACTGCCGCCCGAGCTGCCCCGCACGCACACCGCGTCGCGATCGCGTTCTCTTCTACCCGACCGCCGCCGCCGCGCAGGCGGCGGGCTTCCGCGCCTGCAAGCGCTGCATCCCCGGGGCCGTGCCGGGATCGCCGGAATGGGATGTCCGTGGCGACGTGGCCGGCCGGGCAATGCACCTGATCGCCGACGGGGTGGTCGATCGCGATGGCGTGCCCGGCCTCGCCCAGCGCCTGGGCTATGGCGAGCGACAGCTCCGGCGGATCCTGCTGGCCGACCTTGGCGCCGCGCCGCTCGCGCTTGCCCGGGCACAGCGCGCCCACGTCGCGCGCCTGCTCCTGGAGACGACAGGTCTGCCAGTGACCGAGGTCGCGTTCGCGGCCGGGTTCGCTTCGCTGCGCCAGTTCAACACGACCCTCCGGGAGGTGTTCGGGGCAACCCCGAGTGTGCTCCGGGAGCGCCGGAGGCGCGGAGTGGTGCTGCACGAGTCCGGCCGGCTCGAGGTCCGGCTGGCCCGCCGGGCACCCTTCGACTTCCGCGGGCTGCTCGCGTTCCTGGGGCCGCGCGCGATCCCCGGTGTCGAAGAGGTCGTGGGCGACACGTACCGGCGGAGCCTTCGCCTGCCCCATGGGCCGGCCCTCGTCGAGGTGACGGACGACGGGACCGCCGTCCGCTGCGGGATGACCCTGAGCGACCCGCGCGATCTCGGGCCGGCGGTTGCCCGCGTGCGGCGCCTCCTGGACCTCGACGCCGATCCGATCGCCGTGGACGACGTGCTGGGCCGCGATGCCGTGCTGGGTCGCCTCGTCCGCGCGGTCCCGGGGCGGAGGGCGCCCGGCGCCATCGATGGCGCGGAGATCGCCCTTCGCGCGGTGATCGGACAGCAGGTCTCGGTGGCCGCCGCGCGGTCGATCGCCGGCCGCCTCGTCGCCGAGCTCGGCTCGCGGCTGCCCGCCCCGAGCGGTGGACTCACGCGCCTGTTCCCGCAGGCCGATCGGATCGCCGGAGCCCCCGACAGCAGCCTGCCGATGCCCGCGGTGCGCCGCCGGACGCTGCGCACGCTCGCCGCGTTGCTGGCGGACGGCTCGCTCGTGCTCGACGCGGGCGCGGACCGCGAACAGGCGCTCGGGCGGCTCCGGGCGATCCCGGGGATCGGGCCCTGGACGGCCGGCTATGTCGCGCTCCGCGCCCTCGGGGACCCGGACGTGCTGCTCACCGGGGACCTTGGGGTGCACCGGGCCGCACGCACGCTCGGCCTTCCGGAGGGACCGGCTGCGCTCCGCGAACGCGCGGAGGCATGGCGTCCGTGGCGCTCCTACGCCACGCACCACCTCTGGGCTGCCCTGGCCTCGCGCGAGGCTCCCGCCCCCGACCGAGCTGCTGTCGACCGATTCACCGCACCATCGAAGGAGCCGGTCCCGTGACCGTCTTCTCCTCCCATCCGACGCCGATCGGGCGGCTTCTCCTCGTCGGTGAGCCTGACGGGTCCGGCGGCGCCTGCCTGTCCGGCATCTACATGGAGCAGCACCGCCCCGCACCGGCCGTGGATCCTTCCCGGTCCGAGGACCCGGCCGCGTTCGCGAGCGTCGCACGCCAGCTCGACGAGTATTTCGCCGGATCGCGGACGGCGTTCGACCTGCCGCTCACGGCGCGCGGGACGCCGTTCCAGCGCCGCGTCTGGGAGGAGCTCACCCGGATTCCGTTCGGCGCAACCGTCACTTACGCTGAGCTCGCGGCCCGGGCCGGGCACGCCGGCGCGGCCCGGGCCGTCGGCGCGGCCGTCGCGCGCAACCCCATCTCGATCGTGGTGCCGTGTCATCGCGTCGTGGGCGCCGCCGGGTCGCTCACCGGCTATGCCGGGGGCGTTGCCCGGAAGGCCTACCTGCTGGCGCACGAGGCGGCGGCCGCGGCTCCCCGGTGAGACCGGTCGCCACGTCGCCCCGTCCCAGCCGCGGCTGGCTCCTGCCCTACCTTGGCGCGGCGCTGATCTGGGGCTGCTCATTCCTCCTGATCAAGGTCGGGCTCCAGGCGCTGTCTCCGATCCAGGTCGCGTTCGGGCGCCAGGCGCTCGGGGCCGCGACGCTGCTCCTCATCGCAGCGGCGGCCAGGGTCGGGCTGCCGCGGGACCGCGTCACCTGGGCACACCTGTTCGTGGTCGCGATCCTGTTCAACAGCGTGCCGTCGGCCCTCTTCGCGCTCGGCGAGACGCATGTCTCGTCGGTCGTCGCTGGCATCGTCAACGCGGTCACGCCCTTGACCACGATCGTGGCGGCGTTCGTCGCGTACCCGGTGGAGCGCCCGACCGCGGGCAAGGTCGCCGGCATCATCGTCGGGTTCGCCGGGATTCTCGTGGTGGTGGGCATCTGGAACGGGACCGGGAGCAGCCAGGCGCTCGGGGTGCTGGCCTGTCTCGGGGCCGTGACCTGCTACGGCATCGGATTCCAGTACGTGCGAGCGAACCTCGCGCCCCGCGGAGAACGGCCGCTCGCGCTGGCGGCAGGTCAGATCACCTGGGCCGCGGTGCAGCTCCTGCCCTTCGCGGCGCTCGACGCACACCCGATCGGAGCCCTCACCCCGCAGGTCGTCGTCGGCATGCTGGCGCTCGGGATGCTGGGGACCGGGATCGCGTACGTGTGGAACTTCCAGGTCATCGAGCGTGCGGGCGCGACGACGGCGAGCACCGTGACGTATCTCACGCCGCTCGTGGCGATCGCGGTCGGAGCGCTCCTGCTGGGCGAGTCGGTGACCCCGAACGAGCCGCTCGGGGGTCTCGTCGTGCTGCTCGGGGTGGCCCTCGTCCAGGGCCGGCTCGCGGTCTCCCGGCGCGGTTCGCCGGGCTAGAGCTGCCCGAAGACGACCTGCGGGCCGGGCCGGGACACGGCGCCGCCGGCCGGCTCGAGCGTGACCATGGCCGCGGTCTTGCCCGCCAGGTCCATGCCGAAGGAGGCGAGACAGGGGCCGTTCCCCGTGCAGGTGAAGGTGGGTCCCGGATGCACGCCGGTCGCGTCGGCTGCCCAGAGCTCGTAGACGGAGCCGGCCGGCGTGGCCGGCAGCCCGCTCGCCATCAGCCACGCGTCATTCGCTCCCGGCCGGTAGACGACGAAGGCGACCGCGGACGGGCCGAGCGACTCGGGGTGAAGGACGGCGGTCGCATGGTCCGGGGCAAGCACGACGCTCATCGCGGCCGTGTCGGCCGCGAGATTGCGCACGGCGGCGTCACGCTCGGCGGCCGTCGCCGCAAGGCTTCCGTCGAGGGAGCGATTCTGGACGAGCAGCGCTCCCGTCGCGACGCCGAGGACGATCGTCGCGGCCAGACCGACGACCGCTGCCGCTCGCCAGCGCATGACCTGTGGGCGTGCTGCCGGGACCGCGGTGAGCCGCGGCTCGGCGCCGGGATCGGGGACGGGCCACAGTCGCCTCGGAGCCGTGGGCTCGGCGTGATCAGTTGCGGCCACTGCGGCCAGGACGCTCCGCTTCATCATTGCGGGCGGGCGGCGCGGCGGCGCTGCCAGCGCCATGAGCCCGGCGATGTCGGCAAGCTGGGACGCATCGCGCCGGCATGGCGCGCAGATCGCCAGGTGCGCCGAGAGTTCGGTCGACTCGGCCGGCTCGAGATCCTCGATCGCCGCGCCGGCCGCTAGTTCGCGGAAGACCCGGTGGTCCATTCGGTTCCCCGCGGATCAAGCTCTGAGACGGACTGCCCGAGGACATCGCGCAGCTTGAGGAGGGCGGTGCGGATCCGCGTCTTCGCGGTGCCGAGCGGGATGCCGAGCGTCTCGGACACCTCGACGTGCGTCAGGCCGCGGAAGAACGCCAGCTCGAGCGCCGTCCGCTGGGCTTCCGGGAGGGCAGCCATCGCGGTGCGCACCGCGTCGCGTCGCAGGCGCAGCCACGCTTCCTGGTCGACGTCATCGCTTGATTCCTCGAACTCGAGGTCGACGTCGGCCGTGTGCCGCCGGACGTTCGCTTCCCTGCGCACCAGGTCGATCGCCTTGTGGCGGGCGAGCGAGAAGAGCCAGGAGCTCAGCGCGCCGCGGGCTGGGTCGAAGCGCCCGGCATCCTTCCAGACGGCAACGAAGACTTCCTGGACCACGTCTTGGGCAAACCGGTCGGCGCCGGTGACCTGGTAGGCAAGCGAGTAGAGGGGCCCCGAGTAGCGCTCGTACAGCGACTCGATTGCCCGCTCATCCTTCTCGCGGATCCGCGCGAGGAGCGCGGCTTCGTCGGCCCGGCGCTCGTCGAGAGGTGCGGTGAAGACTCCGTCAGCCAAGCGGGACTCCGTCGACGTGGCGGTCGCGCCCCCCTGCCAGCCGGGCAGGGCTCCCGACTCCGCGATCGCGCGAGCGGGGGGAGTATACCAGCGACGTTCGAGCCGACCCACTTGGCCGAGGGTCGCGGGCGCGAGGGACAAGGCGGACGGGCCGATCATGTCTCCCATTCGCGCGACTCGCCCATCCGGATGGATTCGCCACCTGCGTTCAGGTCGCGGCGCGCCCCGAAAACAGGTCGGTCCGCTCCCGGAACTGGTCGAGGACGCGGTAGAAGTTGCGCTTCGCAAGGCGCTCGCGCTCGGCGGCGGGACGCGAGGCGTCCTCTCGGCGCTCGTGGCGGAC
This sequence comes from Chloroflexota bacterium, assembly GCA_034435355.1. Taxonomy (GTDB): domain Bacteria; phylum Chloroflexota; class Limnocylindria; order Limnocylindrales; family CSP1-4; genus CTSoil-043. The sequence goes on from DAOTXE010000049.1 coordinate 23,787, forward strand.
CATCGGCAGGTCGATCCGGACGGCACGCCGCGCCGGCCGCCGGGCGTCCCGGCCGGCCCGGAGGACCAGGCTCCACCAGACATCGAGGTAGGTGTCGAGGACGAACCGCTCGTCGAGCGGGCCGAGCGACGCGAGATCCGCGCGCCGGAATGCCCACCAGCCCGCGGCGATGGCGTCGACGTCCGGTCCCGGCGCCTCGACGAGGTGGCGGAGGTCGGGACCCGCGACGCCGAATCCACCCGCCACCGCGACGTGCGGGTCGGCCAGGGCATCGGCGAGGGGTCCGAGGGCGTCGCCGGTCGGCTCGATGCTCGGGTCGACGAGCACGACGATCGATCCGCGCGCCCGCCGCATGCCGATGTTGAGGGCCGCGGCGTGTCCGAGCCGAACGCTCGTCCGGAGCAGCTCCGGCGGGCTCGTTGCGACGGGAGCCACGTCCGCACCATCGGGGGCACGGCTCGCCGCCGACGCCGAGGCCGGACGTGGCTCGTTCGCGACGATCACGAGATGCGTGCCGGCCGGGGCGTGTGCCCCGAGGCCGGCGAGCAGGCGGGCCGTGTCGGCCGGTTCGTCGGCCGCGAGTGCGACCACTGTGAATCGGGCCGTCGCCGGCTCGTCGAACAGCGACGGGACGGCGGCCGCGCTGCCGTATCGGACGCCATCGCCGTCCTCGATCGTGGGAGGTGCCGCCGGCTCGAGGCGGTAGGCAATGCCGTGATCGACGAGGCGCCAGCCAGCCTCCTCGATCTGCGCGCGCAACGCATCCGCGCGGGCGAAGTCGCGGGCTGCCCGGGCGTCGGCGCGCTCGCGGGCCAGGGCCTCGATCTCGCCAGGGGGGACGGGGGAGAGCGGGGTCACCCCGCGAGTGTAGCCGGGACGATGGGCAGTGCCACGCTCACCCGGGCGCCGCGCGGAGCGAGGTTCTCGGCGATCGCGTCCCCGCCGTGCCGGCGGGCGAGCTCGCGGACGATGGCAAGGCCGAGTCCCGACCCGGGACCGGTTCGCGAGGGATCCCCCCGGTACGAGCGGTCGAACGCGTGCTGCAGCCCCCCGGGCGGAAAGCCGGGTCCGTCGTCCGAGACGGAAAGCATGACCGCGGGCCGGCCGTCCGGCGCCCGGGCACTGCGCGCCGCAAGAATGATGCGTGGGGCCGAGCCGCCCGGGACGGGCGGCTCGGCCGCGGTCAGGGCATTCTCGACGAGGTTGGAGAGGATCCGTTCGATGGCCAGCCGGTCCGCGGCGAAGGCCAGCGGCTCCCTTGGCGCCTCGGTCACGAGGACGATGCCCGCGGCGGTCGCCCGCGACTCGAACCGGGCGCCGGCTTCCGCGAGCAGGGTGGCGGCGTCCAGCTGCTCCGGCCGGAGGCCCGCCGGCTCGTCGCCCAGCCCGTCTAGCGAGCCGAGCGCGCCGACCAACCGCTCCAGGCGCGCCGTCTCATCGGCGATCGCCTGTGCCGCGCGGGGCGCCGCGTCGCCGCTCGCGGTGCCGTCCACGAGCGCCTCGGCAAAGCCCCCGATCACGGTCAGGGGTGTCCGGAGGTCGTGGCGCAGGTTGGCCAGCAGCTCGGTCTCGGCGCGCCGCGTCCGGGCGAGCTCGCCTCGCATCGCGTTGAAGCGCTCGGTGAGCTCACGCACCTCGCTCGGTCCTTCCGCGGGCAGGGGAGCGGGTTCGGGCCCCGAGCGGGTCGTCGGCACGGCGGCCGTCGCGAGCGCGAGGCGTCGCAACGGTCCGGTGGTGGAGCGCGCGAGAAGCCATGCCAGCGATCCGCCCACGACGAGCAGGACGAGCCCCACGAGCGGCAGGGTGCGGAGGAGATCGCCGAGCGTCTCCGCTCCCGCCTTGTCCGGCGTTGCGAGCACGATCGCCCGCGGCAGGAGCGCGCCGGGCGCCGTGAGCGGGATCACGCTGAGGGCGCGGGTCGTGCCGTCGTCGAAGGGAAGCGTTGCGTCGGCGACCGTTCCCCGCCCGCCGCTCGGGATCGGCGGCACGGGTTCGGTCGGTCGGGCGGCGCCGACCAGGCTGACCAGGGGCCGTCCCTGGCCGGCCTCGAACAGGAGCGTCATGTCAAGCGCGTCGAGCTGGTCGCCCAGCGTTCCGAGCGCCGTCGTCACGTCCGCCCGGTTGGCGCCCGCGCCGAGCTGGCCGACGATCGTCGCCCCGACCGCGTGGAGGCGCCCGAACGCGGCATCCCGGTGCAGCCCGCGCAGCACGACGAAGAGCGCCCCGCCGACGGCCAGAAGCACGGCGAGTGCCATGACGATGAGCGTCAGGGCGAGCCGGCCGGCGAGGCTCCTGGGCATCCTGGTCGGTTCAGTCGAGCTCGGCCGGGACGAGCGGCGCCCGTCCCGGCGGGACGAGCCGGTATCCGACGCCGCGCACGGTCTCGATCGCGGGCCCGTCGTCGCCCAGCTTCTTGCGCAGCTCCGCCACGTGGACGTCGACGGTGCGCGTCTCGCCGGGGAAATCGGTCCCCCAGACATCCTCGAGGAGGCCGTCACGGGTCAGGACGACGCCCGGGTCCCGGGCCAGGGCGGCGAGCAGGTCGAACTCGCGCGCCCGAAGCTCGAGCCTGCGGTCGCCAACTGCGGCCTCCCGGCGGCGGCCGTCGATGCGCAGCGAGCCGACCTCGAGCGGCCGGGACCCTGCGGTGGCCGCCGTCGTGCGGCGAAGGATTGCCTTCACGCGTGCCACGAGGGCGCGCGGATTGAACGGCTTCGTGACGTAGTCGTCCGCGCCGAGCTCGAGGCCGACGATGGAGTCCACATCGTCCGCGCGGGCGGTGAGCATGAGAACGGGGGTCTCGCCGCGCCGCCGGATCTCGCGGCACACGTCGAACCCGTCCCGCTTGGGCAGCATGAGGTCCAGAATCACGAGCTCCGGGTCGTGTCGGAGGTGGAGCGCCAGCGCCTCGTCGCCGTCGCGGGCGACGACAACCGCGAACCCCTCCTTCTCGAGGTAGAGGCGGAGGAGCTCGACGATGTTCGGCTCGTCGTCGACGACGAGGATGCGCTTCACACTCACGAGTCTACGGCGGCTCGTCGCGCCTCGGTCCGCCCGATGTAAGCGCAACGTAAGCGAGCGGGCCGGCACGCGGGTGGTGTCGCGCGGCGGGAGGGCCGCGGGGTGCGACGAGCTCTCCCCGGGCGCCGCCATCCCGCCGGGAGTATCGTCGGGTGTGTCGCGCCGAGCCGGGCAACCGGGCGGCGGGACGCCCAGCATTCCCGCGCCGGAGTCCATTCCCGAATGATCCTCCACGACTGTCAGCCGTCCGCCGAGTTGCCGCGCACCATCCCCGCGGGAGCCGCCCGCGCCGGGGCCGGTACCCGGATCGGCGCGCCGCGCGAAGTCCTGCCATGACGGACCCGCGGCAGGGCATGCTGCCCGAGGAGCTGAGCACCATCGACGGCCTGCAGGCGGCGTTTCGCCGGCGAGACTATGTCGCCGACCGGTCGCTCGCGACCGCCGTCTACCTCGCCCTTCGCCTCGACCGGCCGCTGCTCCTGGAGGGCGAAGCCGGTGTCGGCAAGACGCAGCTCGCCAAGACGCTGGCGGACACGCTCGGAACCCGCCTGATCCGGCTCCAGTGCTACGAGGGGCTGGACGTCACGACTGCGGTGTACGAGTGGAACTACGCCCGCCAGATGCTCGAGATCCGCCTGCGCGAAGCCCGCGGGGAGATCGGGACCGCGACGGCGCACGACATCTTCGGGCCCGACTTCCTCCTGAAGCGGCCGATCCTGCAGGCACTCGAGGCGCCGGGTGGGCTCGCGCCGGTCCTGCTCATCGACGAGATCGACCGCGCCGACGAGGAGTTCGAGGCATACCTGCTGGAGATCCTGTCCGACTTCCAGGTCACGATCCCCGAGATCGGAACGGTGATCGCCGAGCGCCCGCCGCGCGTCATCCTCACCTCGAACCGGACCCGCGAGGTCCACGACGCACTGAAGCGCAGGTGCCTCTACCACTGGATCGACTACCCCAGCGCACGGACGGAGATGGAGATCGTCCTGGCCCGCGTCCCGGAGACGCCGGAGCGGCTGGCGCGCCAGGTCGTCGAGTTCGTCGGACGCCTCCGGGCCGCCGACCTCACGAAGGCTCCCGGCGTCGCCGAGACGCTCGACTGGGCCGCGGCGCTCCTTGCTCTCGGGGCTCGCGAGCTCGCGCCCGGCATCGTGGACGAGACCCTGGGGGTCCTCCTGAAGTACGAGGAGGACGTCCGGCGGATGCGCGGCACCGCCGCCGACCTCCTCGACGAGACCGTCGCGACGGGATCCTAGGCCACTGCAGGCGACCATCGTGTCCGGCCCACGCGCCCCCGTTCCCGAGCCCCTCGGCGTTTTCGACGGGTCGACGTTCCTGCGCAACGCGGTCCTGTTCACGCGCGCCCTGCGCTCCGCAGGCGTCGTCACGGACCTGGGCGGCGCGCTCGACTTCGCGCGTGCGCTCACGCTCGTCGACCTCGGCGATCGTGCCCAGGTACACGCGGCGGGATCGGCGATCTTCTGCCGCCGGCGGCTCGACCGGGACGTCTACGACGCGGTGTTCGACCAGTTCTGGCGTCGCCATAGCGCCCGCATCGCCCCGGCAGGCATCGACGACGGGCCGCGCCGCCCTCCGCGCGAGCCCGGCGCGCGCGCGGACCCTGCGAGCCTCGAGGCAGGAACGGAGCGCCCCAGCCCGCGGCGGGGACGCTCGGAACTCGCCGAGCCGGGTCCCGGCGACGAGAATTCGGACACCGAGGCAGGCCGGGTGGTCTCGCCGGGCGCCTTCAGTCCCGTCGAGGCGTTCCATCACCGCGACTTCGACCGCATGACGAGCGCCGAGCTGCGCGATGCAGAGCGGCTCATCGACACGCTGCGCCCTCGCCTGGAGGCGCGACTCACCCGTCGTTCGGAGCTCCACACCCACGGCCGGCGTCCGGCGCCGCGGGCGATGTACCGGCGGAACCTCGGTGCAGGTGGTGATCTCGTCGACTGGGTCTGGCGGCGACGCGTCCGGCGCCCGCGCTCCATCGTGGTCCTGTGCGACGTGTCGGGCTCCATGGAGCGGCACGCGCGGCTGCTGCTCCGGTTCGTCCAGGCGCTCACCCGCGCCTCGGGCGTGCGGACCGAATCGTTCGTCTTCGGGACCCGGCTGACCAGGGTCTCGTCCGAGCTGCGGGGCCGGGACCCGGACCGCGCGATCCGGCGCGTCAGCGAGACCGTCAGTGACTGGTCCGGCGGGACGCGGATCGGGGACTCGCTGCGCACCTTCAACCTGCGCTGGGCGCGGCGTGTCCTGCGCTCGTCGGGCGTGGTGATCGTCGTGTCCGATGGGTGGGATCGGGGTGACCCGGAGCTGGTCCGCGTCGAGGCGGCGCGCCTCCAGCGCAACTGTCACCGGCTCATCTGGCTCAACCCGCTTGCCGGGGCGGAGGGCTACCGGCCGATCGCGGCCGGCATGGCGGCCGCCTACGCGTCGATCGACGATTTTCTCCCGATGCAGTCGATCGCCTCGCTCGAGCGGCTCGGGGAGGTCCTCGGCGGCATGGGGCTCGGCAGCGCCGGGCGGCCGCCGCGAACGGGCACGCCGCGGGTGCACCATGTCGACGCGCCGCGATACCCTCGTCGCGGTCCGGTGCGCTCGATCCTGCCGCGGATCCGCACCCGGCCGGGCGAGGCCGCCGGCAGGCAGGACGATCCGGCCGCTGCGCGGCCACTGCGCGGCTGATCACCAGGGGGAGACGCGACATGCGTGAGCTGCTTGGAACGGTCCGCGGGTGGCAGGCTGAGGGCGTCTCGCTCGGCCGGGCGGTCGTCGTCCGGACCTTCGGCTCGGCGCCGCGGCCGGAGGGGGCGGTTCTCGTCGTCACCGCGGACGGCCGGCTGGCCGGCAGCGTCTCGGGCGGGTGCGTGGAGGGGGCGGCGAGCGAGGAGATCCAGGCGTCGCGCCGCGACGGGCTCTGCCGGGTGATCCGCTACGGGATCAGCGACGAGCAGGCCTGGGACGTGGGCCTCGCCTGCGGCGGCACGATCGACGTCCTCGTGGAGCCCAGCCTGCGGCCCGAAGTCGTCGACGCCGCCGGCCGGACCACCGGGTCGGTCGTGGTGATCCCGCTGCCGGCCGACGCGCCGGATGCGGCGCCCGGGCCGCGTCAGCCGGGGAGAGGCGCGACGCCTGCGCCCGCGCTCGGCGTGGAGGAGGACGGCACGCTCGTCGGCTCGACCGGGAACCCGGATGCGGATGCGGCGATCGTCGCCGCCGCGGAGAGGGTCCTCGCCGGCGGTCGATCGGTGACCGTCGCCGCGGCCGGCCGCCAGTTCTTCCTCGAGGGCTTCCCGGCCTCGCCGCGGCTGGTGGTCGTCGGGGGCGTCCAGGTCGCGATCCCGCTGGTCCGGCTGGCCCGTGAGCTCGGCTACATCACGGTGGTCGTCGACGCGCGAACGGCCTTCGCGACACGGGAGCGCTTCCCCGAGGTGGACCGGCTCGTGGTCGGCTGGCCGGACGAGGCTGCCGACGAGATCGGCCTCGGGCCCGGGGACGCCGTCGCGGTGCTGACCCACGACATCAAGTTCGACGAGCCTGCGATCATCACGGGGCTCCGCCGCGGCTGCCGCTACGTCGGCGCCGTCGGGTCGAGGCAGACCCAGGCCGACAGGCGAGCCAGGCTGCGGGCGGCGGGGGTGACCGACGCGGAGCTGGCCCGGCTGCATGGGCCGATCGGCCTCGACCTGGGTGGGCGGGCGCCGGCGGAGACGGCTCTCGCGATCATGGCGGAGGTCGTCGCGGAGCGCCACGGCGGTTCGGGCGCCCCGCTGCGCGGGATCGCCGGGACGGAGGCGACCGCGTGAGCAGCGGCCGCGATGTCGCCGCGGTCGTCCTCGCCGCCGGCGAGGGGACGCGCTTCGGCGGCGGGAAGGTGCGTGCCCCGCTCGACGGACGTCCGCTCATCGTGCACGTCCTCGCCGCCGTCCGCGAAGCGGGCATCCGGCGCATCGTTGTGGTGCTCGGTCGCGACGCCGGCGCCGTCCTCGACGCGGTCCGGGACGTGGCGCCGGACGCGCTCGCCGGAATCACCGTCGCCGTCAACCCGGCGCCGGAGCGGGGGCTCTCGACCTCGCTGCGCCTCGGGTTCGGCGTGGCGAGCGCAGCGCCGGCGCCGGACGGCGTGCTCTTCCTCCTCGGCGATCAACCCCGGGTCCGGTCGGCCGTGCTCCGGTCCCTGTGCGATGCGCCGGCCCCGGACGGAGCCGTCGCGGTCGCGCCCCGCTACGAGGAGGACGCGGCGCCGAATCCCGTCCTGCTTCTCCGGGCCGGCTGGCCGATGGTCGCTGACCTGGAGGGCGACAGGGGCCTGGGTCCGCTCCTCGCGCGCGAGGCGGCGAGGGTGATCCGCGTATCCGTCCCGGGCGCGAACCCCGACATCGACACCCGCGCCGACCTCGCCGCCCTGGCCGTGCCCGGTGGGGGAGCGGCGGCGCCCCTCGACGCCTGGACTGCGCGCGTTCGCGCCAACCGCGAGCAGGCGGACCGCGTCCGCGAGGCGCCGGAGAGCGGCGACTTCTACGCCCCGGTGACGGGCATGTTCGCGGACGACCCCCGGCGGTCGGGGGATGCGACGCTGGACCGACTCCTCGCGATCGCCCGGCCGGGCGAGACGTGGCTCGACATCGGCGCCGGCGCCGGCCGATACGCGCTGCCGCTCGCGCTCAAGGTCGGCGCGGTGATCGCGCTCGATCCGTCGGCCGGAATGCTGGAGACGCTGGAAGGCGGCATGGAGCGCCACGGGATCCGCAACCTCCGGGTGGTCCACGCCCGCTGGCCGGTGACGACGGCCGGCGACGTCCCGCACGCTGACGTCGCGTTCATCGCGCATCTCGGTCATGACGTCGAGGAGATGGGTGCCTTCCTGGAGGCCATGGAAGACGCCGCCGGCCGGCTGTGCGTCGCGGTCATGACCGAGCTGGCTCCATCCGCGACCGTCGGGCCCTTCTGGCCGGTCGTGCACGACGAGGCGCATGTCGAGCTGCCCGGCCTCCCCGAGTTCGTCGCCATCCTGGAGGCGCGCGGCTGCCGGCCGTCCGTCGAATACGAGCGCCGGCCGCCGCGCGTGTTCGCCTCGCGCGCGGTGCTCCTCGGCTGGCTGCGCAACCAGCTGTTCGTGGTTCCGGGATCGGCGGCGGACGGGCGCCTGGAGGCAGAGGTCGACCGGCAGGCCAGGGTGGCCGGCGACGGGACGGTCCGGCTCGGCGCCCCCCTCGAGTCCCGGGAGGGAATCGTCACCTGGGTGCCGCGCCGGGAGCGCCCGCGGGGAGGGCCTGCCGCGTGAAGCTGAACGGTCATGTCGTGATCGGGGCGCCCCGTCCCGCGGTGTGGGCGATGGTCATCGATCCCGGCGGGATCGCGGGATGCCTTCCGGGAGCCCCGGCGATCGAGTCGCTCGGCGCAGGACGCTTCAGGGCCACCGCGACGGTGAAGCTTGGGTTCCTCCGTGCCGGCGTGGTCGTGGACGTGGAGCTCGCCGACCTGCACGAGCCCGCGGACGCGACGCTGCGGGCGCACGGCCGGGCGCCGGGCAGCACCGTCGACGTTACCGCCGAGATCCGGCTGGACGACGGACCCGAGGACTCCACGCTCGTCGCATGGTCGGCGGACGTCGCGGTCGGGGGCCTGCTCTCCGGCGTCGGCGCGGCGCAGGTCGAGGAGACGGTCTCCAGGATGGCCGGCGAGATGCTCGACTGCGTCCGGGCCCGCCTGGAAGCCTGATGCTGCCGCCGGAGCCGGGCCCCGTCGCCCATGCAGGAAGGAGCCGCGGATGGAGCTCGTGACCCGCGCGGTCGGCCCGCTGCAGACGAACGTGTGCCTGGCCGGGGACCCGCGGACCCGCGAGGCGATCGTGATCGACGGCGCGATCCCGAGCCTGGCGTGGGTGGTCCAGGAACTGGCGCGTCGCGCGTGGCGGCTCATTCTCATCGTCTCGACGCACGGCCACTGGGACCACACGGGCGAGAACGCCGCCCTGCAGGCCTGGTCCCGGGAACAGGCGCCCGACCGGCTCGGGGCGCGCATCGCGGCCCACCGCGCCGACTGGGACCAGCTGACGGATCCACAGCCGCTCTTCGCGCCGTTCGCGATCCCGCCGTGCGTTCCGGCGGTCGCGCTTGCCGAGGGCGGTGTGGTCCGGTTCGGCGACGTTCAGCTCGATGTGCTCCACACGCCCGGGCATACCGAGGGCTCGGTGTGCCTGCTCTCGCGAGACGACGGCATCCTGTTCGCCGGGGACACGCTGTTCGCGGGCGGCTGGGGCAGGGTGGACCTCCCCGGCGGCGATCCCGACGCCATGGTGGCGTCGCTGGCGCGTCTCTCCGGCCTCGACGGCGCCCTCCGCGTCGTGCCGGGCCACGGGCCCCGGACGACGATCGCCCGCGAGAGGCCGTGGCTGGCCCGGGTGGCGAAGGAACGTCGGCTCCCGGCGTAGGCCCGGCGCGTCCGGCGTGTCGGCATGAGACCTCGGCGTGCGAGCCCGGCGCCTGCGCGTTCAGCCTCCCCGTTTCGCCTTCGCCCGAGCGGTTCCGGCTCGCACGACGGCCGTCCAGTGCCTCCGCTCGGCCCGCCGCGCGATCGCATCCCGCTCGATTGCCCGGTGGCGCGCCTCGCGGACCAGCCTGTGCCAGCCGGCGACCCGATCTGCGGCGAGCTCGCCACGCTCAACGGCAGACCCGACGGCGCAGCCGGGCTCGCGTTCGTGGGTGCAGTCGGAGAACCTGCAGCGGGCGGCGATCGCCTCCACGTCCGAAAACGTGGTCGACACGCCGGCGCCGTCATCCCAGAGCCCGAGCTCACGGATCCCGGGCGTGTCGAGCAGGAGCCCGCCACCGGAAAGCAGCACGAGCTGACGGCTGCTCGTCGTGTGGCGGCCCCGCGCGTCGCCGGCCCGGATCCCGGCGGTGGCCAGCCGCTGCTCGCCGACGAGGGCATTGATGAGCGTGCTCTTGCCGACCCCGGACGATCCGAGCAATGCGATGGTGATGCCGGGTCGCAGGAGCGCGCGGATGGCGCCCAGGCCGGCTCCGGTCAGGGAGCTCGTGGCGAGGACGGGGACGTCCACGGCCTGCTCCTCGAGCTGAGCCTCGGCCACCGCAACCTCGACCGGATCGGTGGCGAGATCGACCTTGGTGAGAACGATGACTGGCTGGCCGCCCGACTCCCAGGCAGTGGCGAGGAGGCGTTCCAGCCGGCGCGCGTTGAGATCGCGGTTCAGCGAGGTCGCGATCACCACGATGTCGACGTTGGCGGCGAGGACCTGCACCGGCGCGCCGTGATCGCTGGGGGCGCGCCGCTGGATCCTCGTTCGGCGCGGAACCACCGCGTGGAGGCGGGCGGTCCCCTCGTCCGCGCGGACGTCCGCGGCCACCCAGTCGCCGACCACGGGAAAGTCGGCCGGGCCGAGCGCGCCATGGCGCAGTCGGCCGGAGACGCGGGCCGCGAGCGCGGAGGCGCCGTCCGACGCGAGCACCTGGTAGGCGCCCCGATGCTCGGCCACGACCCGGGCCGGGGAGAGGCCATCGAGCGCGTGAGCGGCGAAGGCCACCTCCCAGCCGGCGTCCCAGCCGAGCCCCGAGGCCCGCGCGATCCCCTGGGTCGGCGCGCTCATGCGCCCGGCCCCACGGCAGCCGGCGATCGATCGGCCGGCCGGGATCCTGGGCTGGCCATCGCTCAGCCCACCCGCTTGAGCTTGCCGGTGCGCTTCGCGTAGTGCTCGGCGCGCCCGAACAGCCAGAGCCCGGTCGGGATCAGGACGGCTCCCATGATCACGAGCGGAAGGAGGTCGCCGAGGACGGCCGACAGGGCGGTCCCCTCCATCAGCCCCTTCCGGACGCCGTCGAGGATGTAGGTCGCCGGTGAGAGGGCCGAGGCAACCTGCATCCAGCCGGGGAGCACGCTGACCGGGTAGTAGACACCGCTCACGACGAGGAGGCAGGACTGGATGACGAACGTCATCTGGGCGCCGCGCTCCACGTACAGCAGCGGCAGGATGGCCGCCATGATCCCGATCCCGACCACGGAGAAGGAACCGGCGAACATCACGGCCGACGCGGTGACGAAGTTCGCATGCGACAGGTCGAGCTCGAAGAAGAGGGTCAGGACGAGCAGGATGACCGACGTGTGGACCAGCCCGTACAGGATCGCGTAGGTCGTCGAGCCCGCCAGTTGCGAGGCGCGCCGAACCGGCGCCATCATCGTGTACTCGAGGGTGCCCTCCCAGCGCTCCCAGCTGATCGTCTCGGCAATGAAGCTGAAGACGGTCGAGAGGTAGTTCCAGAAGATCGCGCCGATCACGAGGCTGAAGATGAGCCGCTTGTCGCCTGCCGCCGCCCCGATGAAGGAGATCGACAGGGCGCTCGCGACCGCGTAGACCAGGAACGCGAGCTCCCAGCCCCAGTACCGGCGGCTGAGGTTGAAGTTGCGCTCGATGAACGCGGCCGACGAGCTGAGCTCGCGGGCGGCCGTCGCCACCGGGCGGCGTGCGGTTGTCACGGCAGGGTCTCCCGTGGAGTGGGGGAGGCCGGCCGGCCCGGCGGGTCGTCGTCGGCGCTGCCGAGGATCGGTTTGCTCATTCGAGGTCCTCCGGGGCTCCGGGCTCGACATCCTCGTCGAGCGAGCGGCCGGTGTAGGTCATGAAGACGTTGTCGAGGGTCGGGGCAAGTCCCGTTTCGTGGGCGACACGCGCCTTGAGGCCCGCCGGCGTGTCCTCGGCGACGAGGCGGCCCCCATCGAGGATCGCGATCCGGTCGCAGAGGCGGTCCGCCTCCGCCATGTCGTGCGTCGTCAGCAGGATCGTCGCGTCGTGGGTCGCCCGAAGGTTCTCCACGAACGCCTGGACCTCGAGCTTGGATCGGGGGTCCAGGCCGGTCGTCGGCTCGTCGAGCAGGAGGAGCGTCGGCGAGGTCAGCAGGGCGCGTGCGATGGCGACTTTCTGCTGCATGCCGCGGCTCATCTGCTCGATCGGGCTCCCCATCCGCTTCTCGGAGATGCCGAGCCGGGCGAGGATCCGGATCGCCTCGCGCCGGGCCTCGCCGGCGTGCAGGCCGTAGAGTCGCGCGGCGAACGCGAGGTTCTCGTACGGCGAGAGCTTCTTGAAGAAGGCGGCGTCAACGCTGACCCGGTTGATCAGCAGCTTGACCGCCATCTCGTCGCGCTCCACGTCGTGGCCGAATACCTCGGCGTGCCCAGTGTCGAGCGTGAGGAGCGTTGATACGAGCCGGACCAGGGTCGACTTGCCGCTCCCGTTGGCGCCCAGGACGCCGTAGATCTCGGCGCGCTCGACGCGGATGGAGACGTCCGAAATCGCCGCGACGACCTTCCGGTCCCGCCCGATGCGGAACGTCTTCCCGACGTGCTCGAGAAGCAGGGCCGGCGGGCTGGCGGGTCGCGCTGGCTCCCTGACGGTGCGAGGCGTCCGGGCCTGCGGCTCGACCTGCGCCGAGACAGGCGTGGGGCGGGTGATCTTCTGTTCGGGCATGAGGGTGGTGCTCACGTTGGCTGCTTCCGTCTGTTGTCTCGGTGCGGCGAACCCGATGCTCCCGGGCCGATCGCGCGACGCCCCTCGAAGACGAGAGGAGCCGCGGGCCCGACGTCTGTCCCTGCGTCGATGGCCCGCGGCTCCGGGTCGCCGTCCCGCGCTGGCGCGGGGCAATGAAAAAGCCGCTGGGCCGTGATCCGGCCCGCGGCTTCGGTTCCCGTCCTGGCGGCGTTACCGCCGCGAGACTAGGCCGAGCTGGGCACGGATCGCCCGCAGAGCACGCCGACAGGACCGGCGCAGGGCCGCTCCAGGGCGCTCGCGAGGAAGATCCACGTGCTCATTCGGTGACATACCTCTGGTGTGAGGGGGTGCGGTCCGCCCGCGACCCGTGGGAGGCTACAACCGATGCCGCGGCCATGTCAAGGTGCGATTTCGCGGACGGCCACGCATCCGGGCATTCTGTTGACGCTCCCCGTTGCCGGCGCGTAGGCTCCGCGGCCTCGAGCCATGCCCGTGCCGGAGTCGCACCAGTGTCACCCACGGACAACGTCCCGACACTCGCCTCGCTCGTCGCGAGCGGGGTGCTCGATGCCGGGCTGGCCGCGCTCGCCTGGCTTCTGCTCGAGGATGGCGTCTCGGTGCACGTCGCGAGCCGCGAGCCGGCGGACGCCGAGACGTTGCTCGATGCCCTGATCTCCGCGCTGCCCCCCGAGCGGCGACCGGGGCCCGCTGCGAGCGGCGCAACGAACCGGCTGGTGAAAGTCGCGGGGCCGCTCTCCTCGGCGAGTCCGCCGGGCGTGCTCCGCGCGGCGCTGGCGGCGACGACGATCCGCAGTGGGCTCGCCGCGGTGATCCTGGCGGAAGACCTCGCGGGGGTCATCGCGGTCCTCCGCCGGCAGGAACTGAGCGATGACGAGATCTCGTTCATGGGCGTGGTGCTGGTCCTGGCCCGGGCGCGCGACGGCGACGGGAGCGACGGCCGAGGTCCCAGCCGGGTGCCCGCCCGGGTCGCCGCCGCCCACTACCTTCGACCCGTAGCCCGTGACGCCGGCGGTCACGTCCAGCGGCTCTCTCCCGCCGTGCTCGCGACGCGTGATCCGGATCGCTCCCGGTACGACCACTTCGGGTGGGGGATCTACCCGGAGCTGGCCGCCCGAACCGGCCGGCGCGCAGGCGACCTGGAGCATGAGCACGTGGTTCGGGCCGGGAGTCTCCTCCCGGAGTCCGAACCGGGCCGGGACTGAGGCCATCCCGAGCTCGGATCGGGGATTCGGACTATAATCATCGTTCACAGTCTGATCCCGGGCGCCCAGGGGGCGTGGCCCGTCGCGATCTCGCTGTGATCCACCGGGAGGCCGCATGACCAACCAGCGCCCCACCTCCACCAAGGTCGTGGACGAGCCGTTCAAGCACGTCATCGACGAGTACAAGCACAAGCTCCAGCTCGTGACCTGCACGTGTGGGTGGCAGGGGAGCAGCGCCTCCCCGGACGGCGTGACTTCGGAGTGGAAGACGCATCACGCGGCGAATCGACCCCCCGGATCTTCGAAGCGCTGAGCTGCGGCCGCACGACCGGCTGCTCCCGCGCGGCGTGCGACACTCGGTCACGAGCCGCCCGGAACCGCACCGCCTCCGGCAGGCCCGCGAACCAGGGCACGTGGTCGCCCGGCCGTGACCGGGAACGCCACCCCGACCCCTCCGTAACGCGCACGACCTTCGGCCCCCGCGCGCGGTCTGCCCGGCCGGCGTGGAGCGCATCCGGTGCGGCGTACGATGACACTGCCGCTCAGGCCCGCCCGAGCTGAAACCCGTCCACTCATCGCGAGGTCGACCGACGTCGCGACGCCATGCAGGAGGCTTCGCCATGGCTACCGTTGCCGACACCGTCCCGCAGCTCCTCGAGCTCCTGGCGCGCACCGCAAGGGTGGAGGGCGGCCGACTCCACATCACGGATGAGGCAGGGTTTCGTGCCCGGACGATCCACGAGCTGGCCTGGACCCAGACCTTCTCGCCGGACCCGGCGACGGTCGAGGCGGCGCGCTGGCTGATCTGGGAGGCGAGCCAGGAGCTCGGGTGCCCGTCCGCGAGCATCCAGGACCTCTACACGGCCCGCGGTCAGGGCGAGGTGTCCGGGTTCACGGTTCCCGCCATCAACCTGCGCGCCCAGACCTTCGACATGGCCCGCACGATCTTCGCCACGGCGCGGGCGAAGGCGGTGGGACCGGTGATCCTGGAGCTCGCCCGCTCCGAGCAGACGTATACATTCCAGCGCGTGTTCGAGTACGCGCCGAACATCCTCGCCGGGGCGATCGCGGCCGGCTGGCGTGGCCCCGTGTTCATCCAGGGCGACCACTACCAGTTCAGCGCCAAGAAGTACGCCGCCGACCCGGAGGCCGTGACGGAGGAGATCCGGAAGGGCTGCCGCGATGCGATCGCGGCCGGCTACCGCAACATCGATGTGGACAGCTCCACGCTGGTCGACCTGTCGCAGCCAACTGTGGATGCCGAACAGCGGGTCAACTACACCCGCGCCGCCGAGATCACGGCCCTGATCCGTGAGCTGGAGCCGGCCGGAGTCACGATCAGCGTGGGCGGCGAGATCGGCGAGGTCGGCAAGCAGAACTCGAACGAGGCCGAGCTGCGCGCCTACCTGGACGGATTCCGCCGCGAGCTCGACGCGCGCCGCCCGGGCTCGATCGGCGTCAGCAAGGTCAGCGTCCAGACGGGCACCAGCCACGGTGGCGTGCCGCTTCCCGGAGGCGGCGTTGCCGAGGTCAAGCTCGACTTCGAGGTGCTCCGCGTCCTGGGCGAGGTCGCCCGGACCTACGGGGCGGCCGGAGCCGTGCAGCACGGCGCCAGCACGCTTCCCGACGAGCTCTTCCATCGGTTCGCCGGCGTGGAGACAGCCGAGATCCACCTGGCGACTGGCTTCCAGAACGCGCTTTACGAACACCCGGCGTTCCCGGCCGAACTGCACCGGGAGATCGAGGCCTGGTGCTTCGCGAACGCCGCCGATGAGCGCAAGCCCGGGATGACCGACACGCAGTTCGTCTACACCACGCGCAAGAAGGCGATCGGCCCCTTCAAGCGGCAGCTCTGGGAGCTGGCCACCAAGGACGAGATCCTCGCCTCCCAGGCCGAGAAGATCGGGTTCCTGTTCGAGCAGTTGAAGATGGCCGGCACCACGGACCTGCTCCGGTACGTCAGGACCCCGGCCCTGCATCGACCCGTGCCGGACGGGCTGGCGGCCGCGGTTCCGGCTGCGCGCTGACGGCACGCCCGAGGCGGAGATGAACGACGGCAGCGTCCCCGACCCGGGCTTCGGGCCGCAGTGGAGCGCCTCACGCCGTCGGGCGCCCGAGGCAGAGCTCGAGGCCTGGCTGGCGCTGGGCCTGTCCATCTGCGACGCCGCCGACGCGATCGCGCTGCACTGGTTCCGGCGCGACGTCTCCATCGCGACGAAGCCAGACCGCACGTTCGTGACGGATGCCGACCGGGCGATCGAGCGGCTGGTGAGCGAGCAGATCCTGGCGGCATACCCGGACCACGGCATCGTCGGCGAGGAATACGGCGTCGTCGCCCCCGATGCCCGGGTCCGCTGGTACATCGATCCGATCGACGGGACCCACAACTACATCCGCGGCGTCCCGCTCTTCGGGACCCTGCTCGCGGTCGAGGTGGACGGCGAGCTCCAGGTGGGCGTCCTCAGCGCGCCCGCGCTCGGGGAGCGCTGGCACGCCGCCCGCGGCCTCGGGGCCTGGGCGATCGGGCGCGACGGCGGCCGCCGCCGGATCCATACCTCGTCGGTGTCCCGGCTCGAGGACGCCCAGCTGCTCTACGGGAGCCGCCGCGAGAACGTCGAATCCGGCCTGATGCCGGGCTTCGACGCCACGATCGCTGCCTCGTGGCGCGACCGCGGCTTCGGCGACTTCTGGGGCTACGCGCTCGTCTCGGAGGGCGCGGCCGAGGCGATGATTGAGTCCGGCATGCACGAGTGGGACGTCGCGGCGCCGCTCGTCCTCATCGAGGAGGCAGGCGGCCGGGTCACCGACGTGACGGGTGCCCGGCGGATCGACGCGCCGTCGTTCGTCGGCTCGAACGGCCACCTCCACGACGAGCTGCTGCGGCGCCTGGCCGGCGGCGCCTGAGTAGCCCCCGGCCGGCGGCCGCAGCGCCTCGGTCAGGCTCGCGAACCGGGAGCGAACCGTTCGAGCAGGGCCAGGACGGCCGGCGATGGGACGATGCCCGGATCCAGGTCAGGCGCCGGCTGGAGCGGGCCACCCGTCATGCGGACCGGCAGGACGCCGGCCCAGGCCGCCGAGCCCATGTCGCTCTCGTCGTCGACGGGTCCGCCCGTGCGCAGCTTGGCGGACGCCTCGCCGAGATCGAACCGGAGGACCGCCGTCGACCGCAGGGCAGGGCCGTCCGGTGGGCGGACCTCCGCCCAGCGTCCCGGCGTGAGCCGCTCCATGAGGGCTTCGAGGGCGAGCAGCTTCTCACCCGCCGCACGGACGGGAACGGCCCGCCCGAGCACGACCACCGAGCGGTAGTTGATCGAGTGGTGGAAGGCGGACCGGGCGAGGACGATCCCGTCGAGAACGCTCACCGTCAGGCATGCCGGGGCGCCCGTCGCGAGCGCGCGGACCGCCCGGCCTGCAGCCGCGCCGTGCACGTAGACGGCGTCCCCCACGCGGGCGTGCAGCGTGGGGATCACGTAGGGCTGGCCGTCGACGACGAACCCGAGGTGGGCGACCAGCCCCGCGTCGAGAATCTCCGCGATCGTCTTCGCGTCGTAGGCGGCCCGCCCCGGGAGCCGTCGAACGCGAACACGTGGGCTCGATGCCCCCGCCGCCGTCACGAGCCCGCCGCCCCGAGGGCCTCGTCGAAGATGCGCACGGCGAGGTCGACCTCATCGGCCGTCGTGACGAGCGGAGGGATGATCCGCGCCACCTGGGCGTAGGGACCCGCGGAGAGGACGATGAGGTGGCGCTCCAGGGCCGCGGCGATCACCCGCTTCGTCATCTCGGGGTCCGGCACGCGCCCGTCGCCATCGTTCGGCCTGACGAACTCCAGGGCGACCATGCACCCGAGCCCGCGGACGTCGCCGACCGAGGGGTAGGCCGCGGCCAGGCGGCGCAGCCCGCCGAGCAGCTGTGCGCCCCGGTCCCGCGCGTTCGCAACGAGGCCCTCGTCCTCGATCACGTCGAGCGTCGCGTTCGCCGCCGCGCAGGCGACCACGTTGCCCCCGAACGTCCCGCCGTGGGCGCCCGGACGCCACCGGGCCATCAGGTCGGCCCGGGCGATGATCCCCGAGAGCGGGAGCCCGGACGCGATGCCCTTCGCGAAGACGAGAATGTCCGGCTCCACGTCCCAGTGGCGGACCGCGAACAGCTCGCCGGTACGGCCGAACCCGGTCTGGACCTCGTCCGCGACGAGCAGGATCCCGTGCTTCCGGGTGATCTCGCGCAGGCGCGGCAGGAAGCCGGGGGGCGGCACGATGTAGCCCCCCTCGCCGAGGATCGGCTCGACAATGATCGCGGCCACGTGCTCCGGGTACGTGAGGGTGTGGAGCGTCAGGTCCAGCTCCTCTTCCCAGTCACAGGTGCAGGCGGCGTCCGCGGCGTGCGCTCTGCCCGCGGCCCGGTAGCAGTAGGGATAGGCGGTCGCGTAGACGGACCCGGGCAGCGGCTCGAAGTCCGCCCGGTAGACGTTCTTGGCCGTGGTGAGGGCCATCGTCTGCGCGGTCCGGCCGTGATAGCCGCCTCGGAAGACGAGGATCACCGGCCGGCCGGTCGCCGCGCGCGCGAGCTTGACCGCCGCCTCGACCGCCTCGGCCCCGGAGTTGGACAGGAAGGCCTGCCACGGACCCCCCGGCAGGACCGTCCGGAGGCGGTCGTAGAGGCGCAGCCCCGGCTCGTGGTAGACGATGTTCTGCTGGCCGTGGAGTAGCTTGGCCGCCTGGGCCTGCACGGCGGCCACGACACGCGGATGGGCGTGGCCCGTGTTCGTCACGCCGATCCCGGAGCTGTAGTCGAGGTACCGCTCGCCATCCGTGGTGATCAGCCAGCTGCCCTCGCCGCGCTCGGCCATGATGTTCGTGATACGCGACCAGACCGCAGGCACGACCGAGCGGTCGGGGAGTGCCGTCGGGGCCGGAGCAGCTGCGATGTCGACCATGACCGGGCTCCTTCCGCGGCGAACCGCGAAGCGCATGGGCTAGGCGCGCCCGGGGATCGCGGTGGCGCGATCAGGAGCACGCGGAGAATCGTAGCGCGCTCGCCGGTGGGGTGCGCGTCGCCCGGACGGGCTCCTCGCCTCGTCGCCCGCCGGCGTCGCCGGCCGGCGACGCCGTCTCCCGGTGGCAGGGCAGCCTCGGGAGGGTCGGGGTAGGATGTCAGGGCCCGGCGCCGCGCTCCGTGGCTGGAACCTGCGCCGGCCGGCGCCCCCCAGTGAAGGATTGATCCGCCAGATGAACACGCTCACCGAAGGGGCGATCCTCGACGCCCTGCGCACCGTCCAGGAGCCCGAGCTGGGCCGCGACCTCGTGACCCTGAACATGGTCAAGGGGATCGCGATCACCGGCGCCGACGTGGCGCTCACGATCGAGCTGACCACGCCGGCCTGCCCGCTCAAGGACGAGATCGAGGTGAACGCACGCGCCGCGCTCGCCGCGATCGGCGTCGGCGAGGCGCGGATCACGTGGGGCGCGATGGTTCGCCGCGCGGCCGCCCCGGCGGGGTCCGCGATGCTGGAGGGCGTCAAGAACATCGTTGCCGTCGCGTCGGGCAAGGGCGGGGTCGGGAAGAGCACGGTGAGCGCGAACCTGGCGGTGGCCCTGGCCCAGGCCGGGGCGTCGGTGGGCCTGCTCGACGCCGACATCACCGGCCCGAACATCCCGCTGATGATGGGGCTGGCGGGTGCTCCGAAGGCGAACGCGGACAACAAGATCGTGCCGCTCGAGCGGTACGGCGTGAAGGTGATCTCGATCGCCTTCTTCGTGCCGGACGGCCAGCCGATCGTCTGGCGCGGACCGCTGGTCGGTGGGGCGATCCAGCAGTTCCTGCGCGACGTGGACTGGGGCGAGCTCGACTACCTCGTCGTCGACCTGCCGCCCGGGACATCCGATGCGCAGCTGACCCTCGCGCAGTCCGTCCCGATCTCCGGAGCCGTGCTCGTGACGACCCCACAGCAGGTGGCCATCGTCGACGTCGAGAAGGCCCTTGCGATGTTCGCCCGGATGAGCGTTCCGGTCATCGGCCTGGTCGAGAACATGAGCGCGTTCGTCTGCCCGCACTGCGGAGAGGCCACCGAGATCTTCGGTCGGGGCGGGGGCGAGCGGTTCGCCCGCCAGCACGACATCGAGTTCCTGGGCGGGATTCCCCTCGACATGAGCGTGCGTCAGGGCGGAGACGCGGGTATCCCCGCGGTTGCCCAGCGCGAGCCCGGCCCCGCTGCCCAGGCTCTGACCGCCCTCGCCGGGACGGTCGCGGCGCGCGTGAGCGTCCGCGCGGCGCGCCAGCAGCCGGTGCTGACGATCAGCTGAGGGAGGGCAGCTCCGGATCGGGCCCCGGCGGAGCCGCACCAGGGACCCGGGCGAGCGTCTCGAGCAGCATGGCGGCCGCCGCGATCGCCGCTCGGATCCGGCCTGGTGTTCCTCCGAGGAACACCAGCCGCTCGGCGCAACTCGCGGCGCCCGGGATGGCGATCGCGACCCGGGCGATCGTGTCCCGGCCGGCCGGGCCTGCGACGAGGACCAGGCCGACGTCCGTGCCCGCCGCGGTCGCAACGGCCCGCGCCCGCTCCCGCAGGTCTTCGGCCGGATCGTCGGCCGTAGCCGGGGCCAGGACCCGCTCGCTCCGGGCGCCCGCCGTCTCGGCGAGCAGCCCGACGAGGGCACCGCGCGTTCCGACCTCCTCCGTCGCGAGCGTCCAGCGGCGAGCCGCGAGCGCAGCCGTGAGTGCCTCGGCCCAGGTCGTCTCACCCTCCGCCCAGATGTGGCTGCCGAGAGCCACGCGGACCGCGTCAACCGTCGCGTCGACGATCTCCGTGGCCGCCCGTGCCCCGTGACCCGGTGGCGCGGCCTCGGCGACGGCGGAGACGCGGACGTCCACGGCATCGGCCCGGGCGTAGGTCGCCACGACGGGATTGGTGCCCCGCAGGAGGGCCTCGCCCAGGCGTTCGACGACCTGGGACTCGCCGATGCCGGTGGTCCGCAGCGTCCGAACGACGCGCCCGTCGCCGAGGCCGCGCGCTTCCAGGCGGGGTCTGACCCACTCGTGCCAGAGAGGACGCATCTCCCGGGGCGGGCCCGGGAGCGCCACGAGGACGCGCCCGTCCGGGCGATCCACCCACCAGCCGGGAGCAGTCCCACGGTCGTTCGGGATCGGCGTTGCGGACGGGATCAGCCAGGCCTGCTTCCGGTTGAGCTCCGGAAACGGGACCCCGCGGCGTTCGAAGATCGCCCGGAGCCAGGTCTCGAGCTCGGGGTCGACCCGGGGCTGCTCGCCGACCACCGACGCGATCGCTTCGCGCGTCAGGTCGTCCGGCGTCGGTCCGAGCCCGCCGGTCGTGACGACGAGGTCCACCCGGCCCAGGGCGCGCCCGAGCGCGTCCGAGACGAGTCCGGCGTCGTCCGGGAGGGCGGCGATGCTCTTCACCAGGACGCCGGCCCCGGCAAGCCAGCCCGCCAGCTCGCCCCCGTTCGTGTCGCGCGTTTCGCCGTTCGTGAGCTCGCTGCCGATCGCGAGGATCTCGGCGCTGCGCAGGCGGCGAGGTATGCGTCGCGTGCGCAGCGGGACGGCGGCGGGAGCCTTGCGAGACACGGTCCGAGCGTACACCGGCGCCGTGCGCTGGGCGACCCGTGACACCGCGGCGCACCCGCGCCGCCGAGCGCGAGCCATCGAACGGAATCGTCCGGGGTATCATCGGGTCTCACGATCCACGCGGCGGAGGTGGAACCTGAGCCAGAACACACCGGGCGGCGAGGGCGGAACGCCGACCGAACCGCCGGACGAGCCGGTTCCCGAAGCGACTCCAAGGCCGCCGCAGCCGGGCGCGTCCGAATCACCGTGGCCGGCCGGCATACTCCAGCAGGCGCGACGGACGATCGACGCCGTTCGGCGCCTCGTCACGGCGCACGTTGCGCTGGCGAGGACCGAGATCTCCGAAATCGTCGAGCGCGCCAAGGCCGCCGCGATCTTCGTCGGGATCGCGATCGCCCTGCTGCTGTTCGCGGCGATCCTGGCCTCGGTCGGGACGACCCTGTTCCTCGGGGGGTGGCTGTTCGGGAGCATCGGCTGGGGCGTGCTCCACGGGACGCTCCTGTGCCTGGCGCTGATCGTCGTGCTCCTGCTGGCCGCCCTCGAGATCCCCCCGCGCCGGCTCGGTGCCACCCTCGCGGCTGCGCTCGGGATCGGCGTCGTGGTCGCCGTCGTGCTGGGGCTTGCCTGGCCGCACGAGCTGTTCGCGAGGACCGGGAATGCCCTCCTCCCGGGCGTCGAGACCGGGGTGCGGCCGCTCGTGGCGGGTGTGGCGCTGGGCGCGCTGCTCGGGGCCGTGATCGCATTCCTCGCCGGCGCGCGCGCCGCGGGAGCCAGCGGCGCCCTCGCCGGGCTGATCGGTGGCGCCGTGCTCGGCGCGGTCCTCGGAGCATTCCTCGCGATCTCGTTCCGCCTCCACGTCGGGATCGCGCTCGGCATCACGGCCACCCTCATCGCCTGGCCGGCGCTCGCGGCGGCAGAGCTGCGGTCGTTCGACTGGGGAGCGCTCAAGGCCCGCTACTGGCCCGCCGCGACAATCGAGACGACGAAGGAGACGATCGAGTGGGTGCGCGCACGGACGCCGCTCGGCAGGAGGCCGTAGCGGCACGCCTCGGCCTCGCCGGCGAGGTCGAGGCGTTGAAGGTGGCCGCGCGCAGTGCGGCGGACGTCACGGCGCAGGTGAAGCGCCATCCCGGCACGGCCGCGGGCGTTGCCGCGGGAACCGCGTTCCTGGCGGCGGGCGGTCCGCGGCGGCTCCTCCGGGCGGCGAGGCGCCGCATCGTCGGCGCGCCGGAACCGCTTCCGGCCGGCCTGCTTCCGGACGAGATCGAGCGAGCCGTGCGCGCCCTCGGTGATGACGGGGCGAAGGTCCGGGGCGCCCTGGAGCGCGGCTTCGCCGATTACCTCGACGCGACCGCAGGCGATCGGAAGTCCGCGGCCCGAAGCCGCTCCCTGACGCGCTTCGCGCTCGGCATTGCCACCCCGGTCGCGAAGCGCGCCGGCCAGGAGGCGCTGCGGCGCGCGCTCGCCCGTTCCGACCGCCCGGGCGACAAGGGGTCCCCGCGGTAGACTCGCCGGCGGGGCGAGTGGCGGAATGGCAGACGCGCCGGCCTTAGGAGCCGGTGTCACGCGAGTGACGTGAGGGTTCGACCCCCTCCTCGCCCACCAGC
>DAOTXE010000050.1:0-38686 GCA_034435355.1 Chloroflexota bacterium
AGGGTGGTCGGGGCGGTGGGATTCGAACCCACGACCTCGTGCTCCCAAAGCACGTGCGCTACCGCTGCGCTACACCCCGACGCGGTTTCGTGCTCACGAACCGCATGTGCTTCGCGAGCGACGTCCAGAAGACTAGCCTACAGCGGTCTTGCCGCCTCACGCTTCCTCACGAGCCCGCCCTACCAGCATCAGCGCGCCTGCCGAGGCCATGCCAAGGGCGACCGTGCCGAGCATCGCCGCCTTCAAGCCAACGGTCACGGACAGGAAGCCCACGAGGGTCGGGAACCCGATGGTCCCGACCACGGCTGCCGTGGTGAGGTACCCGCCGACCGCCGCGGACCGATCCGGGTAGCGATCGCCGCCGACGGCCATGATCGTCGGGGCAACAGGCCCCGCGGCGAGCCCGGCCAGCGCGAACAGGCCGATCGACACCTGGGCGGACGGGACGAGGATTGCGCCTGCAAGCGCGACCGACATGGCCACGGCCGCGGCGGTCGCAAACCGGACGTGGTCGAATCGATCGGCCACGCGAGCCGACACGAGGCGGCCGACGGCCATCCCCGCCCAGTAGAGGGCGAGCGCTGTCGTGGCGAGGCTGAGCGGGGCGGGCTCGAGGAAGCGGACCAGCCAGTCGGTGATGCCCACCTCCGACGCGATGTAGCAGGCGATCGCCACGCAGGCGAGGGCCAATGGCCAGGGGATCCGCGAGCGCCCCAGTCCAGGCCCACCCGGCTCGGGCGCGCGGACCGGGTCATCACTGCCGCGTCGCCCATCGGGCATCTCGACCACGAGCAGGAGTGCCCCCAACTCGAACACGACAAGGCCCGTGGCCGCCAGGACTCCCTGCCAGGGAAGGCCGGCTCCGACCACCAGGCCGATGACGAGAGGTGCGGAGAGCGCGCCCAGGCTGAAGCAGAGATGGAGGAGGTTGAGAGCGCGGCCCCGACTGGACCGGAAGACGTCGAGGAAGAGCCCGTTCGCCCCGCCGTCGAGCGCCCCAACCCCCAACCCGGCCGGGACAGCAGCGAGGAGGAAGAACCCCCAGGACGGAGCGACGGCGAGCGCCACCAAGCCTGCGGCGAGCAGCCCCGCGGCGAAGACCAGCACTGGCCGGCGCCCGACCCTTTCGGTGACCAGGCCGCCACCGAATGAGCCAGCCGCATACGTCAGGCCGAAGACGAGGTAGTAGACACCGAACTCGGCATCCGACCGATGGTGCATCGACTCGATCGACCGGATCATCGTGGGAACGAGGATTCCGCACCAGCCGACCAAGAGGTAGGCGAAGCCCCCGAGGATCCCAGTAGCCGTCGGCCATGCACGGGCGGAAGCAGCCATTCACCGGATTATCGGCCCGCCGCTCGGACCCTCGAGGGCATCGCCCACGCGTGGACTGCCGAGCGAGGCGGCAGGCGTGCAGTCAGAACCCCTCCCGCTCGAGGATCCGCGCCATCCGGCGGGCAGCGCACGCACGGTGCGAGACGGCCTGCTTCCGTTCGGGTGGCCACTCGCCGACCGTTGCACCGCCGGGCGGCTCGGAGGCAGGCTCGAAGATCGGGTCGTAGCCGAAGCCGTTCGCGCCGCGGGGCGCCCCGGCGATCCGGCCGGCGAACGTCCCGCGCGTGAGCACGACCGTCAGGCCGCCCCGAGGCCCCACCCGGTCGGGCAGCGCCAGCGCGAGGGCGCACCGGTAGCGGGCACCACGCCGCGCCGACGGCAGGCCAGCCAGCGCGGCCAGGAGCTTCCGGTTGTTGTCGCCGTCGGTGGCGTTCTCCCCGGCGTAGCGCCGCGTCCGGACGCCGGGGCCGCCGTCCAGGGCGTCGACCTCGAGCCCGGAATCGTCCGCCAGGGTCGGGAGGCGGCTGAGCCGCGCGTAGAAGCGGGCCTTCAGGGCGGCGTTCGCGTCGAACGTGTCGCCCGTCTCGTCCACCTCCTCCGCGATCCCGAGGTCGTCGAGCGAGACAAGCTCCGCGCGGGCCGGCCGGAGGAGGTCGCGCAGCTCGCCGAGCTTGTGGCGGGAGCGGGTCGCGACGAGCAGGCGCGGGCGTGGCCCGGCGGCGCCGTCCGACGGCGGGCGGGGAGGGAGCCGCGGCGGCCCGGTCACCGGGCGACGGATCGGCGTGCCGTCACCGCTTCACGGTGGCCAGCACGGCCGCCTGCGCCTCGAAGAGCCGCCCGAGACCCGTGTTGGCGAGGTCGAGCAGCCCATCGAGCTCTTCGCGGGAGAAGGCGCGGCCCTCGGCGGTCCCCTGGAGCTCAACGTAGCGCCCGCCGTCGGTGGCCACGACGTTGAAATCGACCTGCGCGACGTGGTCCTCCGCGTAGTCGAGGTCGAGCACGTTCATCCCGTTCACGGTCCCGACGCTGACCGCGGCCACCTTGCCCACCAGGAGGCGCTCCATCCCGAAGGTCATCAGCGCCGAGGCGAGCGCGACGTAGCCGCCGGTGATGCTCGCCGTGCGCGTGCCCCCGTCCGCCTGGATGACATCGCAGTCGACGGTGACGGTCCGCTCGCCGAGCCTCGCGAGGTCGACGACGCCGCGGAGGGATCGCCCGATGAGACGCTGGATCTCGTGCGTCCGGCCGCCCACGCGCCCGGCCGTGGACTCCCGCTGCGTCCGTTCCGCCGTGGCCCGGGGAAGCATCGCGTACTCGGCGGTGACCCAGCCCGTTCCCTTGCCGCGAAGGTGGGGCGGAACGCGATCCTCGATCGTGGCCGCGCAGAGCACCTCGGTGTCCCCGACCCGGATCCGGCAGGAGCCCTCCGCCCACTTGAGGGGCCCCAGGGCGAAATTGACCGTGCGAAGCTCGTCGGGTCGTCGCCCGGAAGGGCGCACGACCGGCGCGCGGTTCCCGATCGTCATGATCCCGCCTCCTCGCCGGCGGTCGCCGGCGCTCTCATTCGTGCGTCGGTCCCAGCGCCGGCCGGAACGCCCGGCTCGCCCACCCGCGCGAGCTCTGCCTTTGCCTGGTCCCAGAGCTCGTCGAGCTCCGGGAACGAGAGGTCCCGGAGGGCGGCACCCCGGGCGGCGGCACGGCGCTCGACGATCCCGAACCGGAGCCGGAACTTGCCGTTCGCGCCCCGGAGCGCCGCCTCCGCGTCCACGCGATGGTGCCGGGCTAGGTTCACGAGGACCATCAGGAGATCCCCGACCTCCTCGGCGCGGGCTTCGTTGGAGAACGCCCCGGCGAGCTCCGCGAGCTCCTCGTCGACCTTGGCCAGGACCCCGTCGATGCTCGGCCAGTCGTAGCCCAGGTGGGCGGCTCGCTCCTGCATCTCCTGGCTGGCCGCGAGGGCGGGGAGCGACCGGCTGATCCCGTCGAGCGCGCTCCTGGGTTGGGGGGGGGCGCCGCCCCCCGCATCCGCCGCGGTCGCCTCCGCGGCCCGCTCGGCGGCCTTGATCCGCTCCCACTGCCGGTTGACGTCGCTCGGAGTCCGCGCCTCCGCGTCGCCGAAGACGTGCGGGTGGCGGCGGACGATCTTGCCGCTGATGGCGGCCTGGACGTCGGTCAGGTCGAAGATGCCCGCCTCGGCGGCCAGCTGGGCGTGGAGGACGATCTGGAGCCAGAGGTCGCCGAGCTCGTCGGCGAGGGCCGGCGTCGCCCCGTCGGCCAGTGCGTCGTAGACCTCGTATGCCTCCTCGAGGAGGTTGTTGCGGAGCGATGCGTGGGTCTGCTCGCGGTCCCACGGACACCCGTCCGGGGCGCGGAGCCGATTCGAGATCCAGGGCAGCCCCCAGGGCGAGGCGAACGCGGCCTCGGGCGTCACCGGGGCGAGGTAGAGGGGAGTGCCGAGGTCGGCGGTGGAGAGATCACCCACGGTCGTGCCGTTCGGCACCCCGAGCCGCCCGACCGGGTGGCCCGCCGGGTAGAGGCGCCGCAGGACCGCGAGCGGGTTGCTCCCATCAGGGCCGTGGCGGCCGGGGAGCGCCGCGGGCGGCACGGCCGGCAGGGCAGCACCCAGGGCGGTGAGGGGGACGATCAGGACCGGACGCGTCGGCTCGAGCGGGAGTCCGATGAGAGACTCAGCCGGGACCACCGTGATCCCCTCGGCCGGGTCGAGACCCCAGCGCAGGCGTGCCTCGGCGAGGAGCGCGTCGAGCATCGCCGGGCCGTCAGGCCCCGCTGGAGCTGGTCAGCCGGACGATCGTGGTCTGCTTTGGATCGGCCTTCACGCCCTGGTACCAGTTGTTGAATGCGTCGGTCTTGAGCTTCTCGAGCTGCGAGGGATCCGGCAGGCGCGTCTGGACCGCCGCGACCTTGAAGATGCGGATGCCGTCGCTCGCGGAGACCGGCGCGCTGACCTGGCCCGCCGAAAGGCCGTCGATCGCCGCCTGCTGGCTGGCCGGCAGCTGATACTTCGCGATCCAGCCGAGCGATCCGCCATTGATGGCGGACGAGTCGATCGAGTTGTCCTCGGCGAGCTTGGCGAAGTCGGCTCCCGGCGCGGACGCCTGTGCCGCCAGCTGGGTGGCTCGCGTGGTCGGGTCGACAGACGAGACGAACTCGATCACGTGCCACCCGAACGACGACTGGACCGGCGCGAGGAGCTGACCGGGCGTGAGACCGGGCGCGTAGATCGCGGCGGCGAACGCCGGGTCCAGCGAGGTGGTCGTGTCGGACTTGGAGAAATAGGGCAGGAATCCGTTGGTGGCGGCGGATCCCGTGTCGTCGCTCGACGCCGCGAGGGAGGCGAACGTGGCGGTGCCCGCCTTGAGCTTCGCGTAGGCGTCCTGCGCTTCCTGCTTGGCCGTCGCCCAGGCTGGATCGGTCGCCTTGAGCGCGGCGGCGCCGGATGGGTTGTGGTTCGGCGAGTAGAGGATGTGCTTGACGAGGACCGCCCCCGCGAGGACGCCCTGGCCGTTGTTGTTCTCGAGGACCATCACCGAGACCTGGCGCTGCTCGGACGGCGCGTTCGCAACCTCGGCCGTGAGCTGGTTGGAGATCAGGTTGCCCACCACGATGGCGCTGTCGACGCGCCGGTAGGCATCCATGCTGATCCCCGCGTCGGTGATTCGCTTCGTGTAGGTCTGGTCGACCGACGCGGGGGCGATCTCGGTGACCCTGCCGATCCGGAACGTCCCGTCGCTGCCCTTGATCACATCGGTGAAACCGGGCGCCGCGAGCGAGAAGGCTGCGTCGACGAAGGCCTGGTCGGGCGACGAGCTGCCCTTGTTGATGAAGAGCAGATCGCCGTTGTTCGCGGCGGCTGTCGGGTCACCCGATTCCTTGACCACGGCCTCCCAGGTCTTGCCGCTCTTGAGATCCGCGAGCAGGCTGCTCGCCTTCGCCTGGGCCGCCGTGACCTGGGCGTCCGTCGCCGTCGACGCGCCGGGGCTGATCTCGGGCACGACCGAGATCTGGAAGACGTGCCGGGCCTCGACGGTCGTGGCGTCGGTCGTGACCTGGGCCGTGATCGCCGTGTCGGTGGCCGAGACGTTGCGCTTCGAGCCGAGCTGGAGGATCAGCTCGGTGTCGATCGCGTCCTCGAGCGCCACGCTGCTGACCTGCTGCTGCTGCTGGGAGATGTACTGGAGCACCTGCTGGCCCTGCGCGGCGGAGATGTGGCCCGCCTGGACGGCCGCGCGGGTTCGCGTGACGGCGTCGCTGAACTTGAAGTTCTCGATCTTGATTCGATCGTTCAGCTGGTCCTTGGTGATCGAGGCTCCGTTCACCGTGGCGACCGCCGCCCAGTGCTGGCCGATCCAGCTGGCCGCCCCGGCTCCCACGAGGAGCAGGACGGCGACGAGCACGATGAGGCCGAAGCCGAGGTTGAAGTACAGGTTCCGGCGGGCGCTGTCGGCCTGGGAGCCACGGCGGCGAGTGGTCGGCTTGGTTGTGGGGCGAGCGCGGAATGTCATCGGGGGTCGGTGCTCACAGGTTGGGCGCGCGACGTGCGGCCGCGCGCGGCTCGGGGGTCGGCGGCATCGTACCGCACCGGGCGCGACGAGGACGGAGTCGGAGGGAGACCAGGCCGCTCTCGACCCCGCGGCGCGACGGGCTGCGGCCGGGCGGCCGCTCAGCCGGGGCCGGCAAGCCGCGCCACGAGCGCGCAGTAGCGCTGGGCCTCGCCGTCCCAGCCGAGCTCCCGGGCCCGGACGGCGGTCGCCGCCACGCGATCGGCACGCGCCGGCGGGTCATCCACGAGATCGGCCACCGCCCGGGCGAGGTCGGCGGCGTCACCGGGGCGGTACGTCGCGACCGTGTCCGGGCCGAAGTATCGCGCCACGGTCGGGAGCGCGGAGGCGATCACGGGCTTGCCCATCGCGGCGTACTCGAAGAGCTTGGTCGAGAGCGAGAAGTCGGTGAACCGGGTCTGCCGCGTGGGAGCCAGCCCGACGTCGGCCCGCGCGATCGCGGCCGGCACAGCCTCGAGCGGGATCCGGCCGTGGAACCGGACGCGTTCCCCGATCCCGAGCTCCACCGATCGGGCCCGGAGGGCCGCCTCGGCGTCGCCCCGCCCGTAGATCTCGAGCACGGCCGACAGGTCCGGTCGCGCGCCGACGAGCGCGGCCAGGGCCTCGATCGCCACGTCGACCTCGTAGGTCGGGGTGAGCGCCCCCGCATAGACGAGGCGGAGGATGCCGTCGGCCATGAAGGGGCGGTCCTCGTGCGACGCCGGGTCGAAGCGGCCGAGGTCCGGCGCGTTCAGGATCACGGTCACCTTCCCCGGCGCGGTCCCGAGGGCGACGAGGCGGTCCCGGAGCGCGTCGTTGACGGTCAGCACCGCGTCCGCAGCCGCGATCGAGGCTCGCTCCTGGAGCTCCAGCAGGCCGAGCGCCAGGCGCGACTCGTGGCGCGCGAAGCGGGCGCGGAAGAACTCGGGCATCGCCTCGTGGAGGTCGAGGATCACCGGGATCCCGGCGAGCCGCAGGGGCAGTGCGGCGAACACGAGGAAGTCCGGGAGCGAGTTGACGTGGACAAGCGTGAACCGGCGCGTCCGGTGGGCCCGGACGAGCGCGATCGTGGCGCGGACGAGGAAGTCGAGGTACTCGCGCGTGTAGACGGCGATGCCGGCGCCCTGGTGCCGCCGGACGTCGAGGCGGTGGAGCGAGACGCCGTCGAGCTCGCCGGCGGGTGGCTCGCCCGGCCTGCGAAGCGCGAACACGTCGACCGGGATCCCGGCGCGGACGAGCGCCTCGGACTCGCGCCGGACCCGGGAGTCCTCCTCGTAGTAGGCATGGACGAGCACCGCCACGCCGTGCGCGCGGGGCGCTACGGCGCGGTTCGTGGTGGGCAAGGCCTGGTCAGTGATCGTCCGCCTCCTGGCGTTCCCCGGGACCTGTGACGGCGGCGGCAGACGTCGTTCCCGGGTGCGCCGGGTGATCGTAGCAACCCAGGTGCTACCCTCGCGGCGCATGACGAACCCGGATGCGCAAGCCGTTGCTGGCGGCTGGCCACGCCGCGTGCTCGTGGTCGCGCGCTGGTATCCGTCCCACGACGACCCGGGGAGTGGCAGCTTCGTCAGCGACGAGGTCGTCGCGCTCCGGGCCGCGGGGATCGACGTGGTCGTGGCGTCCTGGGAGAACGCCGACCTGCGTGCCCGAGGCGACGACGCGGCATTCCTCGGCCGGCAGGCGGTCGATGCCTGGGCGCCGGCGGTCGCGGACGGTCGCGCGGCCTCGAGGCCCCGGGGGTGGGGTGCCGGCGTGCCGGTCGCCCGGATTCCCGTCGTCCACCCCGGGGGGCGTCTTCCCGCCCGGGCGTCGGTCGAGGCGCATGCCGCGCTCCTCGTCCCGTTCGCGACCGCCCTCGCTGAGCGGTGGCCCTTCGACGTGGTCCACGCCCACGTCGGCATCCCGGACGGTGCCGCAGCTGCCGAGGTCGCGAGCATCCTGCGCGTGCCGCTCGTCGTGACCGAGCACGCGTCGAGCGCACCCGAGTCGCTCGCGGAGGAGGAGGCGCGCGAGGTGTACCGCGGGCTCGGGGCCCCGGGCCGCCGCGTCGTGGCGGTCAGCCGGACGCTCGCGTCGCGGCTGGAGGCCCCGCTGGGCCTGGACGCGGGCGTGATCCCCGTCGTCCCGAACATCATCCGCTTCGACGACTTCCCGCTCGGGGCGGCCGCGGACCGCGACCCCGACGAGCTGCTCTGGGTCGGGGCGCGCCGGGAGCACAAGGGCATGGACGTGCTGCTCCGGTCCGTGGCGCTCGCCCGCGAGCACCGACCCGGACTCCACCTCCGACTGATCGGCCGCGCCCCGGACGCCCTGACGGAGGAGCGCTGGCGCGACCTGGCCCACGCGGTCGGTCTCGATGGTGCGGTCTCGTTCGAGCCGCCGGCCGACCGCGCGGGAGTGGCGGTGGCGATGCGCCGCGCGGGGCTCTTCGTCCACCCGAGCCCCTTCGAGACCTTCGGGATGGTCGCCGCGGAGGCACTGGCGAGTGGCCTTCCCGTCGCCGCGCGACGGTCGGGCGGCGTGGAGGAGGTCCTCGCGGGCCAGGCTGCCGGAGCCGAGCTGGCCGACGGCGACGATGCGGAGGCGCTCGCCGAGGCGGTCCTGCGGCTGCGCTCCCGGCTCGCGGAGATCGACCCGGCCGAGATCCGGGCAACCGTCATCGGCCGCTTTCCGACGGCGGCGACGATCGAAGCGATCCTGGGCCATGCCCGGGACGCCGCGGCCGAGCTGTCGGGGGCCGCCGGGCCGGCGACCGGCGGCGGGACGACCGGGAAGGTGCGCGCCGGGGAGCCGCCCGCGCTCGCAGGCGCACCGCCCGCGCTCGCAGGCGCACCGGCCGCGCTCGACCAGCCACCGGCCGCGCTCGACCAGCCACCGGCCCGACCAGCAGGAGGAACCTCCGGTGCCGGCGAACCGCCGCCCGACGTCCTCGTGGTGGCGCTCCGACGGGTCGTTGCGGCCCGCCGGGTCGGCGCGCTCCCGCCTGCTCTCGCGGCGCAGCTGACGATCCTCACGACGGTCGGACGCGACGAGCGTGGCACGGCGCTGCCCGAGGGCGCCCGCTGGATCGAGGTCGACCCGGACGCGCCCTTCGCCGCCCGCCTCGCGGCGCTCGGGGGGATGCCGGACGCAGGCCGGACCGTCGTCGCGCGTCTCACCGACGCCTGCCTCCATCCGCGCCGGACCTTCCTGCGCAGGCAGCTGCTCGCCGTCGACGCGGCGAGCCGCCGAGCGGCGGCCGAGCGTGCCGCGATCGTCGCGGCCTGGCGGGCGATTCCGGCCGACGCTGGCGGCGGCCGGGCGGTGGTGGTGGCGGTCGGGGCGGACGATGCCGTCGCCGCCACCCGGGCCATCGGCGAGAGCGACGTCCTCGCACCCGGCGGACTCCGCTGGCTGGCGGACGCGTGGGACGCGGCCGGGAGGCCGTGAGCCGAGGGTCCAGCGCACTGCCCGGCGGCCCGCTCAACAGCTGTGATTCCGGGTCGGGATCGGCGTGCGCCTCACCATGGGCGCCCGGTCAGCCGCCCGTACACCTCGAGCAGGACCGGTACCTGGCGCTCCCACGTCCAGCGGGCGTGGGCGGCGCGAAGCACCCGACGGCGGAGGTCGGCGGCCGCCTCGGTCGGCCGGTCGATCACCTCGCGGAGCGCGGCCGCGATCGCGTCGGGGTCGGTGGGATCGCACACGGCCCCCAGCGGACCGTCCGGGTCCTCCATGACGATCCGGCGCCGCAACGGGAAATCGGACGACACCACCGGGACGCCCGCCCCGAAGCATTCGAAGAGCTTGTTCGGCGTGGAGAGGCGCTCGTTCCTCGAGACGGGCTGGTTCACCATCGCGCCCACGTCCGCGGCCGCAACCCAGCCGAGGAGCTCGGGCGGCGGCACTGACGGCAGCACGTGGAGACGTCCCTCGCCGAGCGGCTCCGCGGCGAGCCGCTCGAGGGCGGGCCGGAGCGGGCCGTCGCCCATCGCGACGAGGACGGCTCCGGGGACGCGCCGGACCGCCGCGGCGAGGGTCTCGATTCCGCGGCTCGGCATGAAACCGCCGTGGTAGAGGACCACGCGCGTCCCGGGCGCCAGCCCCAGCAGCTCGTGAAAGCGGCGGTCGCGGTCCGGAGGAGGCGTCCAGGCGGACGGGCAGTTCATCACGACAGCCGGGCGGGGCCGGTCGAATCGCCGGGCGAGGATCGCGGCGAGCGCCTCGTTGACCGTGATGATCGCGTCGGAGTGTCTCGCCCAGCGTCGCTCCGCGAGGCCTGCGAGCGCTCGGACCGGTGCCGGCATCCGGGCCAGGTTGCCCGACTCCGTGTAGAGGTCCATCGCGTCGTACAGGACACGAGCCCGGGCGCGCGCCCCGAGCGAGAGTGCAATCGGGATCCCCTGGTAGGCCATGCCGTGATAGACGTCGGCGCCATCGTCGACGACTTCGGCTTCCCGACGCTGACGCCGAACCGCCGCGGCGATCCCGGCCAGGCGCCCGGCCTCCCCGCGAATGCGCGCGAGCGTCGCCTGTGGCCGTGGACCGCGCGCTCCGGCCGGCCCACCGACCCGGACGATTCGGTATCCGTCGGGCGAATCCTCCGCCGGGGCCATGCCCGGTCCGCGTCGGGCGAGGATCGTGACCCGGTGGCCGCGGCCGGCGAGCGTGGCCGCGATCCGGAGGCTCCGCGAGTCGTGCTGCTCGGGCGTCGGCAGGACCAGGACGGCCCGCTGGGGAACGATGGGCGGGGCGTCGTCATCGCGCCCGGTCATGCGGCTCCCGCGGCAGCGAGGTCCGCGTAGAGGCCGACCAGCCGGGCGGACTCCGTCTCCCAGTTCCAGCGTTCGCGGGCAGCGGTGCGGCAGCGCTCCCGGAGCGCGGCGCGCTCCTCGGCAGGGCGGCCGAGCAGGCCGCCGATCGCCGCCGCGATCGACGCCGGGTCGGTCGGATCGCACAGGACGCCGAGGGGCCCGGCCGGATCGTCCATCACGATGCGGCGCATCTCCGGCAGGTCGGATGCGACGATCGGGACGCCGGCCGCGATCGCCTCGAACAGCTTGTTGGGGGTGGAGAGCCGGTGATTGAGGGTGGAATCCTGGATCGGCATTACGGCGACGTCGGCGTCGCGCACCCAGTCGACGAGGACCTCGGGCGGGACGGCCGCCAGGACGTGGATGCGGTCGGCGACCGGTGACGTGGCGGCGAGGGCGCGCAGGGCCGCGGCCAGGGAACCGTAGCCGAGGAAGACCGCGTGGACCCCGTCGAGCTCCGGGAGCGCAGCCGCCGCGACGAGCTCCTCCAGGCCGCGATGCAGCGAGAAGCCCCCGTGATAGAGCGCGATGGGCGTCGCCGCACCCAGGCCGAGCGCGGCCCGGAGGGGACCCGGCGTGTCGGCGACGTCGCCGGGCCACGGCAGGCAGTTGTGGACCACGACGACACGCCGCGGCGCGTACCGCGCGCCCAGCTCGAGCGCCAGCGCGTCGTTGACGGTCACCAGCGCGTCGGCTTCGGCGACCCAGGCGGCCTCCCGGCGCTGGAAGATCCGGCGGGCCCAGGCCGGCCGCAGCGCGTGCGAACCGGACTCGAGGAAGATCTCGTGGCTGTCGTACACGAGCGCCCCGCCCGCCCGGGCGCGCGCGAGGATCGCGGCGTGGAGGGCGTTGAGGTCGTGGGCGTGAAAGACGTCCGCGGCCGGCGCTTCGGCCGCGGCGGCGCGGTTCCACTCATCGGTCGAGGTCCGCCAACGCACGAGCCAGTCGATGCCGCTCCGGACCCGGCCCGACCCGGGCACCAGCCAGGTCAGCCCGACCAGGAGTGCTGCGAGCAGCGCGAACGGCAAGGCCACCAGGCCAAGGAGGCCAGCTGCAACCAGCCTGCCCCAGCCGGTGGGTCCGGCCTGCAGCTGGTCTCGCGCCCACATGGTGACCCGGCGCCACCTCCGCCAGGGTGCCGCAATGAAGCGGGCGCGCTGCTGCAACCGCGGCGGCACGGGGACTCTGATGATCTCGAACCCGTTGCGGCGCTCGTGCTCGATGCGCTGGTCGCTGAGGTCCGACGGTCGCGCCATGATCGTCACCGCGTGGCCGGCCGCGACGAGGCTCCCGGCCTCGCGCAGGACCCGCGCGTCGGTCCGGCAGTCGTTGAGCACGAACATGACGACGCGGCTCATGGATTCCTCCCGGCGCCGGCAAGCGCGGCGACGATGGCCTCCGCGGCGCGGGGCCCGACCAGGTCGAGCGAAGCCGCGCGCAACGCCGCGTCTCCTGGGGACCGCTCGGGCGGCGCGAGCCGCTCGAGCGCTTCCAGGGCCCGGGCCGCGTCGAGGCCGACCAGGACCATGCGGCCGCTCGATCCGGCGACCGCCTCGACCCACTCCGTCGTCGTACGCAGGACGAGGCAGGGCGTGCCGAGCCACGCCGCCTCCCGCTGGACCCCGCCCGAGTCCGTGAGGATCGCAGCCGCGTGCAGCTCGAGCGTGAGCGTCGTGCGGTAGCCCTGCGGCTCGACGACGTGGACGCCGCCGGGCGGGGCGATCCCCGCGTCCTCGAGGGCCGTGCGCGTGCCGGGATGGAGGGCCAGCACCACCGGCCGGCCCGATCGGGCAGCCCTCCCGAGCATCCCCGACCAGGCGGCGAGG
Organism: Chloroflexota bacterium; assembly: GCA_034435355.1. GTDB lineage: Bacteria > Chloroflexota > Limnocylindria > Limnocylindrales > CSP1-4 > CTSoil-043. Next base: position 12,517 of record DAOTXE010000050.1, read on the forward strand.
GCCTCGGGCGGGCGGTTCTCCGCGCGATGGACCGTCGCGAAGAGGTAGCCGCCGGGCGAGAGCGGGATGTCCAGGGCGGCGCCGACTCCAGCCAGCGCTGCGGGGTCCCGGACCGTCGGGGCGACGCGGGCGGCGAGGTCCAGCATCAGGTCGCCCACCTGCACCACGCCTCGCGTGATCCCCTCGGCAGCGAGGTTCGCCACGGCCGCGGGCGTCGGGGCGAAGAGCCATCTCGCGAGGTGATCGGCCAGCACCCGGTTGAGCTCCTCGGGCATGCGCCGGTCGAAGCTTCGCAGGCCGGCCTCGACGTGCGCCACCGGGATTCCGAGCTTCGCCGCGGTGAGGGCGCCCGCCAGCGTGGAGTTTGTGTCGCCGTAGACCAGGACGATGTCCGGCCGCTCGGCGAGGAGGATCGGGTCGAGCGCCAGGAGCATCCGCCCGGTCTGCTCCGCGTGTCCGCCGCCCCCCACCCCGAGGCGGTGGTCGGGGCGGGGCAGGTCGAGCTCGGCAAAGAACGCCCCGGCCAGCGGCTCGTCCCAGTGCTGGCCCGTGTCCACGAAGACTTCCTCGTGGTGAGCGCGCAGGCTCGGCCCGAGCGCTGCGGCCTTGATGAGCTGCGGGCGTGTCCCGACGACGCTGACGATGCGCACGGGCGTCGGGGCCGGGATCCCCGGCTAGACGCCGGGCGAACGGCGGGAGGCGGCCTGGACGCCCACCCCGACGTAGGCGACCGTCGCGGGCAGGGTGAGCTCGCGCAGGCTGTTCCGCCCGTCGTAGACGACCCGAAGGTCCGCGAACCACGCCGCGTCGAGGCCCGAGAAGGCCGGATCGGCCGTCTGGCTGACGATCGCCCGGAACGGTCCTGGGTTCGACCAGTGCCACGGCTCGGCCCCGAGCGCGCGGATCTCCTCGTCGCCGAGGAGCGGGTCGTGGGCGGAGACGAGCGCGCCGGCAGCCCGCAGCGCGGCGATCAGGGCGATCGCGCGGCTGTAGGCCAGCTCCTTCACGCCGTGGCGATAGGTGATCCCCAGGACGAGGACCGGCGTCCCGGCGAGCCCGCCGACGAGCGGCTCGAGGATCGCGAGGGCCCGCTCCACCTGCCCGTCGTTGACGCGTCGGGCGGCCTCGACCAGCTCGAGCCCCGGCGCCCGGGCCAGGAGCAGGTGCGGGTAGACCGGGATGCAGTGCCCGCCGACCCCGATCCCGGGCTGGTGGATGTGGCTGTAGGGCTGGCTGTTCGCCGCCGCGATCACCTCCTGCACGTCGATCCCGTGCAGGTCCGCGGCCTGCGCGAACTCATTGGCCAGGGCGATGTTCACGTCGCGGTAGGTGGTGTCGGCGAGCTTGGAGAACTCGGCCGCCTCCGATGAGCTCATCGCGACGACCTCGGCGTCGAGCACGCTCGCGTAGAAGCGCGCGGCGCGGTCGGTGGAGACCGGCCCGATCCCGCCGACGAGCTTCGGATAGGTCGCCAGGTTCTCGAGCACGGCGCCGGAGTACAGCCGCTCCGGCGAGAAGGCGACGAAGAAGTCGCGCTCGGCAACCAGGCCGGACGCTGCTTCGAGCGCCGGGGCGAAGCGCCGCCGCGTGTCCCCGATCGGGAGCGTGGTCTCGAAGATGATCGTGGTCCCGGCATGCACCCCGGGCGCGATCGAGGCCACCGCCGCGTCCATGTAGCGGTAATCGGGCCGGTGGTCCGCGTCGAGCATCACCGGCACGATGAGCACGACGACGTCCGCGTCGCGCGCCGCCGCGGCGGCATCGAGCGTCGCGCGGAGCCGGCCCGCGGCGTGGACGCGCGCGACGAGCTCGCCGAGCCCGGGCTCGTCGCCCACGTGCGAGCGGCCTTCGTTGATCGTGGCGACGACGTCCGGGTTGATGTCGACCGCGATGACGGACCAGCCGTGCGAGGCGAACTGCGCCCCGAGCGGAAGGCCCATCTTCCCGGCCCCGACGACGGCAACGGTCCCCGCGGTCCCGTCCTCGCCGTTCCAGGCGGGCACGGCCCGCGCCACGGGATGGCGGCACGGGTTGGGCGCGAGATGGATCGACCCGCCCAGCAGCGAGGTGCCCACGGACGGGCGCGCGACGATGGTCATGCCCACGGCTCCCCGCCGGCCGGCAGCTCCACCGGGTGCCGCGATGCGGCCGCCTCGAGGAGCGCCGTCGCCATCACCACGGCCCAGGCGCCGTCCTCGCCGTCGACGTAGGGGCGTTCCCCCGTCCGCACGGCGTGCACGAACGCGTCGAGCTGGGCCGCGAGCGGCTCGTGGGTCTGGACCGGGATCTCGGCGACGTCGCCGAGGAACGTCGGGGCGAAGCCGCCGAGCAGCTCGGCGTGGGCCAGATCCGACCGGGTGAAGGTCAGCCGCTGGGTCAGGTAGTCGAGCTCGAACATTCCCTCCTCGCCGACCACGAGCAGCTGACGGCGCTTGGCCGGGGTGAGCCAGTTGACGTCGATCATCCCGGCCGCCCCGGACGGGAAGTGGAGCAGGCCGAAGAGCAGGTCCTCGTGCGAGGCGTGCTTCCGCTTCGCGAGCTCCGCGTAGACGCGGGTGGGCCGCTCCCCGGCGATCCAGCAGAGCATGTCGACGTCGTGCGTCGCGAGGTCCACGGTCACCCCGACGTCGCGGACGCGGGCGGGAAACGGGCCCGCGCGCCGGCTGGCGATCGAGTAGACGGTGGTCAGCCAGCGCGCGCGCAGCAGCCGCCCGAGCTCGAGGACCGCGGGGTTGTAGCGCTCGACATGGCCCACCTGGACGGGGACGCCCCGGACTCGCCCCGCGCGCACGATCTCGAGCGCCTCGGCCGGCGTGGCCGCCAGGGGCTTCTCGACGAGGACGGGGACGCCGCGCTCGATCGCCGCGAGCGCCAGGGGGACGTGGGCGGTGGTCGGGGCGGCGATGACCAGCGCGTCGATCTCCGCCTCGTTGGCCATTGCCAGTGGATCGCTCCAGCCCGCGGCGCCGGTCTGGCCGGTCGCCGCGGCGAGCATCGCGGGGTCGGGGTCGCCGACGGCCACGAGCCGCGCCTCGGCGTGCGCGGCGATGACCCGCAGGTGGTTGCGGCCCATCGAGCCGAGGCCGGCGAGGGCGACGCGGAGCGGGGCCCCCGTGCTCACCGGCCCGCCCCCGGGGTGGCCACGGCGCGGACCGCGGCGACGATCGCGTCGAGGTCCTCGGGCGAGAGGCGCGGGTGGACCGGGATCGCGAGCACCTCGTCGGAGAGGCGGTCCGTCACCGGCAGCGGCAGGTTCGCGGCGCCGGGAACGTAGGCCTGCAGGTAGGCCTGGCGGTGGATCGGCACCGGGTAGTAGATGAGCGTTCCGATGCCGCGCTCGGCGAGGCCGTCGATGACCTGCTGGCGCTCGCCGGGAAAGCGCATGACGTACTGGTGCCACACGTGCCCGCGCCCCTCCGGGACGCCCGGCGTCCAGTAGCCCGCCAGGTTCTCGGTCAGGTAGGCGGCGTTGCGGCGGCGCTGCTCGGTCCGCTCGTCGAGCCGGCCGAGCTGGGCCAGCCCGAGGGCGGCTGCGAGGTCGGTGGGCTTGAAGTTCGTGCCCAGCGAGTCGTGGTGATAGCGGACCCGCATGCCGTGGTTCCGGAACAGGCGGAGCCGGTCGGCCACGTCGTCGTCGTCGGTCGTGGCGAAGCCGCCCTCGCCGGTCATCAGGTTCTTCGTGGCGTAGAGGCTGAACATGGCTGCGCCGAAGCTGCCGGCACGCTTCCCCCGGTACGTCGCCCCGTGGGCCTGCGCGGCGTCCTCGACGATCCGCAGGCCGTGGCGCTCGGCGATCGCGACGAGGGGCTCCATGTCCGCCATCAGGCCGTAGAGGTGGACCGGCAGGATCGCCTTCGTGCGCGGCGTGACAGCGGCCTCGACAGCGGCGGGGTCGATGCAGAAGTCGTGCGCGCGGATGTCCACGAGGACCGGCGTGGCCCCGACGCGGAGGATCGCGCTGACGGTCGCGTTGAAGCTGAACGAGACGGTGATCACCTCGTCGCCCGGGCCGATCCCGAGCGCGTGGAGGATCGCCTCCAGGGCCACTGTGCCGTTGCTCATGAGGACTGCGTGGCGAACGCCGCAGTAGGCCGCCCAGGCCTCCTCGAACGCAGAGGTCTTCTTCCCCATCGCGAGCATGCCCGAGCGGAGGATCTCGAGGACGGCCTCCTCTTCGGCCGGGCCGATGTCGGGCCGGGAGATCGGAATCACGACGTTGGTTCCTCCGCTTCGGCGACGCATGCATCGCCGACAATCTCGAAGTGGGAGGAGCAGGCGGCGCACGCCGCCCTGCCCATGAAGTCGCCACGGACCGGGAGGCCCGCCGCGTCGCGGAGACGCTGCCCGCAGAAGCAGACCCAGCCGAGCCGGCGGGCGGGGTTGCCGGCCACGAGCGCATGGTCCGGCACGTCGCGGGTGACCACGGCGCCGGCGCCCACGGTCGAGAAGCTGCCCACCACGGTCCCGGCAACCACCACGGCGCCGGCCCCGATCGAGCATCCCCGGCGCAACAGGATCGGGCTCACCGTCCAGTCGTCCGCGCGGGCCAGCTCGCCCGTCCGCGTGATCGCCCGCGGGAAACGGTCGTTCGTGAGGATCGCGTTCGGACCGATGAAGACGCCGTCCTCCACCGTGACGCCGTGGTAGACGAGGGCCGCGTTCTGGATCTTGACCCGGTCGCCGATCGAGACGCCCTCGTCGATGAACGCGTCGCGGCCCACGATGCACGCGGCGCCGATGCAGGCCCCGTTGCGCACCTGGGCGCGGTGCCAGACGCTGGAGCCCGCGCCGATGGAGACGCCGGCCTCCAGGTCCGCGGACGGATGGATGCGGGCAGAGGGATCGATCACGTTCGGTCTGCGGGCTCCTGTGAGGTCGCGCAGGCGAGAAGTGCGAACCGGAGATCGCGCGCGGACCGAGTGTCGAGTATACAGGCGCCCGTCGGGCGGCAGTTGGCGGGTGTCAGTTGGCGGGGCGCCCGTACGTCTGTCGGCCGTTCGTCACGCGCGGCGCCGGGCCACCCGGAACAGCACAGAGAAGGCCCCGAGCACTGCCCCCAGCGCCAGCGCGCTGCGCCAGTCGAACAGGATCCTGGCCTCGCCGTCGAATCGGCGCGCCACGACCAGGCCGATCCCTGTTGCCGGGCCGGCCTGGACCCGGTTGGCAACGACCACGCGCGCAAACGACTGCTCGAGGCGGACGTCCTGCGCGACGACCGACCGCACGATGGCCCGGGAGAAGCTCGCGGTGCGGGCGGCAACGCCGCCGACGAGTCCCAGCTCGATGCCGGCGCGACCGGCGGCGATCCCGCCCACCACGCCGGTGCGCACCTGAACGTTCTCCGCGCGGATCCCGCCAACCGGGCCGCGTGCCAAGTCCACCGCGGTCGCGAGGGCCCGCGGCGCGGGAGTGGCCGCGGACGCGTCGGGGGCGATGTCGCCGTCGCCCACGGGTTCGTCCCGGGCTTCGGCAGCGCCCGCTGCAGGGGCGACCTGGACGGCCGGCGTGGTCGCGCGTCGGCGACGGGGCCGGGGTGACGGGCTGGACGGGGTGCTGAGCTCGTCTGTCATCGAGGTCTCCTTGCCGGGATGCGCGGCGCCGGAAGCACACCCGGTCAGGGCCAGCCTACGCCTGCGAGACGGGCGGCGCGGGCATCGCCGCCCGCGCGGAGGCGCCTCCGGGTCCTGCGGGGTATCGTGGCGCGCGCATGCGCGGCAGAACGATCGGCCTGGTCTTCGTGGGTGTCGTCGCGCTGGCCGCGCTCGCCGCGGTCGGCCTCGTCGGACACGCCGCCTTCGATCTCGTCGGCAGCCCGGCCGCGACGCGGCCTCCGGGGAGCACGGCTGGCGTCGGTGCCGCCGCCACGCCGGGCCCCTCCGCGAGTGGCCCGTTGCTCCCGCCCGCGATGATGGCGCCGAGCCCGACGCCGGTCCTCGTTCCGGACCCGCTCACCGGGGTGCTCGTGTCGCCGGCGCTCGCCGCCCGGCACCCGATCGCCGTGATGGTCGACGACCAGGCCGACGCGCGCCCGCAATCGGGGTTCAACCAGGCGTCGGTGGTCTGGCAGGCGCCTGCCGAGGGCGGGATCCCGCGCTACATGATGATCTTCGGCGCCGGCGACCCACCCGCGGTCGGGCCGGTCCGCAGCTCGCGCCAGTACTTCATCGAGTGGGCTGCCGAATGGGACGCCCTCTACGTGCACGTCGGCGGGTCGCCCCAGGCCATGGCGACGCTCGCCAGCTCCGGCCAGGGCCAGGTCGTCTACAACGCCGACGAGTTCCGCTGGGGCCCCACGTACCTGTGGCGGATCACCCAGCGGTTCGCTCCCCACAACGTCTACACGGATGGGAAGCACCTCCGCGAGCTGGCCTCGCTCGTCGGGGCGACGGCGCCGCCGGCCGGGCCCGCCTGGACGTTCGGCCCGGCAACCGCGCTGGCAGACCGTCCCGCGGGCGCGGAGCTGGAGATCACCTACCCGGCCAACGCGATCGCGTACCACTACGACCGAGCCTCCAACACGTATCGCCGCTTCGTGGAGGGAGCGCCGCAGATCGACGCGGGGGACGGACGCCAGGTGGCCCCCGCGAACGTCGTGGTGATGACGGTGGTCTTCGGGCCGCTCAACGACGGGGAGCCGTACAAGAAGCGCCTGGAGGCCCAGGACGTCGGCACCGGCCCGGTTCTCATCGCCACGAACGGCGTCACCATCTCCGGGACCTGGCGCAAGGCGTCGATCTCCGCCCCGACCCTCTTCTACGACGGCGCCGGGAACGAGGTCGTCTTCACCGCCGGCCAGACCTTCATCCAGGTGGTGCCGCCCGGCACGCCCGTCGTGGTCGTCGCCGGTGGAACGGCGCCCGTGGGGCCGGCGGCGACTCCCCGCTAGGACGCGCCTCCGCGCGGTGCCCCGCCTTCGAGCACGGCCGCGCCGCGGCGGCCCGGGGATGCCGTAGGATCTGGCGTGGCCCAGATGCCTGCTAACGAGGAGCCCGTGTCGTCGTCCCTGTGCGGCGGGGCTGAAGAGGACCCCGGATGACCACCAGGACGGCGCTCGTCCTGTTCGGGACGCGGCCCGAGGCGATCAAGGTCGCGCCCGTCATCTTCGCCCTGCGCGAATCGGGCACGATCGAGCCGGTCGTCGCCGTCACCGCCCAGCACCGCGAGATGCTCGACCAGGTCCTCGACCTGTTCGGGATCCGGCCGGCCTTCGACCTTGGCCTGATGCGGGAGTCCCAATCCCTGGCCGAGCTGACCGCGCGGATCGTCACGGGCGCAGGGGGCGTGATCCGGGACGTTCGCCCGGATGTGGTGCTCGTCCAGGGCGACACGACCACGACCTTCGCGGGCGCGCTGTCGGCGTTCTACGAGCACGTCCCGGTGGCGCACGTCGAGGCCGGCTACCGGACCGGCAACCGGTACCTTCCGTATCCCGAGGAGATCAACCGGCGCCTCGTCAGCGAGCTCGCCGATCTTCATCTCGCCGCGAACGAGGCGTGCGCGGCGAACCTCCGCGCCGAGGGCCACCCGGCGACCGATATCCACGTGGTGGGCAACACCGGCATCGACGCGCTCTTCCGGGTCCTCGCCGGGCCGCGCGACCCGGCGGCGTCCCCGGCTCGGATCGAGCGGTCGTCGCGCTTCCTGGTCCTCATGACCATGCACCGGCGCGAGAGCTGGGGCGGGGCGATCGCGCAGGCGTGCCGCGCTGCGCGCACGATCCTGGAGCGCAATCGCGACACGGAGGTCGTGTTCGCGACCCACCTCAACCCGGTCGTCCGCGAGGCGGCCGCGTCGGAGCTCGCCGGGGTGGAGCGGGTTCGCCTCGTGCCGGCCCTGGGCTACGCCGAGTTCGCGCGACTGCTCGAGGCGGCCGACATCGTGATGTCCGACTCGGGCGGCGTCCACGAGGAATCGCTCGCGCTTGGCAAGCCGTTGCTGCTGCTCCGCGACGTCTCCGAGTGGCCCGCGGCCATCGAGGCGGGGCTGGTGCGGCTCGTCGGATCCGACGAGAATGCGATCGTGACCGAGTCGGAGCGTGCCCTCGCCTTCCTCCGCGCCGGGGGAGCCTGGCCCCGGGCGGCGAACCCGCTGGCCGACGGCCATGCCGCCGAGCGCGTCGTCCGCCACCTCGCCGACTTCCTGGACGGCCGCGTGTCCTAGGAGCGCCCCGTCGCCTCCGCGTACGCCTGCCGCGTTCCTCGAGCCACGTCCGCCCAGGTCCGGCGGCCGGGCGCGGCGCGCAGGGCGGCGGCGCTGGCGATGGCCCGGTGGACCCGCTCCTCTGCCCAGGCGGCGCGCAGGGCTCCGGCGAGGCGGTCCGCGTCGCGGGGTGGCACCAGGAGGCCGGCCGAGCCGACGGCCTCCGGCACCGCCCCGACGGCAGTCCCGACGATCGGCGTCCCGAGCGCGATGGCGTCGAGGACCGGCAGGGCAGTCGCGTCGGCGAGCACCGGGTGGAGGGACGCACGGGCCCCGGCGCGGAGGAGCGCTGCCCGCTCGGCGGACAGACCCGGCGCAAACGCGAGCGTGTCCCCCACCCCGGCCTCGAACGCCTGTCGCGCGAGGGCGGCGCGGTCGGCGGGCGACGCCCCGAGCAGGAGGACCCGCGGCGGCCAGGCGACCGCCTTCGCGAGCCTGGCCGGCCGCCCGGACGAGGCGAGGCGTCCGAGCGCGGCGAGAAGGGTCCCGAAATCCTGCCGGGCGTCGTGGCGGCCGGGATAGACGAAATAGCGCTCGGGCAGGCCGAACCGCTCGCGCTCGGTCGCGAGGCGCGCGCGCGAGGCGTCGCCCTCCGGCGACCCGGCGGGTTCGAGCGGCCGGAAGGCGTCGTCGCCGGCGAGCGGGACGACGCGGACCCGGGCGGCGTGGAGCCGGAGGAGACGCCTCGCCGCTGCCGCGACCGCGTCACTCCCGACGAGCACGACGGTGGCGTCGCGCAGGAGCTGCCCGCGGAGCCGCTGGCCGAAGCGCGCGGCGAGCGAGCGCTGGTACTGCTCGGGCAGCTCCCACGACGCGAGGTCGAGGAGGGTCGCGACGACCGGCAGGCCCGGACCGATCGGGAGTGCGCCCGCGACGGCGTGCGCGACCACCCCGACCGCTCCTCCTGCGATTGCGCCGCGCCCGGCGCCGAGTCCGGCCGCACGGACGAAGAACGGGTCCAGGGTGAGTGCGCCGGAACGGAAGACCCGGGTCGGCGGGAGCCGGCGCCGCCCGGCGAGCGGGAGACCCGGGAACCCGACCGTGGGATCCTCCGCCCCGAGGTTCAGCAGGGCGACGAACGACTCGCCGGCGAGCGGGTCGGCCGCGTACGCGATAAGCAGCCGGCGCAGATAGGCGGCCGTGACCGGGGCGTGCTCCGGGTCCTGGAGCGGCCGGACATCGAGCAGGACGCGGGTCCCGCCGGGCTCGGGCGGCGCCGGCGCCGCGCCCAGCTTCATCGGGCCCGGCGGGGCCCCCGGCCCCGCAGCTCGTCGAGACGAAGCTGGCAGACCACGACGAAGGCCTCCACGAAGATCCGGCGGCTCATCTTCGACTGGCCGACGCGGCGGTCGCGGAACGTGATCGGGACCTCGCGAATCCGCGCGCCCCCGCGGTTGGCCCGATACGTCATCTCGATCTGGAAGACGTAGCCGCCGGCGTGCACGCCCGCGAAGTCGATCGCCGCGAGCGTCGCGGCGCGCCAGGCCTTGAAGCCGCCCGTCAGGTCGCGCGCGGGCAGGCCCAGCACCATCCGCGCGAAGAGGCTGCCGCCGCGACTGACCAGGCGGCGCACCGGCCCCCAGTCCACGACGCGCCCGCCGGGAGCGTACCGCGAGCCGATGACGACGTCGGCGGAGCCGTCTGCCAGGGGCGCGACGAGCGCAGGGAGCGAGCCCGGGTCGTGCGACCAATCCGCGTCCATCTGGAGCACGACGGTCGCGCCTGCGTCGAGCGCGACGCGGAAGCCGGCCAGGTAGGCCCTCCCCAGGCCGGCCTTCGCGGCGCGGTGCAGGACGCGCACCCGGGCGTCGGCAGCTGAGAGCCGGTCGGCGATCTGGCCGGTCCCGTCCGGGGATCCGTCGTCGACGACGAGGAGCGTGACGGCCGGCAGCGCGGAGAGGATCGCCGTCGCGATGGGCTCCAGGTTCTCCGCTTCGTTGTAGGTCGGCAGGACGACCCAGGGCCCGGGACGTGGCCCGGCTGGGGATGGTTCGACCGGGGTCGGCGCCTCCGCCGTGGGTGCGACGTCAGTCATGGGCGCCAGTGTAGGCGAGGCGCCTCGGACGGAGCGCGGCGCGGAGTCCCGCTCAGTGGAGCCGGTAGGCGGAGCTCACGGACGCGGCGCGTCCGAAGCGGTCGACGCCGGCGACCGCGATGGTCAGTGTCCCGGCACGCCCGGCGCGGAGTCGGACCTGCACACGGTAGGTCGCCGTCCCGGTCCTCGTCGTCCGGTAGGTGGCCCGAGCGAGGCCGGGCTGGGCGATCGACACGGACGGGTTGGCGCCGAGGGCCTCGACGGACACGACCGTGATCGTGACGAGCTGACCCACGGCAGGCGTCGCGTCCGACACCAGGATGCGGATCCCGGCGCTGTAGATCCAGGCCTGCTCGGTGGTGGAGGTCACGCCGTCGTTGACGCTCACCTGCGAGAGGTAGCGTCCCGCCGGCGCGAGTGCGCCCGCGTCGGTCCGGCCGTCCCACGGCTCGGTGTAGGACCCGGCGGCCAGTGGTGCGTCGGAATACCAGGTGCGAACCGGGACGCCCGCCGCGGTGGTGACCTGCCACGTGACGCTCGCGGGCCGGGCGAGCGTGAAGGAGAGGTTCGAGACCCGCGGGCCGCTGCCGCTGCCGGCCGGGAAGATCCACGCAGGCGCGGCGGCCACGCCGCTTCGCGCGGTCGCGAGGACGACCGGGACGCTCACGGTCGGACTCACGTTGCCGGCCGCGTCGCGGGCCGCGAGGTCCACCACGTAGGGTCCCTCGGGCGCCGGCGCGCCGCTCGTGTCCAGGCCGTCCCAGGTCACGGCTCCGGGGCCGGCGGCAGCGGCGCTCGTGTCCGAGCGGACGGTCTCCCCGCCCGCGGTCCGCACCGTCGCCACGAGCGACGCGGGCTCGGAGAGAACGTAGGAGACGCTCGTGCTGTCGTTCTGCCCGTCGCCGTTCGGCGAGAGGACGAACGGCGTGCTGCCCGTGCTGGTGAGCGTGAGTGTGGGCGGCGTAGCGTCCACTGCGAGCACCGCCCGTGCCGTCGACGGCGGGCTGCCCCGGTCGTCGCTCGCGGTGGCGACCACCTGGTAGGCGCCGTCCGGCACCGGCTGTCCGGCAGCGTCGCGGCCGTTCCATGACAGGCTGAACGCCGGGCCGGAGCTCGTGAACGTGCTGACCGGTTGGCCCCCGGAGCCGAGGATCGACAGGGACCAGGTGACCGGCCTGTCCGCGGTCGCGGAGATCACGGCCGCGCCCCCGACGGTCGGGCTGAACGTCGCCGGTGCGACCGAGAGGCTGCTGATTGCCGGCGGGGTGATGTCGCCCTGGGCGAGCGCCGACAGGACGCTCCCGGATCCGGCCCCGGTCACCTCGTCCGTGCGCAGGCTGGGCAGGGCGACCATCGAGCGGTAGAAGTCGCTGAACGGCGCGGCACCGTCCGGATCCGAGTAGGCGGTGAACCCGGGGCTGCGGGTGCTCGCGAACGTGAACGTGTTGCCTGCGCTCCACGGCTTCGACCGGAAGAGCGAGTCGATGGTCTGGTGGGTCGTGAAGAGCTGGTCGAGGTACCACGAGGTGTCCGAGTGCGCATCGGCGATCACGGCGCGGGCGCCGGCCTTCAGGAAGCCGGCGGCGAAGTTGTCGATGCGGGCCTCGGCGACCGCGAGACTCGGCGCCGCCAGCCCTGGTTCCGAGTTGCCCGAGGCGTAGCAGAGGTGGGCCAGGATCACGACCGCGTTCGGGGCGAGGGTCACCGAGCTGGCGATGGTGCCCTCGCCGTAGTACGTCGTGTTGCTGTCGCCCTGTCCGGCGACGGCGTTGAGCCCGAGGCCGTCCTGGCGGTCCGCCATGAGGGTCTTCGTGTAGGGGCTGGGGAAGCCGTTCCCATGGCCCATGTAGACCACGACACTCGCGCCCTGGAGCGCCGGCTTCACGGCCGCCCACGTCGCGTCGGGGCTGTAGATCCTCACGACGTTCGAGGAGTACTGGAGCGCGGTCGCGTACACGGCGTCCATGTCGGCCCGGTACGCGTCGGTCGCCGAATGGGTCGCGCCGACGATCAGCACGATCTTCGGGCCGGACGCCGCGGCCGCGGTGGTGGCGAGGGACCAGGGTGCAACCACGCCGGAGAGGGCGAGGAGGCCGGCGAAGAGCGCCGGAGCCAGGCGACGCACAGCGCGGGACTCCTGTTGCGATCGAGGTTGGGAAACCATCGACGCCGCAGCGGCGCGGCGCAATCGACCGGATGGCGGCCCGGCCCACGACCATCGGGCTACGACGAGCCGAGGGATGCCGCTCTCGCCGCGGCCCGGGCGACGCGATCAGCTCGTGCGAAGACGCTCCACGAGCTCCAGGAGGGACGGGTTCGCCTGGTCGCGCCCGGACAGGATCGGGCGGCCGTCCGGCCTGCCCGGAACGACGGGCCACGGAATGCCGGCGAGCGGGTCGTCCCACGCGAAACCCAGCTCGTCGCTGCCGTCGTAGGCGGCCGTCACGAAGTAGGCTAGCCGGAGCGGCTCGAGGGCGAGGAAGCCGTGCGCCACGCCTGCCGGGATGGCGACCGTGCCATCGGTCGCGAGTTCGCGGGTCTCGACGATCGGCCGGTTGCCGCGCCCGTCCAGGAGCGGCCGCGCATCGACGAGGGCCACCCACGCGCGCCCATCCGCCACGACCCAGAAGTCGAGCTGGCGGCGATGGAAGTGCAGCCCCCGGAGCACGCCCGCGGCGGACGTGGAGAGGTTCGCCTGCAGGAAGCATGACCCGGGTCCGTCGAGCGCGGGCAGGTCCGGGAACCAGTCGGCGCGCCAGAGCTCTCGGAAGCTGCCGCGTTCGTCGGCGTGGCGGGCGACCGCGCCCCAGCGGACGCCGGGGATCGCGGACGCAGCGCCGCTGCCGGTCGGGTTGCTCATCGTCGGCTCACCGTCGCGCTCCCTCTGCCCGCTGCCGTTCGAGAAATGGGAGATGGTCGGCGAAGGCCTCCTCCCATGGGCGAAGCTGGCCGCCCGACGGCAGGGGCGTGGACGCCAGCACGGCCCAGGCCGGCGGCGGCGACGGCCGGGTCCAGGTCGCGAGCGGGACCTCGACGACCGGCACCTCCACCTGCATCGCGGCCAGGATATGGCGCGCCCATCCCGCCCGGGACACCGACCCGGCGTTGACGACGTGATGGACACCTTCGAACGTGCCCGCCGCGAGCAGGTCCAGGATTCCCTCCGCGAGGTCCGCCGCCAACGTGGGCGAGCCGATCTCGTCGCCCACGACCCGGAGGGGCTCGCCGGCGGCCCGGGCGCGATCGGCGGCGGCGAGGATTCGAGCCGGGAAGTCGTTCCCGGGCGGGCCGAAGAGCCAGGCCGTGCGGACGATCGCGAGCTGCGGACCACGGCCGAGGAAGGCCGCCTGGGCTGCCGCCTCCCCGGCGAGCTTGCTCGCGCCGTACGGGTTGGCGGGAATCGGCCGATCCGACGGCGCGTAGCCTCGACCGTCGGTCCGGTTTCCGTCGAACACCTCGTTGGTGGAGACGAGGACGAGGTCCGCCCCCGCGCGCACGCAGGCTTCCGCGAGCTCTGCCACGGCGAGCGCGTTCCGGCGCATCGCCCGCTCCGGTTCGCGCGCGCAGCCGTCGACGTCCGTCCAGGCGGCCGCGTGGACCACGACCTCCGGCGCCGACTGCCGGACGCAGCGCGCCGCGGCCCCCGGGTCGTCGAGGTCGTATGCCGGGCGGCTCCACGCCAGCGGCCCGTGCGGACCCGTGAACGGTGCGTCCTCGAGGGCGGCGACCACGGCGCGGCCCAGCCGGCCGCCGGCACCGGTGACGGCGACGCGCATCAGAATCCCGTGCCGCGGCGAGCGCTGGCCGGGGCCGCGCCCGCGGCGGCCGGATGCGCGCCTTCCGCGTGCGCCCCGTCTTCCGCGTGCGCCCCGTCTTCCGCGTGCGCCAGGCGGCCCGCGTACTGGCGCTCGTAGTAGGCGCCCCAGTCGCCGGATCGCGCGGTCCGCCACCACGTTTCGTTCGCCCGGAACCAGTCGATCGTCGCGGCGAGCCCGTCCGCGAAGGCAACCCGGTTCGTCCAGCCGAGCGCGGCCAGCTTCGTCCCGTCCATCGCGTAGCGCCGGTCGTGGCCCGGCCGGTCCTCGACGTGCCGCACGAGCGACCAGGGCTTCCCGAGGTGCGCGAGGAGCTGGGCGACGACGTCGCGGTTCGGCACGGGATGGGAGCCCGGGATGTTGTAGATCTCGCCCGCGACGCCATGGCGGAGCACGTGGTCGATCGCGCCGGCATGGTCGGAGACGTGGAGCCAGTCGCGGACCTGCATCCCGTCGCCGTAGAGCGGAAGCGGCTGGTCGTCGAGGGCATTCGTGACGAAGAGCGGGATCAGCTTCTCGGGATGGTGGTACGGCCCGTAGGTGTTCGAGCCGCGCGTGATCACCACGTCCAGCCCGTACGTCACGTGGTAGCTGCCCGCCAGCAGCTCACCCGCGGCCTTCGCGGCCGCGTAGGGCGATCGCGGATCAAGCGGGTCGCCCTCCCGCGAGAAGCCCGTCTCGACCGAGCCGTAGACCTCGTCCGTGGAAACCTGGAGGAGGCGCGGCGCGCGTGTCCGCTTTCCGGCGGCCGCGCGGTCCGACTCCCGGCGAACGGCTTCGAGGAGCACGTGGACGCCGTCCACGCCGGTCCGCAGGAAGGCGGCCGGGTCGAGGATCGAGCGGTCGACGTGCGACTCGGCGGCGAAGTTGACGACCCCGTCGGCGTCGGCGACGAGCGGCGCGACGGCGGCCGGGTCCGCGATGTCGCCCTGCACGAACGTGAAGCGCGCCGCCTGCTCCGGATCCGCCTCCACGGGGGCGAGGTTCGCCCGGTTGCCCGCGTAGGTGAGCTTGTCGAGGACGACGATCCGCGTGCCGTCCCGGCGCGCCAGGAGGTCGCGCACGAAGCAGCTGCCGATGAACCCCGCCCCGCCGGTGACGAGGAGCCGCGCGCCAGCGCGTGGGGCGCTCACGCCTGCGGCCGCTGCGGCGGCGGGGAGAGCTCGCCGGCCTCGTCGGCGGCGGAGGCGAGCTCCGCGGCGCGGAGGAGGGACGTCACCGTCCCCGCGTCCGCCCAGTGTCCCTCGAAACGCCGGGCGAAGAGCCGGCCGCCGGGGATGTAGTGGTTGAGCACGTCGGTGATCTCCAGCTCCCCCCGGCCCGACGGGGCGAGCCGGTCGATCACCCCGAACGCATCGGGCCGCAGGAAGTAGACGCCGATCGGGATCAGGTCGCTCTTCGGGACGGCCGGCTTCTCCTCGAAGCCGAGGACCGTCCCGTCGGCGGCCACCTCGGCGACCCCGAACCGCTCCGGGTCGGGAACGCGGTAGAGCAGCGTCCCGGCGCCCCACGCTCCGGCCTCGAACTCCCGCGCCACCGGGGCGAGCGCCGGCCCCCGCAGGATGTTGTCGCCCAGGACGCAGCAGAACGCGTCGTCCCCCACGAAGTCCCTGGCCAGCCCGATCGCGTGCGCGATCCCCAGGGCACCTCGCTGATAGCGGTAGGTGAGGCGCAGGCCGAAGTGCTCGCCGTCGCCGAGAAGCTCCAGGACATCACCGACGCTCTTGCCGCCGACGATCACCATCGCCTCGCGGATCCCCATGCCGGCGAGGGCCTCCAGCGGGTAGTAGATCATCGGCCGGTCGTAGATCGGCAGGAGGTGCTTGTTCGTCACGATCGTGAGCGGGAAGAGCCGGGTGGCCGTGCCGCCGGCCAGGATCACGCCCTTCATGGGCCGGGGCTCGGGGAGACGGACGGGACCGGGCGCTTCGTCGGCCGCGACGTCGGCGCCGCCGTCACGAACGGCTGCTCGGTTCCGGGGAGCGTTCCGTCGGGGTTCACCTGGTTGGTGGGCATGTTGGTCACGTCGGGGATCCCGCCCTGGTAATCCGTGATCACGAGCACCACCTCCAGCCGATCCAGGTCGAGCGCGGGATCAAGGTACGCGGTCTGGATGACCGCGTTCGGATCGCGCGTCGCATCGACCACCTGGCCGATCACCAGGTTCTTGGGAAACGGGGACCGGATCCCGTTCGCGAGCGTGATCCCCGCGGTCACCACCTCGTCGCCGATGGTGATCCGCTGCGTGGCGTCGACGTTGTTCATAACCAGCTGCCCGCCGATGTCTCCCACCACCTCGCCGGTCGCGCGGTTCGAGACCACTTCCCCGACGACGGTGGAGCTCGGGTCGCTGATCAGGACGACCTGCGCGGCATGGGCGCCGATCTGCGTGATCCGCCCTGCGAGCGCGCCCCCCTGGCCCACCACGACATCGCCGATGACGAGGCCGTCCGCGGTGCCCCGGTCGATGGTGACGATCCGGTTCACGTCGGCCACGTCGCGGGCGATCACCCGCGCCGCGACCGTCGCGTACTGGAAGGAGTTCCGGATCTGGAGCAGCGTCGAGAGCTGCGCATTCTCCGGCCCCAGCGCCTGCAGGCGGAGATTCTCGGCGGTCAGCTGCTGGTTCTCGGCGAGCAGGGTCCCGTTGTCGCGCCGAAGCTGGTCGATCTCGGCAATCGCCCCCACGATCGAACGGGCCTGGACGCCGATCCCGTTCACGGCGCCCTGGGCCGGCGCGAGCGCGAACGCGAGACCGCGCTGGAGCTCCAGGACGAAGGAGGTGGAGCTGGACGCCATCAATCCGACCGAGATCGCGAGGAGGACCCCGTAGGCGACCAGCCGCCGGCGCACGATCCGCGGCGCCCGGTGCCCGTAGCCCAGCAGACGGCCCGACATCGTGTCGACCCCGGGTTCCTAGCGCGGGGGCCGGGCGTACGTGTCCGCGACGAGGACCCGGCTCATGCTGTCGAGCTCCTGGAGCACGACGCCCGTCCCGCGCGCCACGCAGGTCAGCGGGTCGTCCGCGATGTGCACGGGCATCTGGGTGGCTTCCGCTACGCGGCGGTCGAGGCCCAGCAGGAGCGCCCCGCCGCCGGCGAGCACGACCCCCTGGTCCATGATGTCGGCCACGAGCTCCGGGGGCGTCTCCTCGATCGTGTCCTTGATCGTGTCGACGATCTGCTGCACGGACGGCTCGATCGCCTCGCGGATCTGGTCCGCGCCCACCTCGACGCCGCGCGGAAGCCCGGTGAGCAGGTCCCGGCCGCGCAACAGGACGCGCTGTCCGTCCCAGTCGCCGGGGTAGCCCGAGCCGATCGCGATCTTGATGTCCTCGGCCGTGCGCTCGCCGAGCAGGAGGTTGTACTCGCGACGGGCGAAGTTGACGATGTCGACGTCCATCTCGTCGCCGCCCACCCGGATGCTCCGGCTCACGACGATCCCGCCGAGGCTGATGACCGCGACCTCCGTGGTGCCGCCACCGATGTCGACGATCAGGCTGCCGGTCGGCTCCGAGACGGGCAGACCGGCCCCGATCGCGGCGGCCATCGGCTCCTCGATGAGGCGGGCCCAGCGCGCGCCGGCGTTGAGGGCCGCGTCGCGGACTGCCCGCTTCTCGACCTCGGTCACGCCCGACGGGATGCCCAGGACCATCCGCGGCCGCGGGATGAGCCCGATGCGATCGTGCACCCGGTGCACGAAGTACTTGATCATCTGCTCGGTCACGTCGAAGTCGCTGATGACCCCGTCGCGGAGCGGGCGGATCGCGATGATGTTGGCCGGAGTCCGGCCGACCATCCGCTTGGCCTCGGCGCCGATCGCGAGCACCTTCTTGGTCTTCGCGTCGATGGCGACCACGCTGGGCTCGCTGATCACGATCCCGCGATCGCGAACGTGGACGAGCGTGTTCGCGGTACCGAGGTCGATCCCGATGTCGCGGGAGAAGATGCCGAGGAGCGCGTCGAACATGGTGCTTGGCGAGGCTTCCTTGGAGGTGGAGGTCTGCTGAGGCTCGGGGCGCCGCGGTGGCGCGGGCGCAGCGAGGCGGCGCGACATGGCGCGGACGCCCGCGGAGTATACCGCCCGCAGCCTGTCCGCCCGGCATGCCTGTCCGCCCGGCATGCCTGTCCGCCCGGCGTGCGCTCGATGCGCCTTCGAGGCGCCTCGGGCCCGGGCGATCGGCCCCGGGGTGCTCAGCCCGCCGCGGCGCGGAGGCCGGGACTGCCCGGCCGGTCGAACGAGACACCGCGATCGCGAAGTGACACGAACGACGCGTGCCCGATCACGAGGTGATCGAGGAGGTCGATGTCGAGGAGCCGGCCGGCGGCGAGCGCCTCCGCCGTCAGGTGCAGGTCATCCGGGCTCGGCGTCGGGTCGCCGCTCGGGTGGTTGTGAACCAGGATCACCCCCGCCGCGTTGGCGCGGACCGCGTCGCGGAAGAGCTCCCCGACCCGGACCAGGGACGCGGAGACGTTGCCCTGGTAGACGGTCACCACGCGCAGGACGATGTTCTTCGTGTTCAGCAGGACCACCCGCAGCTCCTCGCGCTCGAGCGCCCCCATCTCGACCATCAGCCGGTCCGCGACGTCGCGCGGAGCGCGCACGACCCAGCGGCCGTTCGGCCATGCCTCGGCCGCGCGGCGGCCGAGCTCGAACGCGGCGGCCAGCTGGGCGGCCTTCGCGATCCCAACGCCGGGCAGGGCCCGCAGCTCCAGCTCGCCCGCCCGCGCGAGCCCGGCCAGGCCGTCGTGGCGCGCGAGCGCATCGTCGGCAAGGGCGAGCGCACTTGCCCCGCGTGTGCCGGAGCCCCAGACCAGGGCGATCAGCTCCGCCGTCGAGAGGCCCGCGGGACCGCGCCGGGCCAGCCGCTCGCGGGGCCGCTCGTCGGGCGGCATCTCGCGCAGGCGGCGACCGGCAGTCCGGCCGTGGAAGGGCTCGGGGCCAACGTCGCCGATGGGACTCACGAGCGATACCTCCGAGCGCGACGGGTGGTGGCGTCCCCGGGCCCGAACAACGGAGCCCGCCGATTCCTCCGCCGTCCGGACCCGGGAACGTGGCGCAGCCTAGCGGCCGACCCTTACCGCACCCTCATCGCGGTCTCGCCGGTCCCTTACCAGCGGGTCGGCCTCGCTGGGCGCGGTCCTATCCCGTGGCGACCCGCGACCCTGCAAGCAGGAAGAGGACGAGCGGGATCGCGTTGTAGGCAGCGTGGAGCGCGATCGGCGCGGCCAGCGTGCGCCGGCGCAGGAAGACCCAGCCGAGCAGGAGGCCGACGGGGGTCCGGATGGCGAACGTGATGATCGCGACCCGCAGCCCGGTGGAGAAGTCGCTGCCCACGACCGTGATGACGTGGACCAGGGCGAAGAAGAGGCCCGCCTGCACGATCGCCCGCCGGGCGCCCGCCGTGCGCGCCCACGCCGTGGTCGTGAAGCCGCGGAAGAAGAGCTCCTCCCAGGCGGGAGCCACGACGACCGCGGCGGCCAGGTTCAGGGCAGCCCCCAGCGTGTCGCGGGTCGGCGGCAGCGTCGGCTCCGGCGTCGTGCCCAGGAGCGTGATGAGCAGCGTCGCGAGGAAGACGGCGGCGAGGACGGCCGGGATGGCGAGCGCAAGACCCCAGGCGATGTCCTCGGCGATCGAGCCCTCCCCGGGCCCGGGGCGCCGCAGCCCGAGATCGCGCCATGTGAGGGCGCCCGGCCCGATCACGAGGACCCCGACCAGCCCCACGGAGACGAGGCCCGACACGAGCGAGGAGACCAGCACCCCGGCCTGGTCGCTCAGCGCGATCCCGGCGGCTCCGAGGGCGACCGCCACGAGATTGACCACGAAGATGCTGCCGAGGAAGGCGGCCGCGAAGACGAGCCAGGGCGACGGCCCGGCGTACCCGGCGACCGCGTCGGCCGCCCGCTGGAGCCCCTGCGCTCCGGCGGCCGCGACCAGGCCGAGCGTGAGGATGCCGAGCCCGCCGACGACGAGCCAGGCCCCGGCGACGCTCCCCCCGGTCGCGATCCCGACGAAGAGCGTCGCGAGGCCGACGACCGTCAGGCCCCAGCCCATCGCATACAGGCCGGGCGCTGCGCGCCCCTCGAGGTCGAAGGTGCCGTGACGGTCCCGGCCGGGAGCCGCCGGTGCGCCGCTCGCCGGGGGTTCGAGCGGGTTCAGGGCCGCGGGGTCGGGCTGGGCGCCGTCGCGCCGGCCGCCGGCGGGCCGGTCCGGCGAGCCCGGATCGGGGCGGCCGGCGAGCTCGGGGGTGTCGCGGTCGGCGTCTCGTCGGCATGGGGCGCCGGCGTCCGCACCGCTCCGATGGCGCCGACGGGGTGGTCGAAGTCGCGACCGCACCACGCACAGAGCGACCACTCGAAGCCCACCAGCCTGTTGCAGCTGGGACAGACGCGCTTGAGACGAGTCCGGCAGGTTGGGCACAGGATCCACTCCTCGTGGACCTTCCGGCCACACGTGGCGCAGTGCTCGATCGCGTCGATCTCTGCCAGGAGTGCCTCTTCCGCCAGGCCGCGCTCGTACGCCTCGCCGAGACGCTCCTGGGGCCGGACGATCTTGTAGATCAGGACGGCGAAGACGAAGAGGACCGGCGTGAAGCCGATGACGAAGGCCGCCGCGAGATAGGGCAGGATGGGGTTGGCCGTCCGGAGCTGCATGTCGCGGAACGCCCAGAACGCGGCGGCCAGCCAGACGATGACGATGTAGACGCCGATCGCCTTGAGCCCGAACTGGACGACCGGCGAGGCAAAGAACGACCCGATCGAGTCACCGATGCCCGAGAGGAAGTCGAGGTTCATGCGCCCTCATCAGCCTGGTCGCGGCCCATCGCACCGCGGCGAGCCCGATCCCGCGTCTCGCTGCGGCGCAGTGTAGCAGCCGCTCAACGGGGCACCGCCGTCGGACAACCGCCGGTCCGTGCCCGTCCGGGCACGCTCAACCGGCCCCGCGGTGTCGCGCCACCTCCCCGGTCCAGAGCGCAGCGCGCCAGGCAGCCGCGATCCCGGCGACCGCGAGGCAGACGGCCCACGCCGCCACGAGCACGAAGGTCGCGACCAGGACGCCCGCCGGGTCCCAGCCATCGACGAGCGCAACCCGCGCATGGTCCCAGGCTGCACCGACCGTGATGACCGCGGGCACGAGGACGAGGAGCGTCCCCCCGATCGCGAGTGCGGTGGTCAGGAGAGCGGAGGCGGGAGCGCGCGCCACGTCGACCACCGCGTGCCGCAGGGAGCCGGCGGCCGACGACCCGTCCAGCACGATCCGCCGGCTGGCGACGCCACCCAGCACCTCCGCGGCGAGCCAGGCCAGGATCACGAGAGCGCCGCCGAGCGGCGCGCCGGCGATCACGCGCAGCGGGAGCGGGACGGTGAGGTTCGACGGAAGCACCAGCTCCTGGTATCCGATCTGGACCCACGCGGGCACGGCTGCTGCGAGCGCGAACGCGACCGGGGTCAGCAGGACGAGGCGGACCGAGGCGACCCGTCGGGCCGTCCCCCGCATGGGCCGCAGCGCCGCGGCGAAGCCCTGCGACGTGTCGGAGAGGACGCCGCTGCCCCCGGGCGAGCCCACCGTCTCGCGGTGAAGCGCCACCTCGGCGGCCGCGGCGGCGATGGTGCCCGCCACGATCGCGGCGAGGGTGATCCCCACCCACGCCGCGACCATCACGACGAGCCGCGGAGTTGGGCCCGCGGCCGTGACGGACGTTGGACCAACCGTGTTCGAGATGCCGACGAAGGTGGGCAGGACGAGCATCGGGACGACGAGCACGACGAGTCCGCCACGAGCCACGAACGCGAGCAGCGCAAAGACCCAGAGCCGGGGCCGCGACATCGCCACGATCGAGACATCGGCCATCGCACGCCACCAGCCGACCGAGCTCGAAGCGGACCGCGGCCGGATCGTCCCGCCGTCGAGCTCCTCGAGCACGCCGGCGGGCGGCGCGGTCACCGGTCGGACGGGTTGCCGGTCAGGGGGCCGGGGTCGGGCTCGGGGGCACCGCGACCCCAAGCTCCCGGAGCGCGGCCTGGACCTTGGCGATCTCCGCGCCGTACGTCGCGAAGTCTCCCGCCCGGAGCGCCGCCTGGGCGGCCTCGAAGTGGGCGTTGGCGTAGGTGATCAGCCCCTTCACGTCGTTCGGCTGCGGCGTGACCTCGAGGCCGCCGCTGGGGACCGGCGCGACGGAAGCCCCCGGCGACGGGCTCGCTCCCGGCGACGGCGCCGGAACTCCCGGCGACGGGCTCGCTCCCGGCGACGGCGACGCCGTGGCCGACCCGGCCACGAGCTGGTTGAGCGCATCGCTCAACGTGTCGCCCCAGACCACCTTGGTCGGGCTCGCCACCACGATCTTGGTGAACTCGGGGATCGCCGAGCCGGTGGACTGGAGGTAGATCGGCTCCAGGTAGATGATCGAGTCCTGGACCGGCACGACGATCAGGTTCCCCCGCACCACCGTGCTGCCGGCCTGGCTCCAGAGCGTCAGCTGGGAGCTGATCGCCGGCTCCTGGTCGATCCGGCCCTCGATCTGGGCGGGACCGAAGACCGACGTGTCGGGCGGGAACTTGAAGACCTCCACCGAACCGTAGTTCGGCGCGTCGTTGCGGGCCGCCACCCAGGCGATCATGTTCGGCCGGGCCTTGGGGACCATCGGCTGCAGGAGCAGGAACTCCGGGTTCGCGGCGCCCGGCATGCGCATGTAGACGTAGTACGCCTCCAGCGGAAGCTGGCCGGTCGCCGACCCCGCCTGGTTCTGAGGCACCGTCCACAGGTCGTTGCCCTGGTAGAAGCTGGACGGGTCGGTCACGTGGTACCGGGCGTACGTCTCCGTCTGGACGTTGAAGAGGTCCTCGGGGACCCGCAGGTGCGCCTGGAGGTCGGCCGGCATCGAGGAGAGCGGCTTGAAGAGGCTCGGGAAGACGCCTTCCCAGGCCCGGATGAGCGGGTCCGACGGATCGGCGACGTAGAAGGTCATCGACCCGTCGTAGGCGTCCATCACGACCTTGACGCTGTTGCGCACGTAGTCGAACGACTGCCCGGAGAGGCCGCCGCCCGAACTGAGGGTCGAGCCATCGAACGGCTGGGCATTCGGGAAGCGATCGGAGATCGTGTAGGCGTCCTGGACGTAGACGAGGCGCCCGGCGCCGGTCACGACCAGGTATGGATCGTGGTCATAGGCGAGGAAGGGGGCGATCTCGTTCAGGCGCTCCCCGAGGCTCCGGTACATGAGGAGCTGGCTGTCCGAAGTGACCTGGTCGGAGATCAGCAGGTTCAGGTCGGTGAAGCGGGCCGCGAACAGCAGGCGCGTCAGCAGCGAGTCCAGCTTGATCCCGGTTGTGCCGGTCCAGCGCGTCTCCACGAGCTGGCTCGTCGCGCTGGAGTCCGACGTGCCGACCGGATAGTCGAACTCGGACTGGCGAGCGCCCACGACCACCCAGTCGTTCGGGCGCGTTCCGAAGTAGATCCGCGGCTGGGTGACCTGCGGCGCCCCCGGAGCGATGTTCAGGGGCAGGTCCTTGATGATCAGGTCCGGGAGGCCCTGGCTGTCGACCTGGTTGACCGGGACCATGGCCAGGCCATAGCCGTGGGTGAAGACGATGCGCTGGTTCACCCAACTTCCGCCCTGGGGGTTCAGCTCGGGTGCCAGCTCGCGGCCGGAGAGCATGACCTGCCGGATCGTGCCGCTGACGCTGTACCGGTCGGTGTCGACGTTGGTGAACTGGTAGTACTGGCGCACGGTCTGGATCTGCTCGAGCGTCGTCTGCAACGGCCGGTAGTCCCACAGCCGCGCGTTCTGGAACGTCGACGCGTCCTGCGTGACTGCGGCCTGCGTCAGGGGCGCAGCTCCGCCGTAGTTCTGCACCTGCCAGCCGGTCAACCCGTAGGCGAGGCGCGTCATCGCGATGTTGTTGACGACGTACGGCTGCTCCTGGGCGTACTGGTTCGGGTCCACGGTGAAGCGCTGGATCGCCTCCGGGTAGACGAACCCGAGGAGGACCGACAGCCCCAGCCAGACGACGAGCCCGGCACCCATCGGCCAGACCCAGCGGGTGAACGCCGCGAACACCAGCAGGACGGCGACCACGCCGGCCACGATCGTCAGGGCGTCGTTGGCGAAGAAGCGCGCAGCCTGGTCCGTGTAGCTGACACCGGTCGCCACGCCGTTCGTGCTGTAGACGAGCTCCAGCTTGTCCAGCTGGTAGCCGACCGCGACAGTCAGGAGGTACAGGCCGGCGAGCACTCCCAGGTGGACGCGCACGGGCGTCGAGAACCCGCTCCCGCCGAGCGCCGCGACCACGTAGCGGGCAAGCGCGAAGACGAGGGCGGCGAGCAGGAGTCCGCCCGCGGTCGCCTGGAGGAGCCGCAGGAACGGCAGGTCGAAGAAGTAGAAGCTGATGTCGCGGCCGAAGATCGGGTCCACGACGGGGGCGGCGGCACCCGGCGCGTAGGGCACGCGGTTCAGGTAGAGGGCGACGGTCTGCCAGCTCCCCGACAGCGCCCCTGCGACCCCGAGCGCGACGAGCACGGCGAGGACGACGAGGACGACGATTCCGATCGGCCGCAGGTCGGGCAGGTCCGCGGTCGTCAGGCTCGGCCCGACCGGGCGGGGTCCGAGCGGACTGTCGTCGTCGCGGTCGCCGCCCGGCCGGCGCCGGGCGTCTCCGAACGGGTCGTAGCGCACGCGGAACTGGCTCTCACCGCTGGTCCGCGCCGACTGTCCCAGCCGGTCGATGAACGCCCGGAACCGCTCGCCTGCACCCGTGCCGGGCTTGGGCGCGACGCGGCCGGCGAGCCAGATGTTGACAAGCAGGAACACGAGCGCGACGACGAGGCCGAGCGCGAACAGGCCGACCTGGGCCTTGATCCGCGTCCAGAAGACGGCGTCGAACCCGACGCTCCTGAACCAGGTCGCGTCGGTCACGAGCTGGATGCCGGTCCCCACCAGGAACACCGCGGCGAACAGAATGACGATGACGACGCCGAGCAGGACCTGTGGGCCGATCGATCGGGCGCGCGGCCTCTGGGCGCCATCGTTCGGACCGCCGGGGCCTCGGCGCCGCGGCGGGACGCGCGGCGGAGGTGCACGATGGCCGCCGTCCACCGCATGCGGGCGGGGGAGCGGCGTCGGTTGGGTGTCCCGGCCGGGCGCGTCGCCGTGTTGCGGGTGTTCGGCATCCTGGCGATCGGCGGCCGGCGCCGGGTGATCGTCGGCGGCGGCCGGACGGCCATTTGTGGCGGGTTCCTCGGCCGGCTCCGCCCCCGGGGTCGTCCCGGCCTCGGGATCCGCCGGTCCGGGAGGCTGCTCGCCGCGCGCGGCGGCCGCTGCCTGGCGCTGGCGCTCCGCGAGCTCCTTCATGAATTCGTCGAACATGTCACGCATCCGGGTGAGTGTACGCCCGGGCGACCGGGGCAGCGCTCGCGCGCGTCGTCGGCGCTCGAGCGTGTCGTCTGCGCTCGCGCGACGGACGGATCGTTCAGGGCCGGTGGAGCGCCTCGACCGCGCGCCGAAAGGCGGCCAGCGCCACGTCGGCCAGCGCGTTGGGAGTCATCGCCGCCGCGCGGGCCGGCTCCCAGCGGATCGCCGCCTGCACCACCAGCGGCGCCGACCATGGGTGGTCTGGCTCGTCCGGCGGCACGGGAAGGCGGAGGCGGATCTGTTGGCGCCCGTCATCCTCGAGGACGAACCCGGCAAGCGCCCCGGAAAAGAGCGGCCCGAGACGGAGGAGCGGCGGATCGGGTGGCGGCCCCGCGGCCGGAGCGGCGGCGCGACACGCGACGATTCCCTCGGCGTCGGCCACCCAGAGGACGGCGAGCCACCAGCCCTCAATCTCCGTCGGGCGGTCCATGCCGGCTCGCAGGCGCTGCTCGCCCAGCACGACCTCGTGCTCGCGGAGATAGGAGGGTCCGGGTGGCGGGAGCCGGGGCATGCTGGTCCGGGCGGCCTGGAGGGGTGCGCCTAGGCGCGCGGGCGTCTTGCTCGGCCGCGACCGGGGCGGGCGGGAGCTCCGGGAGGCGCTGCCTCGGGAACCGGGGACGCCTCGGTAAAGGGCGACGCACCGTCCGATGACGGCGCCGTCGTGGCCGCGGCCGTGTCGGGCGAGCTCGGCGGCAGGGAGGCTTCCCCGGCGTC
>DAOTXE010000051.1:0-5429 GCA_034435355.1 Chloroflexota bacterium
TCGATCCCGTGGCGGTCGCGGACGGCAGCCAGCGGGCCGAGCACGCCGGGGTGCTCGTGGTTCGTGGTGAGCGCGCGATCGCCCGGCCGCCAGTCCAGCGTCCCGACGGCCAGGCCGACCCCGTCCGTCGTGGAGTGCGTCAGGGCGATGCCGTCGATGTCCGATCCGAGGACCGCGGCGAGCGCCCCCCGCGTCTCGGCCATCCGGTCGAGCAGATCCTCGTGGGCATCGCGGGTCGCGCGACCGATCGCGAGCTCCCGGTCCTCCGCCTGCCGCATCGCCGCGGCGCTCTCGGCCGGGATCGGGCCGGCGCTCCCCGTGTTGAGGTAGATCCCGGCCCGGGTCGCAGGCAGCGCGCTGCGGATCGCGGCGAGCTTCTCGCGCTCGGCGGACGGGTCCGCGGAATCGGTCATCGGGTCCGTATCATAGGCGGCGATGTCTGCCGGCCACGTTCGACCCGAGCTGCTTGCGTCACCGGACTGGCTGGCCGAGAACCTCGGCCGGTCGGAGCTCCGCGTGCTCGACGTCCGCTGGCGGCCCGATGGGACCGGTCGCCTCGCCTTCGCCGCGGGCCACATCCCGAACGCGACGTACCTCGACTGGCGCGAGGCGTTCGTCAATCCCGAGGATGCCGACGCGGTGATCCTGCTCGCCCCTCCCGACCAGGTCGCCAGGGCCGTCGCGGGCGCCGGGATCGGCAGCGGGAGCACCATCGTCGTGTACGACGACACCGCCAGCCTGTACGCGGCGCGGACCTGGTGGAGCCTGCACGCCTACGGCCTCGAGTCGGTGCGAATCCTCGACGGCGGATACGGCGCGTGGGTGGCCTCGGGGCGCCCGATCAGCCATGCCGCCCACGAGCCCGAGCCGGCCACGTTCGCCCCGCGTGCCCAGCAGCGGCTCCGGCTCACGACGGGCGATCTCCGCTCGCTCGTCGGGTCGCCCGGCGCCGTGATCCTCGACGGCCGGGCGCAGGCGGAATACCGCGGCTTCGAAGGGAACGCTCGCCGCCTGGGCCACGTGCCGGGAGCCGTCAACCTCCCGGTCGCCATGACCACCGAACCGGGCACGGGGCGCTTCGCGGACGGCAGCGCCCTGCGAAGCCTGATCGACCGGGCCGGCGTGTCGTCCGGCCGACGCGTCGTCTGCTACGACGCGTCGGGGGTCGGCGCCGCGAAGCTCGCGTTCGTGCTCGCCCTCATGGGCCACGAGGATGTTGCCGTCTATGACGGCAGCTGGGCCGACTGGGGCAGCCGCCTGGACCTGCCGGTCGACCGCTAGCCTCGACCCTTCAGCTCGAACCGGGGCCGGGCAGGTCGCGGTCGCCGGGCGGTCCCGGCAGACGGGTTGGCGCGGGCGTGGTCCCGCCCTGGCCGGGGTGGTCGGCAGGGTCGGTCTCAGGGTAGGGCGCCGTGATCTGGGCGCGGGCCTGGTTGACCGCGACCATCACGGCGTGCCGGCGGCCCAGGCCAAGTCGGTCGGACCAGAACACGGCGTCGGTGACGGGGACGAACGAGCTGTGCGGCCCGCCGAGCGCGTCCCGGAGGCTTCGGTCCGGGAACAGGTGAACGTTCCCGACCACCCGGAAGGGCGGGATCGAGATGATCGCCGGCTCGGAGATCTTCGGGGTCCGCAGCTCGCGGATCGGCTCCACTGCCTGCAGGGAGACCGCGAAGAGGATCGACGCGAGACTCACCCGGGCGAACTCCACCCTGGCGGGCGGATCGCCAGAGTCGAAGTCCTCCAGCGTGACGTCCTCGAGGATGAGGAACGGCCCGTCGGCCTCGCTGAGGATGTCCGTCACGCGGTGCTCTCGCGTCTGGACCGCGCCCCGCACGATGAACTGCTCCGTGTAGAGCGTCAGCGGGACCGTCCGGAGCGGAGCGTCGAGGGCCATCCCCTGCAGTCTACGAAGAATGCGTCGTCGCGGTCATGTGACCCGACCGTCCGAAGCCCGCCGGGCTCACGTGACGCGCGGTACGCCGACCTGCGCGCCGAGCGTGACCAGGTGCTCGGCGCCCTGCTGCAGCTCGCGCCAGAGCACCTCGACCGTGCCCCGCGTGTCGCAGTCGGCCGCGGCCTTGTCGGGCCGCAGCCGCGCGATCCTGGGGAATCGGAGGGCGAACCCCGACTGGTGGCGGCTGCTGCGCATGATCACGTCGAAGGCCACCTCCACCACGATCGTGGGCTCGACGGCCCGGTAGCGTCCGTGCCGGGTGAGCGTGTGCTCCTCGAACCAGGAGGTGAGCCCGGCGATCTCCGCGTCGGTGAGGCCACTGTAGGCCTTCCCGATCGTGACGAGCCCGCCCGTCGTCTCGTCCCGCACGGCGAACGTGTAGTCCGACAGGACGCCGTGGCGCTTGCCGTGGCCGCCCTCGACGCCCACCACGACGCAGTCGAGCGTGGCGAGCGCCTTCTTCATCTTCAGCCAGCCGAAGCCGCGCCGGCCGGGCGAATAGGCGCTCATCGGGTCCTTGACCATCAGGCCCTCGTTCCGGCGCGCCCGCGCCGCCGTGAAGACCGCCTCCAGCTCGTCGGTCGACCCGGCGCGGACGAGACGCGAGAGCGCGAAGCGGGCCGGCTCGGCCGCCGGGAGGCCGAGCGCCTCGAGGTGCCCCCGGCGTTCGGCGAGCGGTCGCGCGAGGAGCGGCTCCACATGGCCGTTGCGCGGCCCCAGCGCGAGCGCATCGAAGGCGACATAGGCGACCGGCACCTCGTCCTGCAGCGCCGCGGACGGCTCCTTGCGGCCCAGGCGCCGCTGGAGAGCAAGGAACGGCAGCACGACACCGTCGCGATAGGCGAGCAGCTCGCCGTCGAGGATCCCATCCCAGTCGAGGCGCGCCGCGGAGGCGACCACTTCCGGGAACTGACCGCTCACGTCGTGCAGGTCACGGCTGAAGAGCCGAGCCTCGGGGCCCCGCCGGTGGAGCTGGACGCGGATTCCGTCGTACTTGTCCTCGGTCCAGACGACCGGGCCGAGGCGGGCCATGATCTCCGCGGCGTCCTCGGCCGGCG
Source organism: Chloroflexota bacterium (assembly GCA_034435355.1). Classification (GTDB taxonomy): domain Bacteria; phylum Chloroflexota; class Limnocylindria; order Limnocylindrales; family CSP1-4; genus CTSoil-043. The sequence continues at coordinate 3,016 of DAOTXE010000051.1, forward strand.
AGGCCAGCATGAACTGGAGCGGCCGGAAGAGGTGGAGGCGGGCGCCCGCCAGGCGATCCTCGCGGGCCAGGACGGCGGTCTCGCCAAGGTCGCCGCCCAGCATCGCCGCGGTGGCAACGGCTTCCTGCGGCCGCCCGAACGCCTGCGCGATCGCCGCCTGCAGCAGCCCTTCGCGGAGCCCGATCCGGAGCTCCCCAGCGAGGATCTTCACGACGTAGGTGGCCGTCAACGGGTCGCAACGCCGCAGCAGCGTCTCGAAGGCGGCCGACTTGGCGGCAGGACCGCTCGCCGCCTCGATCGCCGCGAAGGCCGCCGCCACGTCGGGGATGCCGGGAGCCCCGGCTCCGCCGGGGGCGGGCGCAGCGCCGGATGGTTCGAGCGGCCGATCGGGCGGCACCCCAGCGCCCGGCTCCGCTGGCTGTGCCGGTTCGGCCGGCTCGCGCGACGCCAGCACGTCGCCCACGGCCAGGCCGAGGTCCGAGTGGCGATCGTAGGCTGCAGCCAGGGCGGCACGGTCCACCCCGGCGACCCGCACCACGGCTTCGGCAATTGTCGCCCAGCCCAGTCCGGCCGCCCGCGGGTCGGACTCGGGGAAGGCGCGGCCGATGAAGAAGGTCACCGCATCCCGCAGCGCGGTCGGCTCGACATCGCGCAGGTAGCCCGCGAGGAGGCGCGTCTTCTCGGAGGTCCGGGTCGTGGCGGCGATCCGCGCGGCCACGAGGCTCCACCGGCGCATGCACGCGATGGTATACGCTCGCAGCCATGCGAGCCCGGAGCTGGTTCCCCGCCGCGTTGCGCGGTCGAACGGTGGTGCTGCGTCCGCACACGGGCAGCAACCTGCCTGCCTTCAAGCGCTGGTACGGCGACCCGGAGATCGCCCGCCTCACCCGCTACCAGGAAGGGCCGATGGGCGCCGACGAGGTCGAGCGCTTCTTCGAGGCACGCGTCGCCGGCGTCGGCTCGCTGGCGGTCGCGATCCACCTCGCGGACTCGGGCCGGCTCATCGGGACGTGCGCGTTCAGCCAACTCGACGGTGACAACGGGTCGGCGCTCTTCCACATCACGATCGGAGAGCCGGACTGCTGGGGACGCGGGTACGGCTCCGAGGCGACGGCCCTGATGCTCGATCACGCCTTCGGCGTCCTCGGGCTCCATCGGGTCTCGCTCGCTGTCTTCGAGTACAACGAGCGCGCGATCCGTGCCTACCGGAAGGTCGGCTTCGGCGTGGAAGGGCGGTCGCGCGAGGCGATCTGGCGGGGTGGCCGTTTCTGGGACGAGATCCAGATGAGCATCCTGGAGGACGAGTGGCGGGCGGTCCGCGAGCGCGCGCTCGGGCTGGCGCCCGGGATCGACCCGGCGCCGTCGACGGATCCGGTGCCCGTCGCCGGGCGCGCGCCCGCCGGTAGCCTGGCACCGGCTGTCGAGCCGGCCCGCTGATGGCGAGCACGGGCCCGGCCGCCACCGCGGCGCGGACGGCGTTCGCCGAGCGGGCGGCAGCACCGGGACATGCCGTCGAGAACGCCCGGCTGGCGATGGCCGGGCTGGAGGCGGCGTTCGCGGCCGGCTCCCTCCGGCGCACGCCTGCGCTCGACGCGATGCTGCGCGACCTGGCCGCGGCCCTGGATGCGGACACCGCGCCCGGCGAGCGCCTGGGGGGCAAGTCGGCCGAGGCCGCCCGGTTCATCCTCCGCGCCGTCGGCCGCGAGCTGGCCAACGCGTGACGGCGGCCCAGTCCAGCCTCGCAAAGCTGAGCGACACCACCGCGGTGCAGAACCAGCTCAAGTGGGGCCTGGTGACCGACTGCAAGACCAACCCCCGTCTGCGCGGCAGCCGAGAGAAGATCCTCAACGACGTGTCGGCGAAGATGACCACGGCCACCCTGACCCAGCTGAACAAGCAGATCGCCGTCGACCAGATGGACATCGCGGCCGTCGCGAAGGCCTGGCTCACGTCGGTGGGCCTGGTCTCGTAGGGCCCGGCCCGCGATCCGCTCAGCGTTCGAGCCCGCCGGCGACGGCGGGCTCGACGATTCGGGAGTGCGTCGGCGGCGCGCGCCACCCCAGCCGGACAAGCGCAAGCGCCCCGCCCAGCGAGGTCAGCACGAGGATCACCGCGTGCACCAGCACGGCGAGGGCGACCGCCGGGTCCGCAGCGACCCCGAAGACGGCCGCGATCTGCACCGCGGCGAGCTCGAACGTGCCCAGGTAGCCGGGCCCCGCCGGGATCGCGGTCGCCAGGGAGACACCGGCGGCCAGCAGAGCCGCCTGCCCCCACGTGAGCTCGACGCCGACCGCCTGGCCGGCGGCCGCGAACCCGACGACCGTCGCGCTCCACGCGGCGATGCTCCAGGCGATCGCGACCACAAGCGTCCGCGGCCGCCCCGCCACGGCCAGGCCGCCGCGGAGCCTGCCGGC
>DAOTXE010000052.1:0-30993 GCA_034435355.1 Chloroflexota bacterium
AGCGGGCCGCCTCCGGGGCGATCACCTTCGAGCCCGCCGGCGAGCAGGCCCTCAAGGGCAAGGCCGCCCCGGTCCCGGCCTGGCGCGCCCTGCGGGTCGTGGCAGAACGGGGCGGCCGGAACCGGTCCGCGGCGCTCGAGGCGCCATTCGTCGGGCGCGCCGACGAGCTCCGCCTGCTGAAGGAGCTGTTCCACTCGACCGGACGAGAGCGGCGCGCCCGGCTCGTCTCCGTGTTCGGGCCGGCCGGGATCGGCAAGACCCGCCTCGCCTGGGAGTTCACCAAGTATCTCGACGGCCTCGTCGAGAACGTCTGGTGGCATGACGGCCGATCCCCGGCCTACGGCGAGGGGATCACCTTCTGGGCCCTCGGCGAGATGGTGCGGGGGCGGTGCGGCCTCGTCGAGACCGACGACGAACCGACGACCCGGGCCAGGATCGCCGAGACGCTGGCGGAACACGTCCCGGACCCCGAGGAACGGCGCTGGATCGAGCCCGCCCTCCTCGCGCTGCTCGGGATCGGGTCACGGGTCGGCTCGGAACAGCTCTTCGGTGCGTGGCGGACGTTCTTCGAGCGCCTCGCCGCGAGCTCGCCGGTCGTGATGGTCTTCGAGGATCACCACTACGCAGACTCCGGGTTGCTGGACTTCGTCGACCACCTGCTCGAGTGGAGCCGCAACGTCCCGATCTACGTCGTGACCCTCGCCCGCCCCGAGCTGCTCGAGAAGCGGCCGGACTGGGGCGCCGGCAAGCGCAACTACACCTCGATCTACCTCGAGCCACTCTCCGGGCCCGCGATGCGCGAGCTCCTGGGCGGCCTCGTGCCGGGGCTCCCGGAGGGGGCCATCCGGGTCATCATCGAGCGCGCCGACGGCATTCCGCTGTACGCCGTCGAGACGGTCCGGATGCTCCTGGCGGAGGGCCGTCTCGCGCTCGAGGACGGGATCTACCGGCCACTCGGCGACCTCACCATGCTGGCGGTACCGGAGACGCTGACCGCGCTGATCGCGAGCCGGCTCGACGGGCTCGACCCGGCCGACCGCATGCTCGTCTCCGATGCGGCGGCCCTCGGCCAGTCGTTCACCCTGGCCGGGCTGTCGGCGGTCTCGGGCGTCGATGCCACCGAGCTGGAGGTTCGTCTGCACGCGCTGGTCCGGCGCGAGCTCTTCACCCAGGAGCGCGATTCCCGGTCGCCGGAGCGGGGCCAGTACGCGTTCGTCCAGGCCCTCATCCGGGAGGTCGCCTACAACACGCTGGCCCGCGCCGACCGGAAGACCCGGCACCTGGCCGCGGCGCGCTTCTTCGAGGCGCTCGACTCGGACGAGCTGGCCGGGGCGCTGGCCGGCCACTACCTGGCGGCCCATGCGAACGCGGCCGAGGGCGCCGAGGCCGACGCGCTCGCGGGCCAGGCCCGGATCGCCCTTCGGGCGGCCGCAGAGCGGGCCGCGTCTCTCGGCTCGCACGACCAGGCCGTGGCGCTCATCGAGCAGGCCCTCACGGTGACGACGGACGCAGCGGAGGAGGCCGAGCTCCTCGAGCGGGCGGGCGACTCGGCGGCGATCGCGGCGCGCTACGACCCGGCGGAAGCGCTGCTGCGGCGCGCGATCGAGAAGCACCGCGATCGAGGCGACCGCGTCGGGGTGGCTCGGGCGACGGCCGCGCTCGGCCGGACGCTCCTCACGGGGCGCCGGACCGACGATGCGCTGGCACTCCTCGAGGCAAGGGTTGCCGAGCTCTCCGACCTCCGCGGCGACCCTGCCTTCGTCGCCGTGGAGGGCCAGCTCGCGCGGGGATACTTCCTGCGCGAGAACCACCGCCGCGCCATCGAGGTTGCCGATCGCGTGCTCGAGGCAGCCGAGCACCTTGACCTCGTGCCGATCCTCGCCGACACGCTCGTGACCAAAGGCTCGGCACTCGGGGGCATCGGGCGCCTCACCGAGGGCAACGGCGTCATCCGGATCGGCGGCCGCCTGGCGGAAGCGCACGGGCTCCACACGACTGCGCTCCGAGCGCTCAACAACTCATCGGCGGGACTGGCCGAGATCGATCCCCGAGCGGGCGCCGAAGCCGCCCGCTCGGGCCTCGCGCTGTCGCGCCGGCTGGGCCAGCGCTTCTGGATGTTCGCCTTCGTCGGCGGGAGCGCCTGGGGCGGCTTCCTGACCGGGGACTGGGACCGGGCCGTGGCAGAGCTCCGCGTCGGCCTGGCCGAGGAGCCCGACCCACCGGACCGGATGCTGCTGCTCAACAACCTGGCGACGATCATGGCCGTGCGCGGCGAGCCGGTGGATGCGGAGATCGCCGAGATGGAACGGCTCTCCGAGGGCGAGACCGACCCGGCGCTCCTCGGCTACGCCGTCGACGCCCGCGGCTTCCAGGCGCTGGCAGGGGGCCGCCTCGAGGACGCGAGCGACGCGTGGTGGCGGCTGCCCGAGATGACGCCGTCGGCCGCCTCCAGCTACCTCTTCCTCGCGGCCCGGCCGGCGCTCTGGCGCGGCGACGCGGCGCGAGTGCGGGCGGCCCTGGAACGCCTCGACGCGACGGGCGTGCACGGGCCGGTCGCCGAGATCCACCGGGCCACGCTGCGGGCCGGGCTCGCGGCGATCGATGAGAACCCGGCCGAGGCGCTGGGGCTCTACCGGGACTGCCTGCGCGGCCTGCGCGACCTGGGCCTGCCGTGGGACGAGGCGCTCACGGCGATCGACATGGCAAGCCTCCTCGACCCGGCCGATCCGGAGGTGCGCGCCGCGGCCGATGGCGCTCGTGGCCTCCTCGTCGGCCTCGGGGCGCACCCCTTCGTCGAGCGGCTCGACGTGGCAATGGCCCGGCAGGTCGCGCCGAACCTGAGCGTGTCGAGCCCGCGGGGGCGCTCGAGCGTGGTCGCGCGTTGACAGGGTCGCCCGGGGGCCGCTATCGTCCGATCACCGTGAAGGCGCGCCACCTCCACTTTCTGGACCCGGCATGACCGACCGCGGGGCATAGGCCCCGGGGCACGGCTCGTGCCGGGCAGGAGCAGGGGTCGCAAACCTCTGCTTTTTTGTTTGTCCGGCAGTTCCCTTCCCGGCACGGCACGCTCGGGACGCGAGGCGAGGCCACATGTTCGTCGTGATGTCGCTCGATGCGAGCGAGGAAGCGCTCAATGCGGTTCGCAGCCTGATCCTCGACGAGGGGCTGACGCCGCACGAGAACCGGAGCCCTGCCGGCACCGTGATCGCAGTCCTCGGCGAGGGCGGCGCCCGGCTTGACCGGCTGGGCGCCCGGCTGGCAGCCCAGCCGGGCGTCGCGTCCGTGACCCGGACGGATCGACCCTTCAAGCTGACCTCGCGCTCGTTCCACCCGACGGACACCGTCGTGGAGGTCGGGCGCGTCCGGATCGGGGATGGCTCGCTCACCATCATGGCCGGCCCGTGCGCGGTCGAGTCGCGCGAGCAGCTCTTCGAGACGGCGGACGCAGTGGCCGCCGCGGGGGCGGACATCCTGCGCGGCGGCGCCTTCAAGCCGCGGACCAGCCCGTACTCCTTCCAGGGCCTCGGGCTCCACGGGCTGCGCCTGCTGGCCGAGGCGCGCGAGCGGACGGGCCTCCCGGTGATCACCGAGGTGATGGAGCCGGGCCAGGTGGAGCCCGTCGCCGAGTACGCCGACATCCTCCAGATCGGCGCCCGGAACATGCAGAACTACTCGCTCCTCATGGCGGTCGGCAAGGCCGGGCGGCCGGTGCTCATCAAGCGCGCCCTGTCGGGCACGATCGAGGAATGGCTCATGGCGGCCGAGTACGTGATGTCGAGCGGCAACCCGAACGTGATCCTGTGCGAGCGCGGCATCCGGACCTTCGAGACTGCCACGCGCAACACGCTCGACATCAGCGCGGTGCCGCTCATGCACGAGCTGACGCACCTTCCCGTGGTGATCGACCCGTCCCACGCGACGGGCAAGCGATGGCTGGTGGCCCCGCTCTCGCTCGCCGCAGCGGCGATCGGGGCGGACGGCCTGCTGATCGAGGTCCACCCGCGCCCGGACGAGGCGCTCTCAGACGGGCCACAGTCCGTGACGCTGGATCAGTTCACCGCGCTCGCCGCGGCCGTCCGTCCGGTGCACGCCCAGGCGTCATCCCTCCACGCTCCCCGCGGCGGTGCGGTCGCCGCCGCCGGCTCGAAGGACTGAGTGCAGGCCGTGCTCGGCTCGCCACTCGCCGATTCGGTGGCCGTGAGTCAGGCGCGCCGGCTGGGGGGTGAGCTCCACCTGCCCGGCGACAAGTCGATCAGCCACCGGGCGCTCCTCCTGGCGCTCCTCGCTTCGGGCGAGAGCCGGATCACGGGCGCGAGCGACGGGCGAGACGTGCGGGCGACCGCGGACGTCGCGACCGCCCTCGGGGCGCACCTGACCCGGTCGGGCGACGATCCCCGGGCGGTGGACTACGTCGTGGTCTCGCCCGGCCGGGCCGCCCTGTCCGAGCCGGCCGGGATCCTGGACTGCCGCAACTCCGGCACGACCTTCCGCCTGGCCGCCGGGGTCCTCGCGGGCCTTCCGGGCTTCGCGGTGCTCGACGGCGACGAATCGCTCCGGCGCCGGCCGATGGGACGGGTCGCCGCACCCCTGGTCGCAATGGGCGCCGGGGTCGCCGGACGCGCCGGGACCACCCTCGCGCCCTTCGCGATCAGCGGCTCGATCGCGTTGCGGAGCATCGAGCACGCGACGTCGATCCCGAGCGCCCAGGTTAAATCGTGCGTGCTGCTCGCCGGGCTGGCGGCGACCGGCTCCACGTCCGTCCGTGAGTCGATCCTCACGCGGGACCACACGGAACGGATGCTCCGCGCACGCGGCGTGCCGGTCCGGACGGAGCATCTCGACGATGGCGGAGCGGTCCATACCGTCGTCGGGCCGGCCACCGTCCGCGCGCTCGACGTGCGTGTGCCCGGCGACATCTCGGGAGCGGCGTTCTGGATGGTCGCGGCGGCCATCCACCCCGACGCGGACCTCCTCCTCCGGAACGTCGGGACGAACCCCACGCGGCGCGGGATCATCGATCTGCTGCGGCGGATGGGCGCCGAGATCGAGGAATGGCCGGCCGGCACCGAGGGGGACATGGCGTCCGGCGAGCCGAGCGCCGATCTCGCCGTCCGGAGCAGCACGTTGCACGGGATCGACGTCGACCCAGGCGAGGCGGCCGGGGCGATCGACGAGATCCCCATCCTCTGCCTGGCCGCCGCTGTCGCCTCCGGCCGCAGCAGGATCCGCGGCGTCGGGGAGCTTCGCCACAAGGAATCGGACCGCGTGGCCGGGATCGTCGCCGGGCTCGCGGCCCTTGGGGCCCGGGTTCGGGCCGATGGGGACGACATAGAGATCGAGGGGGGCCGGGCGTTGCGGGGCGCCCCGGTCGCCTGCCATGACGACCACCGCCTGGCGATGGCGTTCGCCGTCGCGGGTCTCGTCGCCGAGGGAATCACGCTCGTCGGCCAGCCCGCGTCGGCCGACGTCTCCTACCCAGGCTTCTTCGGCGAGCTTGAAAGGGTGCGCGCATGACGAAACGGATCGTGCTCATCGGCCATCCGGTGGCCCACTCCCTGTCCGGAGTCATGCAGCAGGCGGCCCTGGATTCGCTGGGTATCCCGGCCTCCTACGAGCTCTGGGACCGGGCGCCGGCCGAGCTCGCGGACGCGGTCGCCGAGCTGCGCGGAGACGACTTCCTGGGCGCGAACGTGACGATCCCCCACAAGGAGAAGGTCGTCGCCCTGGTGGATCGCCTCACGGAGGAGGCACATGCCACCGGCGCGGTCAACACGATCACCAAGGAGGGCCGCAAGCTCGTCGGCCACAACACGGACGTGCCCGGTTTCCGCGTCGCCCTCGACCTGCTCGTCGGCAAGCAGAAGATGCCCCGCCAGGCCGTCGTGCTGGGGTCCGGCGGAGGCGCGCGCGCCGTGGTCCATGGGCTCGTGACGGAAGGATTCCAGCGGATCGTGGTCTTCAATCGCCACCTCCACCGAGCTGAGGCGCTGGTGAAGTTCTTCGGGCGGAGCGCCGCCCACATGGAGCTGCGCGCGATGCCGTGGCACGAGTCGATCATCGAGGCGGAGCTCTCCCGCGCCCGGGTCCTCGTGAATGCCACCTCGGTGGGCCTGGAGGGGGACATCAGCCCGATCCCCGCCGAGCTGCTGCCCGGAGACCTGCTCGTCCTGGACCTGGTCTACAACCCGCCCCGGACCCGGCTGCTGCGCGACGCGGCAGCCGCCGGCTGTGCCACGCAGAACGGCGAGCTGATGCTGCTGCACCAGGGCGCTGCGGCCTTCACGCTGTGGACGGGGCAGCCGGCCCCGGTGGAGCTGATGCACCAGAAGCTGGACGCCGAGCTGGCGATCGCCGCCGCCGCGACGGGGTCGGCCGCCGAGCCGGGTGACCCGGGAGCCGGATGACCGCCTTCCGCTTCCTGACGGCCGGGGAGTCGCACGGGCCGGCGCTCGGCGCCACGCTCGAGGGGCTTCCCGCGGGCGTGCCGATCACCGCGGAGGCGATCGCCGACGACCTTCGTCGCCGGCAGGGGGGCTACGGGCGCGGCGCCCGCCAGGCGATCGAGCAGGATCGGGCGGAGATCCTCGCGGGAGTCCGCCACGGCCTGACGATCGGTTCGCCGATCCTGCTCCTCGTCCGGAACCGAGACTGGGAGAACTGGACCCGCGTGATGCAGGTGGAGCCGCTCACCGAGGCCCAGGCAGACGAGCTCGCCGCGCTCGCCGCGGGGGGCAACCGGCGGGCGCAGCCGGTCACGCGGCTGCGACCCGGCCACGCCGACCTCGCCGGGGCCCTGAAGTACGGCTTCGTGGATGCCCGCCCCGTGCTGGAGCGCGCCTCCGCCCGCGAGACGGCCGCCCGCGTCGCGGCGGGAGCGGTCTGTCGGGCGTTCCTGGCGGCGCTGGGAATCGAGGTCTGGTCGTTCACCGCGGAGGTCGGTGGCGTGGCGCTGAACCCGGCCGGCTGTTCGCGGAGTCGCGCCGAGACGGAGGCAAGCCCGCTGCGCTGCCCGGATGCGGGGGCCGAGGCGCGGATGGTGGCGCGGATCGACGAGGCCCGCTCGCTCGGCAACACCGTCGGCGGCGTGTTCGAGGTGGTGGCGCATGGACTCCCGGTCGGCCTCGGGAGCCACGTCCACTGGGATCGCCGCCTGGACGGAGCCATCGCGGCCGCGGTCATGAGCATCCAGAGCGTGAAGGGGGTCGAGATCGGCATCGGGTTCGCGCAGACGCGGATGCTCGGCTCGGAGGTCCACGACGTCATCGAGGGCCGCGATGCGGCGGGGGCGTGGATCCACCGGTCGAACAACGCGGGCGGACTCACCGGCGGCATCACGAACGGGCAGCCGCTCGTGGTCCGCGGCGCGGTGAAGCCGATCTCGACCCTCGCGCGGCCACTGCCGTCGGCAGACCTGGTGACCGGCAAGGCGATCGAGACGGCCCACTACGAGCGCTCCGACATCAGCGTCGTCCCCGCCGCCGGCGTGATCGGCGAGGCCATGGTGCTGCTCACGCTCAGCGCTGCGGTGCTCGAGAAGTTCGGCGGCGATTCGCTCGCCGAGGTGCAGGACAACCTGGCCCGATACGTCGAGCGGATCACGGGGCGGCGCGAAGCGGACGACGGCGACTCCGTGGGGAACGGGCGCGCCGGTGGTATGCCAGCGCGTCCCCGCGGTACGTCGGCCGGCCCCGGATCGAGCGTCGCCGGCTCCGGCGGCGACGCCTAGGGCCTGGCATGGACCTGGTGCTCGTGGGGTTGCCCGGGAGCGGCAAGACGGCCGTGGGGCGGCGACTCGCGCGCCGCCACGGGGCGGCCTTCGTCGATCTGGACGAGGAGATCGAGCGCGACGCCGGGCGCCCGATCCCGTCCATCTTCGCCGAGGAGGGCGAGGCGGGCTTCCGCGCGCGCGAACGGCGTGCCGTGGTCGCGCTGGGGACGGCGGACGCACGACCGGGCCTGACCCGCGTGATCGCGACGGGGGGCGGCGCCCCCGTGGATCCGCGGAATCGCTGGCACCTCTACCGCGGCCGGCAGGCCGCCTGGCTCGACGGCCCGCCGGAGATCCTGGCCCAGCGGGTGCGGAAATCCCCGGTGTCGCGGCCACTCCTGGACGGGCGCGACCCGCTCGCTGCGATGCGCGAGCTGGCCGCCGCCAGGGCCTGGTTCTATGCGCCCGCGCTCCGGGTGAACGGGATCGTAGGCCTGTCGGGGATCGTGGACACCCTGGAGCGCCACCTGGCCGACCCGGTCGCCGAGGGCACGCTCCTGGTGCGCGCCGAGACCCCGATCGGCAGGTATGAGCTGGGGGACGGGACGGCGGCCGCGAGCCTCGTAGCGGTCCTCGAGAGCCTCGACGCGCGCCGGGCCATCCTGGTCTCGGAACCGCGCGCCTGGGAGGCGGCGGGCGCCGGGATCGCCGATGCGCTGCAGGGAGCCGGGATCCCGGTCGATCGGATCCTGCTCCCGCGGGGCGAGGATGCGAAGCGGATGGCCGAGATCGAGGAGGCCGCACGCCAGATGGCCCGGCTCCGGGCGGAACGGACGGACCCGATCGTGGCGATCGGCGGAGGAGCCCTGGGCGACGCGGCCGGGTTCCTGGCTGCGACCTGGCTCCGCGGCGTCCCGCTCGTCCACGTGCCGACGACGCTCGTCGCGCAGGTGGACAGCTCGATCGGCGGCAAGACCGCGGTCGACCTGCCCGAGGGCAAGAACCTCGTCGGCGCCTTCCACCGGGCCGCGGCGATCATCAGCGATGTTGCGTTCCTGCGGACCCTCGAGCCGCGCGAGCTGCGCGCCGCGCTCGGCGAGGCAGCGAAGATGGGCACCCTGGGCGACGAGCGGCTCCTCGAGCTCCTCGAGACGGACGGGCCGGCCCTCGCGGCCGGCGAGCCGGCAGCCTTCGCGACGGGCGCGATGGCCGAGCTCGTGGAGCGCTGTGCGCTGGCGAAGCTGGACGTCGTCACCGACGACGAGCGCGAGCAGGGTGGCCGGATCTCGCTGAACCTGGGGCACTCGCTCGGGCACGCGATCGAGACGGTCGCCGGTTTCCGGGGGATCCTCCACGGCGAGGCCGTGGCGTACGGATTGCGGGGAGCGCTCCGGATCGGGGTCGCGATGGACGTCACGCCGCCCGAGCGCGCGGACCGGGTGGAACGCCTCCTCGACCGGCTGGATCTCGGCACGGCACCGCTCGCGGAGCCGGTCGACGCGGTGATCGAGGCGATCGCCACGGACAAGAAACACCGCGCCGGGCAGCTGCGCTGGGTGCTCGCGACGGGCGCCGGCTGGACCGTGCGGGCCGACATTCCCCCGGACGTCGTGGCCGGCGCGGCCCGGAGCGTACTGGCCGGGCGACAGGCCGGCACACGCGCATGAGCACGCCGGGCCGGGGCGCGGGCACCCGCCGCGCGCTGCGCGTCCTCGTCCTCAACGGACCGAACCTCGACCTGCTGGGAACGCGCGAGCCGGAGATCTACGGGAACGAGACCCTTGACCAGATCGGCACCGGGCTCGCCGCGCGTGCGGCGGAGCTCGGCGTGTCGGTCGCCTTCTTCCAGTCGAACCACGAGGGCGCCCTCATCGACCGTCTCCACCGTCGGGACTTCGACGCCGCGATCGTGAACGCTGCCGGACTCACCCACACGTCGGTCAGTCTTCGGGATGCCCTGCTGGCCGTCGAGCGGCCGTTCGTGGAGGTCCATCTCTCCGATCCGGCGACGCGCGAACCGTTCCGGCGGGTCAACTTCCTCGAGGACGTGGCGATCGCGCGCTTCGTCGGCCTTCGCGCCCGCGGATACACCCTGGCGCTCGAGGAGCTTGCCGGGCGCTGGACCGCCGGGCTGATCCCGGCGCGCGCTGTCGACCCGGAGACGAGCGGTGGCTGAACGGCGGAGGGGACGCGGGGGCGTGAGGCCGGGGGACGCGGCCTCAGCGGGCGCGGAGCCTGCGGACCCCGTGGCGTCCCAGGATGACGCGACGGCCGTGGCGCTCGAGCCGCTCCGCGCCCGGATCGACGCGATCGATCACGAGATCGTGGCGCTTCTCAACGAGCGCGCCCAGATCGCCCTCGAGATCGGACGCGTGAAGCAGGTGACCGGCCGGCGGACCGTCCGCGACGCGGCGCGCGAGGCGCAGGTCCTCGCGCACGTGACGGGCGCCTCCGCGGGGCTCTTCCCGGATCCCGAGCTGGTCTCGCTCTACCGGAGGCTGATCGCGGCCACCCGACGCGTGCAGCACGCCCAGAAGCGGCTCGGGCGCACCGAAGTGGCGGCCATCGACGCAGCGGACGAGCCGCCGGCCGGCTGAATCATGGGGCCCCGGCCGGCAGAGGCCGTCGCGAACCGATCGTTCGGCGAGCGGCCGCCGACCGAAGCAGGGCCACCAGCCGTCCCAGCTGCTCCGTGTCACGACCCTCCGGGCCCAGTGCGTCAATGAGCGCCGAGGCCACGATCACCCCGTCCGCGCCGGCCCGCACGAGCGCCCGGACGTGGGCGGGACGCGAGACGCCGAAGCCGACCCCGACCGGCACGGGACCGGCCGCCTTGACGGCACGGACATAGCGGCCGACGTCCGGCGGGAGGCTGGCCCGCGCGCCCGTGACGCCGACGAGCGAAACCGTGTACAGGAAGCCGCCCGTCCGGGCGGCGATCGCGGCCCGGCGAGCGGGCGGCGTGGTGGGTGCGACCAGGTAGATCAGCGCGAGGCCAGCGTCCCGGCAGGCGGCTTCGAACGGCGCCCCCTCGTCGGGCGTCAGGTCGGCCACGATCACGCCCGACCCTCCTGCCCGGGCGAGCCGCCCCGCGGCGGTCGCGCCGCCGCCCCCGGCGAGAAGCTGGTTCGCGTAGCACATCGGGACGAGCGGCACGCCCGGCCGGGCCGCCCCGATCTCGGCGAGCAGGGCCACCGATCGCTCGAGCGTGGCGCCCGCGCGGAGCGCGACGCCCGACGCGCGCTGGAGCGTGGCACCGTCGGCGAGCGGGTCCGAGTACGGGAGCCCGACCTCGAGGAGATCGGCGCCGGCGTCGATCGCGGCGATCGCCGCCGCCAGGCTGCCGGCCGCGTCGGGGTAACCCGCGACCACGTACGGGATCAATGCCGCGCGGCCTGCCGCGCGGGCCAGGTCGAAGGCGGCCGCGATGCGGCCTGCCCCGCGGGTTGCGTTCGTGCCCGTCCCGGGGCCCGCGGGGATCGCGACCGCGGCGCCACGGATCTCCAGGTTCACGCCGTTCCCTCCCGGCGCTCCAGCGCCGCGAGATCCTTGTCGCCCCGCCCGGACAGGCCGACGAGGATCACCGCGGCGTCGGGGAGCGGCGCGGGCCCGCGTGGACCGTCCGGGCCGATCGTCCGACCGAGGAGGATCCGCGGGAGCGCCGCGAGCGCGTGGGCCGGCTCGAGCGCAGGCAGGATCCCCTCGGCGCGCGACAGATCGCGGATCGCTGCCACAGCGTCGCCGTCGGACGTCGCGACCACCTCGAGCCGTCCCGCCGCGTACAGCGCCGAGAGCTGTGGCCCGACGCCCGGGTAGTCGAGCCCGGCCGAGATCGAGTGAGCCTCGGTCACCTGTCCGTCCCGGTCCTGGAGCATGTACGACCGGGCGCCGTGGAGGATGCCGGGCGTGCCCCCGGCGAGCGCGGCCGCGTGCCTGCCGGTCGCGATCCCCTCCCCTGCCGCCTCGGCGGCGACGAGCCGGACGGAGGGTTCGCCGATGAATCGCGAGAACAGGCCGATGGCGTTGGAGCCGCCGCCGACGCAGGCCACCACGAGGTCGGGCAGCCTGCCCTCGACCGCGCCGAGTTGGGCCGCCGCTTCGTCGCCGATCACTCGCTGCAGGTCCCGCACGATCGTCGGGTACGGGTGCGGCCCCATCGCGCTTCCCAGAACGTAGTGCGTTGTCGCGACGTTCGTGACCCAGTCGCGCATGGCGTCGTTCACGGCGTCCTTCAGGGTCGCCGTGCCGGACGTGACGGGCCGGACCTCGGCGCCCAGCGCCTCCATGCGCAGGACGTTGGGCCGCTGGCGCTCGATGTCGACGGCACCCATGAACACGACGCAGGGCAGCCCCAGGAGCGCGCACGCGGTTGCGGTTGCGACGCCGTGCTGGCCGGCGCCGGTCTCGGCGATCACGCGCGTCTTGCCGAGGCGCCGGGTCAGGAGCGCCTGGCCGAGCGCGTTGTTGATCTTGTGGGCTCCGGTGTGGGCCAGGTCCTCGCGCTTGAGGTAGATCCGGAGTCGCGACGGCAGGATGGTTCCCGGGGCGAGCTCCCTGGCCCGTTCCGCCACCTCCGCAGCGAGACGATCCGCGCGGTAGATCGGCGTGGGCCGGCCCGCGTACGTGGCGAGCAGCGTCCGGAGCTCCGCCCAGAAGACGGGGTCGTCGCGGAGGGCGGCGTACGCCTCCTCCAGCTCGCGCAGGGCAGCCACGAGCGTCTCGGGAACATAGCGCCCGCCGAACGCCCGGTCTCCGCCCCAGCGACCCGCGGCATCGGCTGCGAGGAGCCCCGGATCGACGGGCTCGGGACGTGCAGGCACATGCGGCCGGTCGAAACGCGCGGCCCGGGCACGCTTGACGAAGAGCGCCACCGCGAGCGGGTCCTTCGTCGGTCGCTCGCCGGGTCGGCGGGGCCGCTCGACGCCCGATGCGACGTCGACGCCGACGGCGGGCACGCGCAGGAGGGCAGCCGCCACGTTGGCCGGCGTCAGCCCGCCGGCAAGCACAACCGGCACCTCGCGGGCGACGGCCGCCGCCACCGTTGGGTCCGCGGCGGCACCGGTCCCGCCCGGATACGGACCGCCGGCCGTGTCGAGGAGGATCCGCGCGGCGCCCGCGACACGGTACGCCCGGGCACGACCGAGGGCTTCGGCGGCAACCCCGCTGGCCTGCGTTCCAGGTTCGAGCATCGATCCCTGGGCGGCCGGGTCGCCGTCCGTCCCGACCGCCCTGGGCAGGTGCACTACCGCCCAGGCCGGCCGCGGCGACGTCGCGATCCGCCCCGCGAGCTCGCTGCCCGCGTACTGGATGGCATCGGGATCGACGTCCCGCACGATCGCGGCGAGCAGCGCCGCGTCCGCGTTCGCGGTGATCGCGACGACCGACGTCAGGTGTCCACTGCGCGCCGCGGTCCGGGCGAGGCGCGCCAGGTCCGCTCCGTCCGGGATGGAGAGCGCCCGCGGAGTCCCGGGCACGAAGTTGAGGCCGATCGCATCGGCGCCGGCCGCCAGCGCCGCCTCGATCCCCTCCCGGTCCGCGATGCCGCAGATCTTGACAACGGGACCGCGCGACGCGGCACCGGGATCGCCCGGCACCGCCCCGGCCTCGACGAAGGCGGCAGCCGCCGCCCGCGGGTCCGCCGCGCGCATCAGCGCCTCGCCGACGAGCGCGGCGTCGTAGCCCGCCGCGCGCCAGCGGCGGAGCGTCGCCACGTCGCGGGCGCCCGATTCCGCAATCGCGATTCGATCGGCAGGCACTCGCTCCCGGAGCCGGATCGTGCGATCCGGGTCCACCACCATCGTCCGCAGGTCGCGGCTGTTGACGCCGATCAGGCGCGCGCCGCTCGCGATCGCGGCCTCGAGCTCGTGCTCGGCGTGGATCTCGACGAGCGGCTCGATGCCGAGCTCGAACGACCGCCGCACCAGGTCGGCGAGCCGCCGCGCGGGATGGAGCACGGCGAGCAGGAGCACGACGTCGGCGCCGGCCGCGCGCAGGAGCGGCAGCTGGCGGGGGTCGACCACGAACTCCTTGGCGAGGACGGGGACGGCGACCCCCGCCCGCACGGCGCGCAGATCCGCCGGCGACCCACCGAACCAGTGCGGCTCGCACAGCACGGAGATCGCGACGGCACCGCCGGCGGCGTAGGCGCGAGCGCGGGCGACCACGTCGTCCTCGGGGGTGATCGAGCCCGCCGACGGCGAGGAGCGCTTGACCTCGGCGATGAGATGCAACCCGGGCGCCGCGAGCCGTTCGGCGATGGGCCGCGGGTCGGGGGCCTGGCCCGCCGCACGCGCAAGCGCCGCGTACGTTGCACCGCCGAGCTCGGCGGCCACATCCGCAGCGCGCCGGGCCGCGATCTGGGCGAGGACGCCCGCCCGCCCTGCGCGTTGACGCCGTGCGGCGCCCACCGCGCCGCTCACGCCCGGGACTCCGTCGCGGACTGCGACGCCGCGGCCGACGCGGCGTCGTCCATCGCCCCCGTGGTGCGCGCCTCGTCCGCGTCACGTCGCTCGGCACGGAGCCGCTCGAGGAGCCTGGTGGCTGCCCCGGAGTCGAGGATGCCGGCCGCCAGGGCGATCCCGGCCGACAGATCCTCGGCTCGCCCCGCCGCGACGAGCGCCGCGCCGGCATTGAGGAGAACCACGTCGCGTCGCGAGCCACGCTCGGTTCCGGCAAGGATCGATTCCACGAGCGCAGCATTCTCCGCCGGCGACCCGCCCGCGAGCCGCGACGTCTCGGCCGGCGCGAGCCCGAACGCCCGGACGTCGAGCTCCTGCCGCGCGACGCCGTCCGGCGTCACGTCGTGGATCACGCCGCTCCCATCCAGCGGCAGCTCGTCGACGCCGGCCCCATGCACGACGAGCGAGCGCTCCGTGCCCAGGACCCGCAGGACCTCGGCGAGCTTGGGGGCCGCGACGGGGTCGCCCACGCCGATGAGCCCACGGCGCGTGCCGGCCGGGTTCGTCAGCGGGCCCAGCAGGTTGAACGCGGTCCGCACCCCGATCTCCCGACGAGTCGGACCCGCATGCCGCATCGCCGGGTGGAACGCCGGCGCGAACATGAACGCAAAGCCAACGCCGCGCAGCGCCTCCCCCGCCGACACCGGGTCGTGGTCGATCCGCACGCCGAGTGCGTCGAGGACGTCGGCCGAGCCGGACTTCGAGGTGATGGCCCGGTTGCCATGCTTCGCCACGGGGACGCCGGCGGCCGCGACGACGAAGGCCGCGGTCGTCGAGATGTTGAAGGTCCCCGAGCCGTCGCCGCCCGTCCCCACGACGTCGATCGCCCCGGCGGGCGCGTCCACGCGCAGGACTCGCTCCCGCATCGCCAGGGCGAATCCGGCCAGCTCGTCCACGGTCTCGCCCCGCATCCGGAGCGCGACGAGCAGCGCGGCCAACTGGGCAGGGGTGGACTCGCCATCCATGACGGCACCCATCGCGGCATGCGCCCGGTCGCGGTCGAGGGTCCCGCCGTCGATCACGGTCGAGAGCGCGGCGCGAACCGCGTCGCTCATGGGAGCGCCTTCGCGGACTGCGACGCTGCGAGGCCATCGGACGCGAAGAACCCAGAAGCGCCGTCGAGGATCCCGGCGTCGCCCTCGCCGGCGAGGCGCAGGAAGTTGGCAAGGATGTGCGGGCCGTCCGGCGTCAGCACGGACTCGGGGTGGAACTGGACGCCCTCCATCGGGAGGGTCGAATGCCGGATCCCCATCACGACGCCGTCTTCCGCGCTGCGGGCGGAGACGCCCAGCTCGGGCGGCAGCGTCGCCGGATCGACGCAGAGTGAGTGGTAGCGGGCCGCCCGAAACGGCGCGGGCACGCCGTCGAGCAGGCCGGCTCCGTCGTGCTCGACGGTAGACGCCTCGCCGTGCACGAGCGTGGGCGCCCGCACGATCGATCCGCCGAACGCGGCGGCCATCGACTGCATCCCCAGGCAGACGCCCAGGAGCGGGATCCGCCGCTCGGCGGCGAACCGAACCGCCGCGACCGAGATGCCCGCGTGGGCCGGATCGGACGGACCGGGCGAGATCACGATCCCCCGCAGGTCGGCCCCCGGATCGTCGGCCAGCGCCGCAAGCCCGGGCACGCCGACCGCGTCGTTGCGCACGACCTGGACGGCCGCGCCGGCGGCCTGGAGCGCCTGCACGAGGTTGTAGGTGAAGCTGTCGTAGTTGTCGATCACGAGGATCACCGCGAGCCCTCGGCCGTCAGCCCGGCCGGATCCGGCCTGCCATTCGCGTCGGGGGCCCCTGCGTCCACGGCCCGCACCGGGTCTGCGCTGCCCGGGTCCGCCCCGCCAGTCTCGCGCCTCTGACCGGCTGCCAGCTCCATGGCCTGCCGGAGAGCGGCAGCCTTGTGCTCGGTCTCCTCGAACTCGCGCTCCGGCACGCTCCCCGCCACGATCCCGGCACCGGCGTGGAGGTGCGCCACCCCGTCCTTGAGCACGGCACTCCGGATGGCGATGGCCGTGTCCAGGTTGCCGTCGTAGCCGAGGTAGCCGACCGCGCCGCCGTACAGGCCGCGTCGCTCGCGCTCGGCCGCCGCGATGAGCTGCATGGCGCGGACCTTCGGGGCGCCGGACAGGGTGCCCGCCGGGAAGACGCTCCGCAGCGCGTCCAGCGCGTCGAGTCCCGGGGCCAGGCGGCCCTCGACATGGCTCACGAGGTGCAGCACGTGGCTGTAGCGCTCGACCTCCATGTACTTCGAGACGCGGACGGTCCCGGGCCGGGCCACCCGGCCGAGGTCGTTGCGGCCCAGGTCGACCAACATCACGTGCTCAGCGCGCTCCTTCGGGTCGGCCGCCAGCTCCTCCGCGAGGCGCGCATCGTCGGCCGGTGAGGCGCCGCGGGGCCGTGTTCCGGCGATCGGGTGGGTGGTCATCCGGTCGCCCTCCACCTGGAGAAGCAGTTCCGGGCTGGCGCCGACCACCTCGAACGATGGCGTCCGGACGAAGAACAGGTAGGGGCTTGGATTGACGCGACGCAGCGCGCGATAGAGCCCGATCCCGTCGACAGGACGTCCGTCCGGCCCGGCCGGCAGGGCCCGGGTCTCGCGGCGGGCGAGCACGACCTGGATCGCCTCGCCGGCCGCGATTGCCTCCTTGGCGGCGCGGACCGCGGCTTCGAACGCGTCGCGGCCCAGGCTCGTGCGCGGTTCATCGCCGATCGACACCGACGCGACTGCCGACCCCGGGGCGCCGATGCCGGAACGTGCGCCGCCCGCTATCTCCGACGCAGACGGGCGCGCCGTACGCTCGAGGGCCTCGAAGATCGCCCGCTCGGCGATCCGGTAGCGCTCCTCGAGGCGTGGTGTCTCGGTGTGCAGCGAGGCAATCGCGCTCAGCTCGTGGCTCAGGTGGTCGAAGACCAGGACGAGGTCCGTCTCGATGAAGCTTGCCAGGGGTACCCCGACCGGGTCGGCCGCCGCGAGCGGGACGCTCGGTTCGAAGACGGAGACCGCATCGTAGGCGAGCGCTCCCACCGCACCGCCGGTGAACCGCGGCATGCCGTCTTCCGGTTCGGCCGTCCGGCGGGGCAGGAAGTCCCGCAGCGCGATGAGCGGGTCCGCGGCTGGGATCTCGGAGACCGGGAGGTCGGGCGCGAACGCCGTCACCCCGACCGGGCGGTCCTGGACGCGGGCGACGCCGCCACGGACCTCGAGCAGCCGGCGCGGCCCGATGCCCAGGAAGCTGTAGCGGCCGAGCCGCTCGCCCCCCTCGACCGACTCCAGGAGGTAGGCGGGGGTGATGCCGTCGTCGAGCCGCAGGAAAGCGCCGATCGGCGTCTCCAAGTCGGCATCGCGGGTCGCGCGGAGGCGGATCGTGTCCGCGCGCCCGGCGAGGCGCTTGACCTCGCCGAGGCTGAGCGGGTGCTGGGTGGACATCGTCCGCGGACCTCCAGAGACAACAGAACCGACCCTCGTCCACTCGGGACGAACGGCCGGTTCGACCATCCGCGGTGCCACCCGATTTCGGCACTGCCGCACTCACCTGACCGACGGGACGGTGGGCCCGTCCGATCGGCGCTGCCCGCTATCGCTGGCGCCCTGCGCCGGAGCCTACTGGCGCCGACCATTGCCGACACGTTCGGTCCGGAGGCTCCCGGGTCCATTCACCGCCGTCGCCACCCCGGTCTTCCACCGGCCGCCGGGTCTCTGTGCCGGCGCACGACGGGTACTCGTCCCGTTCACAGCCCACGTCTTCAGTTGCGGCGGAGTCTACGGGCCCCGCGCCGAATTGGTCAAGCGCCGTCAGCGTGGCTGTCGGCATCAGCGTCACGCTCGGGCGCCACCAACCTGACGGGCATGCACGTGACCGAGATCTGGCGGAGAGGGTGGGATTCGAACCCACGGGGCTTGCGCCCGACGGTTTTCAAGACCGCTCCGATAGACCGCTCCGGCACCTCTCCGCGTCGTCGAGGACGGTCACCTGATGTAACAGCGTTGGCATCAATGGCCACCCACGCGAACCCGTTCGCGACGAAGGGTACCAGCCGCTGTCGGCGAGATCGAGAGAGGTGTGATCGGGCGCCTCTCCAATCACGCAGGTTCGGCCTGGGTTGCGTGCGGGAGTTGGGTGGGTGACGGGCCATCGCCCGACGCCCCGCGCTCGGCTGGGCTCGTGCTGGGCATGCTGGACCGGTTTCGAACCGGGAGGTCGCGGTGGCGATCCGGCGATGGTGCCCCTGCACGACGTGGCGATCATCGCGCTGATCCAGCTGGAGCATGAAGCGGTGCGGGAGCTGACCGTCCCAGCCTGGCGACACGCCGGCCGAAGCCGCCGGTTGGTTGCCGGCTGGCTCGCCGGAGGGTCAACTCCGTGCGCAGCCAGCGCGGTCGGCGTCGGCACAGGACACCCCGCCCAGATCGTCCTTGGCTCCGCGGAGCTCCGGAGCGCTCGGAGCCGTCAGGGGCCTGCTGCGTGCGGGATCGCGCGCATCGCCTCGATCGTGCGGTCGATGTCGTCGGCCGTGTTGAAGACGCCCAGGCTGAAGCGGACCGCGCCCCGCTCGATCGTCCCCAGGTCGCGGTGGACAAGGGGGGCGCAGTGCACCCCGACCCGCACGGCGATCCCGAAGTCGCCATCCAGGATCGCCCCGACGTCCTGCGGGTGGACGTTCGCGACGTTCGCGGTCAGGACGGGCACGTGTGCCGCCAGGTCCCGCGCGCAGTAGAGGGACACGGCGGGGATCGCGGCCAGGCCGTCACGCAGCCGGGCGAGAAGCCCCATCTCCCGGTCGTGGAGAGTCGCCGACCCCTGTCGCTCGACGAAGTCGATGCCGAGCGAGAGGCCGATCACGCCCATCAGGTTGAGCGTGCCGACCTCCAGTCGAAACGGGTAGGCCTGGCTGTGCACCAGGCTGGCGGAGTCCATGCCGGTGCCGCCGAAGCGCGTCGTCTCGATCTCCAGGCCCGGCATGAGGACGAGCCCGCCGATCCCGGACGGCCCGTAGAGCGCCTTGTGCCCGGTGAACGCGAGCGCGGCGATGCCGAGCGCGGCCATGTCGATCGGGACCTGGCCGGCCGATTGGGCCGCATCGACCACCAGCGGCACGCCCCGCTCGGCGCAGCGGCGCGCGATCTCGGCCACGGGCTGGAGCGTTCCCAGGACGTTGGAGGCGTGGCACATGACGACCGCCCGCGTGTTCGGGCGGAGGAGCGCGGCGACCGCATCCGGGTCGACGAAGCCACGCTCGTCGAAGGGGGCGAGATCCCAGGTGATCTCCCCCCGCTCCACGAGGGCATGGAGGGGTCGCAGCACGGAGTTGTGGTCGAGACGGGTCGCCACGACGTGGTCGCCGGGGCGGACGAGACCCTGGATGGCCGTGTTCAGAGCGTCCGATGCGTTGGCGGCGAAGATGACCCGGGTCGGGTCCGGGGCGCCGAAGAAGCGGGCGACCCGGGACCGCGCCCCGTCAACGAACGCGCCGGCCTGCGCGGCAAGGTCGTGGTTGCCGCGACCGGGCGACGCCCCGATCCGGGCATACGTCTCCACCATCTCCCGGAGCATCTCCGGAGGCTTCGGGAACGTGGTGGCCGCGTTGTCGAGGTAGATGAGACGGTCGGTCATTGCCGCGGCCTTCCGGTCAGTCCAGGCACGTCTTCGGGTTCGGGAGCCCCGCCAGGCGCCGCGCCCCCAGCCGGATCCCCTGCGGGAAGAGCCGTTCGAGGTCGACGAGGCTCAGCTCCG
Organism: Chloroflexota bacterium; assembly: GCA_034435355.1. GTDB lineage: Bacteria > Chloroflexota > Limnocylindria > Limnocylindrales > CSP1-4 > CTSoil-043. The sequence goes on from DAOTXE010000052.1 coordinate 19,895, forward strand.
TGCCAGCCTTGAGGTCCCGGTTCAGCGGCGCGCGACCCTGATCCAGGTAGTACGCGCGGAGGAATCGGAGCACCCGCCATTGGACGTCGTCGAGGCGCTCGATGCCGCTCTCGCGGGCCAGCTCCTCGGCTGCTCGATCGGACCAGTCGTCCGGGTCCCAGAAGAACCCCTCCGTGTCGAAGTAGACCTCGCGACCGGCGACGGAGCGCAGCTCGCGGGTGCGGATCGGCTCGGCCATCAACCGGACCCAGTATCGACGCCGGTCTCGTGTCGGGCGCTCACATCCCGCTGGATCGCCCGGCGACAACCCCGCTGGCCTTCGCCTCCATCCCTGAGATGGCCGCCCTGACCTTCTCGGGTGTGGCTGGCAGGTCGTAGACCATGGCCCCGCACGCGTCCCGGATCGCGTTGATGATCGCCGGCGCCGTGGACACCATCGCCATCTCGCCGATGCCCACGGATCCCAGCGTCCCGAGCGCCCGTGGCGTCTCGACCAGGATCGTTTCCAGGTCCATGGCGTAGCGGATGTTCGGGAACTTGAAGGTGACCCAGTCCTTCGTCTTCCCGGCGACGTACACCTCGCGGAGAGCAAAGCCGGCGCCCATGTCCATCCCGCCCTCGAGCTGGCCCTCCACGTTCAGGGGGTGGATCACCCTCCCCGGGTCGGCCGCGGCCGTCAGGCGGACGACCTTGACCTCGCCGGTCGTGGTGTTGACCTCGACCTCGGCCATCTGGACAGAGAAGACCTGGACCTCGAACGAGGGACCCTGGCCGGTCAGCGGGTCGAGGGGTGCGGTCTCCAGGGTCGTGCGCCGGCCGACATAGCGGGTTGGCCGGCCGGCCGCGACGAACGCGGCGCAGGTGCGCGCGCCCACCTCCTCCATCGCGGCGCGGAGCTGCTGCGCCGCGTCGACCGCGGCGCCGCCGATCATGTAGGTCACGCGGCTTCCGGAGGCCGGGCCCGAGGCCGTGGTGTCGGCGGTGCTCCGGGTGCGGAGCCGGACCTTCGCGAGCGGCAGCTCCAGGACCGACGCCACGAGCTGGGTCAGCATGGAGTCGTTGCCCTCGCCCGGGTCGGCGGCGGCGACGTAGACCGTCACGCCGTCGTCCGGATCGAGCTCGATGGCCGCCACCGACTTGTCGCCGGGCATGGCGATGCCGAAAGCGGCCGCTCCCAGCCCGACGCCGCGCCGGACGCCGTTGCTGGTGTTCGCAGCGGCCGCCCGCCGTGCTTCCTCGTACCTCGGCCGGAGCGCGTCGCAAAGGCCGGGGAACGGCCATTCCTTCACGATGTGCCCGGTCGCCGTCGCCTCGCCCGCCTTGAGGGAGTTACGGCGGCGGAACTCGAGCCGATCGATCCCCATCTTCTCGGCCAGCAGGTCGATCGCGCACTCGAGCGCGTAGTGGGTCTGGGGCGGCCCGGCCCCGCGGGCCGCGCTTCCCCACGGGTTGTTCGTGTAGACGAGGCGCGAGGTGACGTTGATGTTGGGGACGTAGTAGGCGCTCGTCAGCATGTGCAGGGCGCGGCTGAGGATCACGATCCCGAGGGACATGTAGGCGCCGTTGTCGACCGTGATGTCCATGTCCAGCGCCGTCAGCCGGCCCTCCTCGTTGGCTGCGAGGCGGATGCCCATGTCCATCGAGTGGCGCTTCGAGGTGGCGAGCATCGACTCGGCGAGGCTCGGGACGTAGCGCACGGGTCGCCGGAAGTGGAGCGCCGCCGCTGCCGCAATGCCCTCGGTGATGACCTCGACCTTGATCCCGAACTGGCCGCCCGAGAACGCCTCCTCGTAGCGAATCGTGTCCCACCCCAGCGCGGCCTGGAGGCTCGCGAGCGCGAGGTGGATGTTGATGCTGCGCCCGATGACGACGAGCTCGGCGTCCTCGCCCTCACCGTCCACGTAGGCCAGGCTCACCTCGGGCTCGAGCGGCGCCTGGTGGTTGATCTGGGTCCTGAAGCGCCCTTCCACGACGGCCGCCGCTGATGCGAAGGCGCTCGCCGCGTCGCCCTTGATGATCGGCTGGCTGTGGCACAGGTTCGGCAGGTTGGGATGGATCTGCGGAGCGCCGTCGGCGAGGGCCGCCTCGGGCGAGGCCAGGACGGGCAGAGGCTCGTAATCGACGACCACCGCGTCGACGGCGGCCAGCGCCTGCTCCTTCGACTCCGCGGCCACGATCGCCACCGCGTCGCCCAGGGTCCGGACCTTGTCGTCGCACAGGATGGGGCGGTCCGCGACTGTGTACTTGATCCGGTTCGTCCCCTTGATGTCGGCGGCGGTCATGACGCCGGCGACACCCGGCATCGCCGCAGCGGCCGCCGTGTCGATGCCGCGGATGACGGCATGGGCGTGCGGGCTGCGGACGACGGCAATCTCGAGCGCGCCGGGCATCCGGATGTCGGCGCCGAACGCGGCGGCGCCGCACGCCTTGACGAGGGCGCTGGGACGCGGATGGGAGACGCCGAGCGGTGGCGCGTCGGGGCCCGGCATGAGGCTGGCGGGGGCGATCTCGCCGCAGAGGAAGCGACCGGCCAGCTGGACCGCGTCGATGATCTTGACGTAGCCCGTGCAGCGGCAGAGGTTGCGGCGGAGCGCCCGCCGGATCTCCGCTCGCGTCGGGGCAGGGTTCGCTTCGAGCAGCTCGGTTGCCGTCACGATCATGCCGGGGATGCAGAAGCCGCACTGGACCGCCCCGGCCAGGACGAAAGCCTGCTGGACCAGGTTCGGGCGGTCGGGCGTGCCCAGGCCCTCGATCGTCGTGACCTCCGCGCCCTCGAGCCCGGCGACCTTCGTGATGCACGAGAGGACGGCCTTCCCGTTCACGAGGACCATGCACGTGCCGCACTGGCCCTTGCGATCACAGGACTGCTTCGTCCCGGTCAGGCCAAGGTCCTCGCGGACGAAGTCGAGCAGGACCGCCTCCGCCTCATCGACGACGACCTGCACCGGGCGAGCGTTGACGGTGAGGGCTACCTTCTTCACGGTTCCTGCCCTTCGGCGATCTGGACAGTTGGCTGCAGGTCTACCGGTTGGCCCGCGGCCGGCGCGGCCCATCCCAGCAACTCTTGCGCGACTTTCCAGCGTCCCGGTTGCTGCCCTCTAGTGCCGGACGTCCTGAAGACAGGTGCGGGCCGAGGCGACTTCACCGCGCACTTCGGCGGTTCCACGCGGTTGGCTGCTCTCGTGCCCTGAGGTCCGCCAGCGAGTAACCTCATGGCTGGAGCGGAGGAACCTCGGGCAACGCGGCTACACGATCCATTCCTCGTGCGGACGCGATCGGGCGGGAGGGCAAGACGTTTGGACACTGGCCGGGCCCCGATCTACCTGGATAACGCCGCGACGACGTTCCCGAAGCCCCCCGGGACGCTGCAGTCGATGGCAGAGATGTTCTCGCGCGTCGGAGGCTCTCCGGGAAGAGGCAGCCATGCGATGGCGGCGGAAGCCGAGCGACTCGTCGGGGAGACACGCAGGCAGCTTGCCGGCTTCTTCGGTGCCCCTGATCCCGACCGCGTCGTGTTCGCCAGCAACGCCACGGACGCCCTCAACCTCATCATCCAGGGCATGGCGAACCCGGGGGACCACTTCGTCGCCACTGAACTCGACCACAACTCGGTGCTGCGGCCGCTCCATCACCTCGCCGAACAAGGTCGCATCACTTTCGATCTGGCCCGCTTCGACCGCGATGGCTTCGTGGACCCGGACGAAGTCGACACCTTGATCCGACCGAACACCCGGGCGGTGGTGGTGAGCCACGCCTCGAATGTCCTGGGCACGATCCAGCCGATAGCGGAGCTGGGCCGCCGCTGCTCCGAGCGAATGGTGCCGCTCGTGATCGATGCCGCTCAGACTGCCGGCCGGATTCCGGTTGGGCTGACTGCCTGCCACGTGTCGGCGATCGCCTTCACGGGTCACAAGTCCCTGTTCGGCCCGCCGGGGATCGGCGGTCTTGTCCTCCACCCCGACCTCGTCGTCCGAACGACTCGGTTCGGCGGCACGGGCATCGACTCCCGCTCACTCGAGCACACCCAGGATTACCCGTATCGGCTCGAGGCCGGCACGGCCAACCTCATCGGAATCCTTGGGCTCTCGATCGGCCTCGACTACGTGCTGCGGAGAGGCATGGACGCGATCCACAGGAAGGAGATGGCCCTGACCGGAAGGCTGCGCGACGGGCTTTCCGAGCTTCGCAGCGTGGAGATGTACGCGGCAGAGGATCGGACTGACCACGTCGCAATCCTCGCCGCCAATGTCCAGGGTATGTCGCCGCAGGACGTCGGGGCGATCCTCGACCGCGACTTCGGCATCGCCGTTCGTACCGGACTCCACTGTGCCCCGATGGTTCATCGCCGTCTCGGGACCGTCGACCGCGGTGCCGTCCGCTTCAGCCCCGGCGTGTTCAATACCGAGGAGGAGATCGATCGCGTGATCGATGCGATGTCGGTGATCTCCCACTGATGCTGTGCCGTCCGAAGCCGAGCGGCTCCTGTGCGTGTCGAGGCTGAGCGACCCGGATGACGCGACGTGTCATGTTGGTTCCCTCGCTGGCGTGTCCCGCCGACTGTGCCTACTGCTTCGGGCCCCGCGCGTCCGGTGGGGCGATGCAACGGGATACGCTCGATGCCGTCATCACCTGGCAGCGGGCGCTGAGCTCGAGCGGTGCCGACGGCACGATCGCAAACACGGCGACAACCGGTCCGCAGCGAGGCGACCGGGCGGACGAACAACTCGAGATCATCTTCCACGGTGGAGAGCCACTCGTCGTGGGTCCCGCGTGGTTCCGCATGGCCCTGCCGCGGCTCCGTGACGGCCTGGGCCCCGGCCCCGTCCGGTTCTCCGTCCAGAGCAACCTCTGGCTGCTGACCGACGAGCTGTGCGAGCTGTTCTGCGAGCAGGGCGTGTCGATTGGGACCAGTCTCGACGGGCCCGCCGAGATCAACGACGCGCAGCGCGGAGCGGGCTGCTTCGCGCGCACCATGGCCGGCATCGAGCTCGCGAGGAGGCACGATCTCCCCGTCGGGGTCATCTGCACCCTCACGTCGCGGTCGGCCCAGCGGCTGGACGAGATCTTCGACTTCTTCGTCGCCGAGGGGCTCGATTTCGGCGTGCATCCTGCCCTTCCGTCGCTCCAGCACCGCAGCGCCGACCGGTGGTCGCTCGATGCGAATTCGTATGGAGACGCGCTCGTCTCTCTGCTCGACCGCTACCTCGAGAGCCAGGGCACCGTGCACGTCAGTACGCTCGACTCCATGGCTCGAAGTCTCAGCGCGGGTCGTGGCGACATCTGTGTCTTCGGCGACTGCCTCGGCGAGTACTTTGCGATTGGCCCCGACGGAGCGATCTATCCCTGCCAGAGGTTCGCAGGAATGGCCGAGTTTGCGATCGGGGACGTTGGACGGCAACCAGGCCCGGCTGAACTGCGGCGATCACCAGCCTGGCGTGCGCTCGCTGCGCGGGAGGAGAGCATCTCCGAGATGTGTGGAGGCTGCGCCTACCTCGCCATGTGCCGCGGCGGCTGTCCCTACGCCGCGCTGACCGCGTCGCAGGGGTTGCCGATGCAAGGCTCCCGCGACCCGCTCTGCGAGGCCTATCGGCGCACTTTCGACGCCGTGACCGAGCGCGCCATGGCCGAGGTCTTCTCGCCCGAGAATCTCCGGGCTGCGGTGGAGCGACCCGATCGGTCGCTCGGCCTGCTGCAGCGTGGCCGACTGCTCGCGCTCATGACCACGGGTGCTGGCCGCCCGTGAAGACATCCTCCGTCGGTCCCTCAGCGAGTTCTGGAGGAACGAGCGGCGCGCGCGAGTCGTCCGGACCACCTGATCCCGTTCGGGCCGCGGCCGAGGCGCCGACCCAGTTGCGTGACCCTCGGCCCGTCGGGGCCAACGTCGAGGCGCTGTCCGCGCCGGACTGGCACGTCGCGCAGGCGGCCGCAGTGACGCTTGCGCAACTCGGCGGAGCCGCCGCCGTCGCGCCCCTGGTTGCCGCGCTCACAGCGACCGACTGGCATGTCGGCCAGGCCGCCGCAGCCGCGCTTGGCGAGCTCGCGGATGCGCGTGCAGTCGGTCCCCTCGTTGCCGCGCTCACAGCGACCGACTGGCATGTCGGCCAGGCCGCGGCAGCCGCGCTTGGCGAGCTCGCGGATGCGCGTGCAGTCGGTCCCCTGGTCGAGGTCCTTGCGTCGCCAAACTGGCGCATCCGCCAGGCTGCGGCATCCGCGCTCGGCAGGATCGGCGATCCGCGCGCGATCGATCCCCTCGTCGCCGCCCTGGCGGAACGCGACTGGCACGTCGGCCAGGCTGCGGCCAAGGCGCTCGGCAGGATCGGCGATCCGCGCGCGATCGATCCCCTCGTCGCCGCCCTCCTGGCAAGCGACGCCGAAGTCCGACGCGCGGCGAACGAGGCACTCGCCTCGATCGGCTGGGTCCCGCGCAACGCCTGGGAGTGGGCGGCCTCCTCGATCGCGAACGATGCGTGGTCCACGTGTGTCGAGATCGGTGCGCCCGCCGTCGAGCCCCTCGTGGCCATCCTCGGAGTGGGTGGCGCGGGCGCACGTCAGGCTGCGGTCAGCGCGCTCGGCAGGATCGGCGATCCGCGCGCGATCGATGCCCTCGTCGCCGCCCTCGCTGATTACTACGCGCACGTGCGCGAGGCTTCCGCGACGGCGCTCGGCATGATCGGCGATCTTCGCGCGATCGATCCCCTCGTCGCTGCCCTCAGGGACGGGTACCCAGAGGTCCGCCAGGCCACGTCCGCGGCGCTCGGTCTGATCGGTGTGGCTGCGGTCGGGCCGCTCATCGCAGTGTTCGACGATCCCGGCAGCCGTGGCGAGGAACGTGTCTGGGCGGCCCGGAGCCTCGCGGCGATCTACCAGTCAGGGCGACTCGGCGAGGCCGAGCGGCTCGAAATCGTGCGGCGCCGCCAGGAGATCGAGCACACCCACTATGACGTGCAGGGCGACGCCAGCTGCACCCGGCCCTCGAGGCACGCGGATCTGGGCGTCGTCTTCGATCGCTGAGCGATCGAGTCGCTCGATGGGAGCGTCGCTTCGCAGTCGATCGAGTCCGGGCCACGGCCCGGACCCACCGGCGATCTCCGTGAAGCAGGACTCGATCAGTCCGCTGCGGTCTCCGATCGCACCCGGCGAAACTCCATCGATGCCCCTACTGGACGGCGGCTGCGAGCACCGGCTCCTGCTCGCCGATCGACCTGCCGAACCCGTCGGGATGGGGCGGCACAGGGTTGGCCCTGATGTTCTCCAGCTCGTCGTACAGGTCGGAGCCGAGGAAGTACTTCGCGGGCGGGCGGATCTCACCGCCCTGCGCGAGCGCCTCGAGGCCGGCCTTCACCTTCTGCCTCGTCGCCGGAAGCTCGTAGATCCGGACCCCGCAGGCGTTGTGGATCGCGTTGAGCACGGCGACGTGGCCACCTGCCTGGAACGCCTCCGAGCAGCCGGAGGAGCCCCACGGACCCGTGGGCTCCGTCTCCTCGACGTACTCGACCACGATCTCGTCGGGAATGTCGCTGATGTACGGCACGCCGCTCGCGGCAATGTTCGTGTGCTTCTTGACGTCGTCGTAGTCCTCACCGAGCGCGAACCCGATGCTGTGCGAGATGCCGCCGTAGGCCTGGCCGTTGACGGCGTCGATGTTGCCGATCTTCCCGACATCGGCAACGCAGGTGACGCGATCGACCTTCGGCCTGCCGCTCGCCGTCTCGACGCTCACCTCGGCCAGCATCAGGGCGTACGCGTACGCGGGCGTGGGATCGCCCATGCCGGTGTTCGGATCGAGACGGCAGAGACCAAGGTCCTGACCGGCTTCGAAACGGGCGCGGTGCCTCGTCGGGATCCCGTCGCGGACCATCTCCGCGTACGTCCGGAACGTACCGTCCGGCTTGCGCATCGCCTCCACCAGCTCTGCGCCGGCGATGCGCGTCGCGTGGCCGTTCATGTAGTGAGAGCGGCTGCCAGCGGACATGCCGCTGTCCTGGCAGAGCTTGGAATCGCTCTGTACGAGCCGGATGCGGTCGGGAGTCGCGCCGAGTGGCTTCAGCGCTTCGAGGGTCACCATGAGGGAGCCGATGTCGCCGCCCTGTCCCAGCTCCTGCCACGTGTCGTACTTGGTGAACGTCCCGTCCGGGTTCAACTCGACATCGACGGTTGCGACGTCCTGATCCCACGAGACGTTGAAGATGCTCCACGCCATGCCCACGCCACGGCGCACCTGCGGCGAGTCCGCGACCTTCGCGTGCGCAAGCGCCCGGTCGTAGTGCGGCTTCATCCGTCGCATCATCGCCTCGAACGGGTACCGGCGGAACGGGAAGCTGTTGATGTTGAGGTCGCCCGGACGCGGCATGTTCCGCCAGCGGAACTCGAAGGGGTCGATGCCCGCCTTCTCCGCGAGCATGTCGACGAGCGCCTCGCTCAACATGTTGGTCTGCGGCGAGCCGAAGGCGCGGTACGTGGTGCCGTAGTTGTGGTTCGTGTTGGCGACCCGGATGACGGCCGCGGCGTTCGGGACTTTGTACGCGTAGAAGGCGAACCGCGAAGCCTTGACGATCAGGTCTTCGCCGTCGAACGAGTACGGCCCATGGTCAAACCCGAGGTCGTACTCCACCGCGGTGATGTGGCCGTCCTCGTCGCACGCGGCGCGTCCGTTCGAGTAGGAGGGCGCTCGTTTCCCCGAGAAGTGCTGGTGCTCCTCGTAGCTCATGGAGAGGGCGACGGGCTTACCCGTCACGGCCGCGGCGACGGCCGCGAGGCAGTAGTCGGCGGGGTTCATCGACCACCCGAAGCTCGCGCCGTTGTAGTTCATGATGACCCGGATCCGCTCCGTCGGAAGGCCGGTGCAGGCGCTGATCAGGCCGAGCGAACTGTAGAGGCTCTGTGACTTGCCCTGGACGGTCAGCATGTCGTCCTCGTCGAAGTACGCCTGAACGGCGTCGCCTTCGATGGAAAGATGCGGCTCCCGGGTCGTGTGGAAGCTGCCTTCGACGCTGTAGGCCGAGTTGTCGATGATGTCCGCAACCCTTGTCGGATCCTCCACGCCCGCGCCCTTGAGGACGGGCCCGGTCGCGTAGATGTTCGGCGTGTCCTCGTGAATGCGCATTGCACCGGGGGCGACCGCATCGAGGAAGCTGAGGTACTCGGGCAGCTGCTCGATGTCGACCCGGACCTTCGCGGCGGCCGCTCGCGCGTGGTCCTTCGTGTCCGCCACCGCGAGCGCGACAACGTCGCCGTAGCGGACGATCTTCGTGTCGCAGATCACCTCGCGACTGGGGACCGCGACGGTGTTCCGCTCGTGGCCGGCCGTCTCGGGCATCCTGATGGTGCCACCGATCGCCCGGATGTCCGCGGCGGTGATGATCTTCACGACGCCCGGCATCGTCGCCGCTTCGCTCGTGTCGATCCTCAGGATGTTCGCGTGGTGCGTGATCTTCGGCTGCACCATCGCGACGTGGAGCGTCTCCGCCGGCATCTTGAGGGCGAGATCGTCGCCGTAGTCGGCGAGCCCGCACACCTTGGCGAGCGCCTGCGGACGGACGACGTCCTTGCCGTAGAACTCGCCGTCGGCCGGGTTCCTAAACGAGATGTCCTCGATCGTCGCCTCGCCGCGCATGACTTTCGCGGCATCCATGACGCCGTCGACGATCTGCCTGTACCCGGTGCAGCGGCACACGTTGAGGTTCTTCTGGAACCAGTCGCGCACGTCCTCTCGCGTCGGGTCGACGTTCTGCTGGAGGAGCGCATACGCCGAGACGACGAAGCCGGGAACGCAGAATCCGCACTGGATTCCGCCGGAGTTCATGATCGCGGCCTGGATCGGGTGGAGGTTCGTCGGCGTGCCGATGCCCTCGATCGTCGTTATTCGGCTGTATTCGTCGATCGTCCGCATCTTGCGGATACAGGGCCGGATGACCTTGCCGTTCAGGATGACGGTGCACGAGCCGCAGACACCCGTGTCGCAGCCGACCTTCGTGCCCGTCAGCCCCATCCGCCGGAGCACGTCTGACAGCGTGTCCTTCCGGGGATCGCAGATGAGCATGCGGTCCGCGCCGTTGAGGTTCAGCCACATCTTCCTGAGCTGCATGTCACCTTCCCTCAGCGGACGGACCGGGTGGCGTCGACGGCTGAATGTCAGCCGTGACGCCACGGACGAGGCATTCGCAGTCTACCGCCGCAGACTCGAGCTCCGGGGCGCGCCGCCCCCGGTTGTGCTCACGGCCGACGTTGTCGGTCAAGGTCGGAGCGGGCCTGTGGGCTCACCAACGGTGGTACCGTCCGTCTCGCGGCCGCCAGCGCGCAGACCGACGGGATCCAGGGAGGCGGGCCTCGATGGGCATGATCCGACCAGGGCTGCGGCTCTGGCTCGAGGACCGGGGGAACCCGGTGTTCGGAGCGGGGATCTCCCAGCTCCTTGCCGGCGTGCAGTCGACCGGGTCGCTGCACCGCGCCGCGGCCGACATGAAGATGGCGTACAGCAAGGCCTGGACGATCGTGCAGCGGGCCGAGAAGCACCTTGGACTCCAGCTCATCGAGCGGCACGTGGGCGGCGCCGCCGGCGGTGGATCGGTGCTGACCGAGGACGGGCAGTTGCTGATGGCCGCATTCGAGGCCTGGGCCGAGCGGTCGCGGCGTGCCGCCGATGACCTGTTCGACGAGACCTTCCCCGACCGGCTCAAGGGGATCACACCCGGCTCCTGACCCTGCGCAGTCCCGTCGGGTGGACGATGCACGCCTTGCCTCCGGACCCGTTATTCCCCTGATAGAATAACGTCCTGTCGACGGCAAACGGTTGGTACGAGCAGGGAAATACCCAGACACATGGCCGCTCCTGAACCGCCATACGGCGAGACGCATGCAGTGCGTCGCTCTACCCCGCGACGCCTTCGGGTCGGTCTGGCCGCCGAAATGCTCGGGGTCACCACCGAAACCCTGCGCCGCTGGGAGACTGACGGCCGCGTCCGGATGGAACGCTCGGCGGGCGGTCAGCGCCTCATGTCGATCGAGGAGGTGGCCCGCCTGCTCGACGAACGCCGTCGCTCGAGCGCCGACCGCCCGATCGTCGCCCAATCGGCGCGCAACCGCTTCCCAGGCATCATCAG
>DAOTXE010000053.1:0-4232 GCA_034435355.1 Chloroflexota bacterium
CTCTCGGTGACGACCATGTCATGCCCTGGCCTGTTCTGCTGTCGGCCCGCGGCAGATCCGGGGGTTCCGACCACCTGGTCAGGATGCCCCCCGCTTCGTCCAGGGTCGGTGACCGCGGTAAGCGGCGTGTGTGACCTGGGTCACGCCTCCCGGCCATTCATGGCCTCCATTCGGCACTTGGGCCACTGCCGCGGAACCCGTATCGTCTCATCGGAACCCGTGGCGGGCCGCTCGCGCGGCCAGGGCTGATGAACCGACAGGCGCATGCGCTCGACGAGCTGGCCCTCGATGGACTCGAGGGCGGCTTCCTCTTCGCGCTCCCGCGCGAGGCGACCGAGCGGCTCCTCTCCGATGCGATCCGAATCAACGTCCCGGCGGGCGCGTTGATCTACCGCGATGGAGAACCTCCGCGCCTCATCGTGGTGGTCAAGGGCCTTGTTCGGGTCTTCCTGTCGTCGACGGAAGGGCGGCAGGTAACCGTGCGCTACGCCCGAAGCGGCGACGTTGTCGGCCTCGCCCTCGTCATCGGCGGTCCCGCACCCGAGAGCATCCAGGCGATGACGAGCGCGCTCGTGGTGGCTCTCCGCGTCAACGCCCTGCGGGCTCTCCTGGCAACGGATCCAGGCGTCGCCGGCGCCTGCGCAGCGGAGCTCACGCGCCAGCTCCAATGGCTGCTGGAGGACATCTCCGAGCAGGCCTTCCTCTCAATTCGCCAGCGCCTCGCCCGCCAGCTGCTCCTCCTCGCGATCGCCGGTCCGGGCCACGAACTTCTCGTGCACGCCAGCCAGCAGGAGCTCGCCGACGCGATCGGGTCGGTGCGCGAGGTGGTGACCCGCAACCTCCATCACCTCCATGTGGAGGGACTGATCGACATCTCCCGTGATGAGGTCAGGATTCGCGATCCGGTCGCACTGACGGAGGTCGCCAGCGAGCTTGCCCGACAGAGCGGCTGATGACACCCGCAGCGCGCACCGACAACGAGCGGGCGATATCCGCGCCGCTGTGGGTGCAGCTCGAAACGCTGGTGACGGCCGTCGCGGAATCGCCGACGGCGAGACGGCGTGGTCAGCGGTGGCCACAACCCACGGATCAGGCGCTCGGCGGCGCGAGCAAAGGCCCGAGCGTCTGCATGAGATCCGGCGTCGTGATCGGGTCGTCTTCTGCGATCCTGCCGTTGGCGAGCCCGTAGTAGGTGAGACCCCGGCCCGAGAGCTTCTGCCCGCTGGCGAGTGTGTACGCCCACGTGAAGCGGGCGACCACGGCGTCCCCTTCGGCGACCAGATCGGCGATCTTGAACTCACGACCGGGTATGGCCGCAGCCATCGCAGCCAACGTCGCCTTGAAGCCCGCGACGTCCATGCCGCCCATCGCATGGTTCACGTAGTTCGGGGCAAGCAGCTCGTCGATCACATCGACGTTGCCACCATCGAGTGATTCGGTGATGAACCTGCGGACGACGGCCTTGTTCTGCTCAGCGGACAACTCGGAGCCCCCCGTGACGCTTCTGGGCGCGATCACGCCCTGCCCGGAGGATCGGTCTCGCCATTGGCCCAGCGCAACGGATGGCGACCGAGTCGGACGCCGCGCTGGTGGGACCTCGCGGTCGCCTGCCACCCCCCGGATCGGCGGAGTATGCACGGTGGCGATGATCGCTGCCCTTCAGGCTCGGGCGGCCGAAAACCCGACCTTCGCGGCCCGGGTCGACGACGCGGCCCTGCGCATCCTCGAGGCGAAGGACGCGGCAGGCCTGTTGCCCTGCTCCAGCTGAGCCGCGGGCCGCGGCCGTGCTCCGAGGCGGATCAGGTCCGCGAGCGTCCGCGTCGCCCTGCCGGGCGAGCCCGTCGCGGGCCGCGGTGACGACGACCTGCTCGCCCATCTCTTCGTCAGGGAGCGGCGCCGCGACGCTCGCGCAGCCGGGTGCACGGGAGGAGGCGACGGGGCATCGACGTGACCGATCTCTGGCTCCGGCCACCGTAGACTGTGGCGCCAATGAACATCGTCTTCCTTTCGCCGCACTTCCCGCCGACCAACTACCTGTTCTGCGCGCGCCTGCGGGAGCTCGGCGCCACCGTCCTCGGGCTGGCCGACGCTCCGTACGAATCGCTCCGGCCCGAGCTGCGCCAGGCGCTCACCGAGTACTACCGCGTCCCCGACCTCCACGATTTCGACGCCCTCCTGCGCGCCCTCGGCTACTTCACCCATCGATACGGGAAGCTCGACCGCATCGACTCGCTCAACGAGTACTGGCTGGAGACCGAGGCCCGCCTGCGGACCGAGTTCAACATGCCCGGCCTCCGGGCCGGATCGATCGGGCGGGTGAAGCGCAAGTCGGCCATGAAACGGGTCTTCGAACGGTCGGGCGTGCCGACAGCCCGCGGGTGCCTCGTCCGGAGCGCGCCTGTCGCACGCGAGTTCGTCTCCGAGGTCGGCTATCCGATCATCGCGAAGCCGGACGTCGGCGTTGGGGCGGCTCACACGTACCGCCTGGAGAACGACGACGACCTCGCCGCGTTCCTGGCAGATCGGCCGCACGTGGACCACATCCTCGAGGAGGAGCTCACCGGCCAGCTGCTCAGCTTCGACGGGCTCGTGGACCGGCACGGCGCGATCGTCTTCTCGTCCTCGCTCGTCTACGGCGTGCCGGTCCTCGACGCGGTTCGCGGGGCCGACCTGTGGTACTGGATCGACCGCCAGATCGCTCCGGACCTGGCCGGCGTCGGCACGCGGCTCGTCCGCGCCTTCGACGTCCGCGAACGGCCGTTTCACTTCGAGTTCTTCCGCCGACCGGACGGCTCCCTGGCGGCCCTCGAGGTGAACATGCGCCAGCCGGGGGGCCTGACGGTCGACATGTGGAACTGGGCGAACGAGATCGACTTCTACCGTGCCTGGGCGGAGGTCGTGGTGACCGGCACGAGCAGCGTGCGCACCGAGCGCCCCTACTACTGCATGTGGGCCGGTCGGAAGGCCGGCCGCCCCTATGCGTTGGCCCATGCGGTCGTCCTGGAGCGCTATGGCTCCCTGCTCGTCCACCACGAGCGGATCGACGACGTCTTCGCCGCTGCGATCGGCAACTACGGCTACATCATGCGCGGACCGGACCTCGCGCCCCTCGCGGCGGCCGCGGCCGAGATCCAGGCCCTCGCCACGCCGGCCCGCGGGTCCTAGTGCGCTGCCGTACTACCTGGAGCGGCTGGGGGTCTGAGCCGGGCCGCAGGCGCTCGTGAAGCGCCTGCGTGGGTCCCGGACCGCGGTGGCCGGCCCGTCATGGGCGTGGCCCCGGCGCATCGGCGCGGCGCGTTCCAGGGGGTGGCTCTCGCCGCCGGCGGACTCGGCTCCGGGCTGGGGCCGCCGATCGCCGGCTTCATCCTCGATGCGGGGCAGGGAGCCGCGCTGTGGCTGGGCTGTGCAGTCACCCTCGGGGTCGTGGCCCTGGCGCTCCTTGCCCTGGCCCGCCAGGCGGACCGACTCGCGCCCGTGGCCGGGTAGCGGGCCCACGTCCGAACGCCCGGTTCAGGGTGACCGGGGTGCAGGGACGGATACGGACGCGGCCTCGCCGGTGGTCGCCGACTGGTAGAGCGCTTCGATCGTCCGGGCCTGGCCGACCGAGTCCGCCCGCCCCAGCAGCGGCACTGCTTCGCCGCGGATTGCCGCGCCCAAATTCTCGAGCTCGAGACGGTAGGAATCCTCGCGCTCGACCTCGATCACCTCGACGGCGTCCCCCCGCTGGAGCCGCAGCGAAGGCTGTCGGCACTGCCACGGGTCCTGCACCCGGATCGAGCCCTTCGAGCCGATGGCCTCGAGCTCGCTTCGGTCGGGCAGGTCCATGGCGCAGTCGAAGGAGGCGAGCGCAGGGCCGTCGAACGCCAGCGAACCGGTGAATCGGACGTCCACCCCGCTCGGCCCAACGACCTGTTGCCCGGTCACCCGCACGGGCTCGCCGGCCAGCAGCCTGCACGCCGACACGCAGTAGCAGCCGACGTCCATGAGTGCGCCGCCGCCGAGGTCGGGTCGCAGGCGGGCGTCGTCAGGGTTGACGAGCGGGAAGCTGAAGGCGGCACGGACGAGCCGCAGCTCGCCGATCGCACCGTCCGCGACGAGCGCTGCAAGGCGCTTCGTCTGGGAGTGGTGCCGCCACATGAACGCCTCCATGCAGAGGCGGCCGGATCGTTCCGCCGTGTCGAACAGCGCCTCGACCTCCTCGGGGCGGCGCGACAGCGGCTTCTCGCACAGGA